>NZ_SPQN01000053.1 GCF_004571065.1 Geodermatophilus sp. DF01-2
GCCCACCGGCTCGCCACCGCCTGACCGTGGCCACGCCGGTGGCCGCGCCACCCGGCGCCGCGGCGCAGCCACCGTTCCCGGTCAGGCAACCGGCCCGCGAGCGCCCGACCACCGGCCTCCAGCACCCTGGGCCGAGCACGCCGCGCCTTCGGTCGCCCGGCCTCACCACAGGTCTCTGCGACAGGCTCGATCAGCAGCCCAGTACGGAGGGCCAGACTTGCGGGCGTGACAGGGTGTCCGCTCACGTCCTATAGTTGGTGGTGCCCACGGCAATAGCTGTGCGGAAGTGAGCCCGAGACCCGGCCGGACGACCGTGGCGCTCGGGCTTCGCGCTTTTCCGGCCCCCAGGATCATGCCTGGCGTACGTCGATGACGGCAGGGCCGATGCGGCGCCGCCAGTCCCCGCCTCTAGCCCAGCACCACGCGACGGCGTCCGGCAACGCGAGCAGCTGCTCGGTGCCGGCTCGGCGATGGTCGTAGCGCAGCGTCTCGGCACACCCGGCGTGCCGGGCAGCGCGGTAGAGGATTCGGCGGTCGGAGACCACCAAGCTGTCGTCTTGCTCCAGCACGAGAGCGTGGACGCCGCGCGCTGCGGCGTCGTCGACCAGCAGCCGGAGGCATGCTTCTCGGCGGTCACGGTCAGTGCGGTAACGACGGGCGGCGTCGTAGACGATGGCCCGCGCGCCGAAGCGGACGATGGCCGAGGCGATAGCTCGCCGTCGCGGGTCGCTCTCGTCCTTCATGTGCAGCCGGCGCTGTCCGGGGAGGACCAGGTCCCGCAGCACCTTCCGCACGGTATGGAGGTCGTCGGCCGGCACGGCGACGGCGGCCAGCAGATAGCCGCGTCGCTTGGACTCGTCGACGAACACGTGCGCCCCGCTGGCGCCGATCACTGTGGTTTCACCGAAGCAGATCCTCGCGGACCCGTCGTGGACGTTGCCGTGGGGGGCGAGGTCGCCGAGTGACACGGCCACCGGCGCCAGTCCGCACACGGTCCGCAGATAGTCCGCAAAACGCCCGAAAACGGCCAACCGCGTCTGATAAGTGTCAACAACGAAAGCCCAGGTCAGGACAGGTTTTCAGTCACAGCCCACTCTGCCAAACCACCTCTCGGTCGATTTTGCAAGGCGGGGGTTAGAGCCCCCGCCAGTAGGTCAGCGGATGCGTGGTGATCTTGGCCGGGTGGCCCAGCGGTAGAGGCGCCAGGCGGCCCGGCACAATGCACGGACAGTGACGATGGCGGCGGCCAGCGCAAGGTAGGCGTCAACGCAGACCTGGCGGCGTTCGGTACAGCGACGCAGCCTGCCGAAGTCGTTGAGCCAGGAGTTGGTCCGCTCCACCACCCACCGCTTGCCGACCTGGATGGGAGCCGGTTCACCGCGGTGCGCGATCTGGCCGAGCAGGCCCCGCTCGTGGAGTGCTTCCCGGCAGGGCCGGTAGTCATAGCCGGCGTCCAGGTGCACCGTCGGATCGGCAGGTAGGGGCGAGAAGTCCTTGAGCGCGTCCAGGGTCTGGCCCAGCAGGGCGTGGTCGACGGTGTTGGCCGGCGCGGACACCGTGGCCATCGGGATGCCGGCGCCGTCGGACAGCTGGGAGCGCTTCATGCCGCCCTTGCCGCGGTCGACCGGGCTGCGGCCGGCGCAGTCGCCGCCGCACGGGGCCTTGGTGGTGCAGCCGTCCACGGCCAGGTCGGCCAGGTCCAGGCCGATCATCGTGTCGTAGGCGTCCAGGCAGGCCAGTCGCAGCCGGTCGAACAATCCCAGCCGGATCCATTCGTCCCGGCGTCGGCGCATCGTGGTCGCCGAGCAGGTGGCGTCGGCGATCCGCTCGTAGCCGGCGCCGAAGACCAGCGCCTCGACCAGCTTGTCGAACACCACCGCGTCGTCGATCCGGGGTCGGTGACAGCCCAGCGGATGGTCATCGACACGCGCCGGCAACAGGGCGAGGAACTCCTCGCGCAGCGGGTCAAGGATGCATGATGGGACGGCAGGCACGAGACCCCTCCGATCACAGAGCGTGAGAACTCCTGATCGTTGGACTCGTGCCTGCTTTCATGTCGGCGCCACGCCGCACCCCACGTCGTCGATCTTGGTCAAGCGCCTACTGGCGGACGCTCTTAGGGGTTCGATCCCCCTCGTCTCCACCCTCCGTCTGGAGCCTCCGGCCTTCGAGGCCGGGACCTCCGACCCTGGACGCCGCGACCTCCGCCGGCCCAGCGGCCGGGCGAGCCACGGCACGGAAGATCCTGGACCGTCGGACGACCCCGGCGACCGGGACTGCACCGTGCAGGCCACCGGCGAAGAGGACGGGGTCCTCGGACTCGCGGTGGACGCCCACGGGCACACCGACGGCGCCGAGCTGCGCGACGGGCCGGCGAGCGCCCGGCGCGACGAGCAGACGCTGCTCCCCGTGCCTCGCGGGGTGCGGACCAGTGGGAGAGTGGACGTCGTGACCGAACAGACCCAGCCTGCACGGCGCGCCGTCCTGCACACCAACCACGGCGACATCACCGTCGACCTGTTCCCCGACCATGCCCCCAAGACGGTCGCGAACTTCGCCGACCTGGCCGAGGGCCGCCGCGAGTGGACCCACCCGCAGACCCGCGCGAAGAGCACCGACCGCCTCTACGACGGCACCGTCTTCCACCGGATCATCGACGGTTTCATGATCCAGGGGGGCGACCCCCTCGGGCAGGGCATCGGCGGCCCCGGCTACCAGTTCGGCGACGAAATCCACCCGGACCTCGCCTTCACCAAGCCCTACCTGCTGGCCATGGCCAACGCCGGCCCGGGCACCAACGGCTCCCAGTTCTTCATCACCGTCGCGCCGACCACCTGGCTCACCGGCAAGCACACGATCTTCGGTGAGGTGGCCGACCAGGCCGGTCGCGACGTCGTCGACCGCATCGCCAAGGTGCAGACCGGTCGTGGCGACCGTCCCGTGGAGGACGTCGTCCTGCAGTCGGTCGAGGTGCAGCGCAGCTGACCACCAGCCCGGACGACGGGGGCGCCGGCCCCGGCCGGCCCCAGCCGGCGTCCCCGAGGACGACCTGCTACCGGCACCCGGACCGGCCCACCGGCATCTCCTGTGCGCGGTGCGGCCGGCCGATCTGCCCGGAGTGCATGACCCCCGCCTCCGTGGGGTTCCAGTGCCCGGAGTGCGTCCGCGAGGGCCGGGCGAGCGTGCGCCGGCCCCGCCAGGCGCCGCTGCTGCGGCGGGCCGGCCGGCGCTTCGGGGCCGTGACGATCAGCCTGATCGTGCTCAACGTGGTCGTGTTCGTGGTGACCGCGGTCTCCGCCGGCCTGGCGGGCGCGAATCCGCTGGACAACCAGTTCTCGCCGCTGTTCGCCCGGTTCGCCCAGATCCCCGTCCTGGTCCAGCTGGGGGAGGACTGGCGGCTGCTCACCGCGGCGTTCCTGCACATCGGACCGCTGCACCTGGTGCTCAACATGCTGGCGCTGCTGATCTTCGGCTCCGAGCTCGAACGCCAGCTCGGCCGCTGGCGCTACCTCGCCGTCTACGTGATCTCCCTGCTCGGCGGCGCGGCCGCGTTGCAGCTGTTCGGGGAGCCGGGGCGCCCGGTCGCCGGCGCGTCCGCGGCCATCTACGGCCTGCTCGGCGGGCTCGCCGTGATGATGCTCGCCCGCCGCGAGGACCTCCGGGGCCTGCTCACCCTGCTGGCGATCAACGTGTTCATCAGCTTCCTGCCCGGCGTCTCGCTGCTGGGCCACCTGGGTGGCCTGGTGGCCGGCTTCGTCGCCACGGGACTGGTCGTCCTGGCCCGGCGGCGGACGGAGGTGCAGGTGCTGGGCCTCATGCTGCTGACCGCGGCGCTTGTGGTCATCGCGCTCACCGTGCCGACGGTCGTCGTCCTCGGTTAGCGAACCCCGAGAGGACCCCGAGAAGGACCCCCTTGCCCCCCGCCACTCGCAGGCTCGCGCGGGACCCTGCAAGGGGGCCGTCAGGGCTCCGGGCGGGGCCGCTCAGCCGGGCCGCAGCGCACGCAGTGCCCGGGCGACCTCGCCCGGGTCGGCGCCCAGGTCCCGGCGCCCGAGCAGCACCAGCACGCCGTCGTCGTCCGGTCCGGTCGCGGTGTCCAGCTCCAGCAGCCGGGAGCGCACCCCCCAGCGCCGGCTCTCCCGCACCTGCACCCGCAGCCGTGCCCACGGCAGCTCGGTGGTGCCGGTCAGCCGACGGACGACGGCCCCGGCCGGCCCGGCTGCCAGCCGCGGTCGCAGCAGCCGGTCACGGGCCGCCAGGGCCAGCAGCAGGACGGCGGCCCCGCCGACGAGCACCCGGCCCAGCGGGTCGAGCAGCACCGCGACCACGGCCAGCACGGCCCCCAGGAGAGCCAGGACCGCCGTCTCCGCCGAGCGTGCCGACCACTCCACGTCGCCCAGCTTCCCAGGCGGCCACTCGGCCCGGATGCGTGGACGTCCTACCATCGCGGCAGGGGCGTGACACCGCCCACGTCGACGAGGAGTGGTCATGCGAGATGCCGTCATCTGCGCCGCGGTGCGCACCCCGGTGGGCAAGCGAGGCGGGGGGTTGTCCGGCGTGCACGCCGTCGACCTGTCCGCCTCCGTGCTCGAGGCCCTGGCCGCGCGGACCGGCATCGACCCGGTCGTGGTCGACGACGTCTTCTGGGGGTGCGTGAGCCAGGTCGGCGAGCAGACCTTCTGCATCGGCCGCAACGCCGTGCTGGCCGCGGGCTGGCCGGAGTCGGTGCCCGGGACCACGATCGACCGGCAGTGCGGGTCCTCGCAGCAGGCGGTCGCCTTCGCCGCCGCGGCGGTGGTCAGCGGCCAGGCCGACGTCGTGGTCGCCGGTGGGGTGGAGTCGATGAGCCGGGTGCCGATGGGCTCGGCGAGCAGCGAGGCCGCCGGCGCCGGCCGGCCGCTCGGGCCGCGCTTCCTGGAGCGCTACGACGGGGTCTTTCCCAACCAGGGCGTGGGCGCCGAGATGATCGCCGAGCGCTGGGGCTTCTCCCGCACCCAGCTCGACGAGTTCTCCCTCGCCTCGCACGAGAAGGCAGCCAAGGCCCAGGCCGACGGCGCCTTCGACGAGGAGATCGCCCCGGTCACGACGCCCGACGGCACCGTGGTCAGCGCCGACGAAGGCATCCGCCCCGGCGGCACCCTGGAGAAGCTCGGCTCGCTGAAGACCCCGTTCAAGGCCGACGGCGTCATCAGCGCGGGCAACGCCAGCCAGATCTCCGACGGGTCGGCCGCGCTGCTGGTCACCACCTCCGAGAAGGCCCGCGAACTCGGCCTGCGCCCGCTGGTGCGCATCCACACCACGGTCATGGCCGGCGACGACCCGATCATCATGCTGACCGCGCCCATCCCGGCGACGCACAAGGTGCTGCAGCGCTCGGGCCTGTCGGTCGACGACATCGGCGTGTTCGAGGTCAACGAGGCCTTCGCACCGGTTCCGCTGGCCTGGCAGGTCGAGACGGGCGCCGACCTCGACCGGGTCAACCCCCGTGGCGGCGCCATCGCGCTGGGCCACCCGCTGGGCGGCTCGGGGGCACGCATCATGACCACGCTCGTCCACACCATGCTGGCCACCGGTACCCGCTACGGCCTGCAGACGATGTGCGAGGGCGGTGGGATGGCGAACGCGACCGTCCTGGAGCTCGTCCGGTCGTAGTCCACGGTCCCCACCCGACGGCCCCCGGTCCCCAGGCGGACCGGGGGCCGTCGGCGTCCTGGCGACGGCGCTGACGACCGGGTGTCCGGCGTGGTCAGCCCGCGTGTCGCAGGTCCGCGGAGCGGGTAGCGGGGGCGGGAGCCGTTGTCCCGGCCGCTGGCGCCATGTCGATTCGTCCACAGCTGTGTGCACAACTGGGGACGGAGTCACAGGCCTGTAGTTACTCCGGTGCCCTTCTCGTCACATCTGTCCCAACCGGAGTGAATCTGCAGGTCAGGCGCTCGCCGTCGAACATGCGTTCTCCACACACGGTGGACAACTCTGGGGGAATCCCGCTTTGTCGACCTGTGGACACTCGGGTCCGGCTGTGCACAGCACCGCCTGTGCACAACACTGTGCGTGCACGGGTCGTCACGAGCGAGCGGCCCCCGCCCCGGGTGGGGACGAGGGCCTCGTCACGTGGCGGTACCGGTCCCCTCCCGGGCGCGGCCCTCACCTGGCGTCGGCCTCCTCCAGGGCGCCGGCCCCGAGCCTGCGGAGGGTGGGAGGAGGAGGTTCTTCGACGAAGGGCTCGGGAGAAAGTCCTCCGTCAACGCCAGCGCATCGACATGATGAGGCCGGCCACCATGAGGCCGAAGCCGATGGCGAAGTTCCAGGCGTTCAGCGCGGACATGAACGGGATCCGGTCCCCGGCGACGTAGAACACGACGATCCACAGCAGCCCCAGCAGCATGAGGGCGACCATGAGCGGGGCATACCAGCGCGGGCTGGGCTGCGCGGCCCGCGGGCTCGTCGTCCCGGACTGCAGGGTGCCCTGCGGCGGCGTGTAGACCGACTTCTTGCGCACCTTGGACTTGGGCACCGTGCGAACTCCCTCCGGGGCCGGTCCGTCGCGGCCGGCCGTGACCGCCTCCAGCCTAAGCTGTGATCGTGGCCGGAGTCCGCAGCCTGACCTCCCGGGCGGCCCGTGGGGGTACCGCATGGGCCGCCCTGGTGCCGGTGGTGGCCCTGGCGGCGGGGCTGCTGTTCGCCACGTCCGGCCAGACGGCCCAGGGGACGGACCTGCGCGGCGGCGAGGCCACCGAGCTCTCCGTGCTCATCCCCGCCCGCGAGGACGTCGTCGCCCGGCAGCAGGAGCAGCTGGCGACGCTGCAGGCCCAGGTGCAGGCCCTCACCGACCAGGCGGCGTCCCGCTACGGCGACGTGGCGGCCGCTCAGGAAGCCGCGGGGGCCGGGACACTCTCGGCCGGCCTGGTGGCCCTCACCGGGCCGGGAGTGGTGATCACCCTGGACGACGCCCCCCGTCGGCCGGACGGTTCGCTGCCGATCGGCGCCCGGCCGGACGACGTCGTCATCCACCAGTCCGACGTGCAGGCCGTGGTCAACGCTGTGTGGGCGTCCGGCGCCGACGCGGTGGCGATCATGGACCAGCGGCTGCTGGCGACCAGCGCCGTCCGCTGCGTCGGGAACGTGCTGCTGCTGCAGGGCCGCACGTACTCGCCGCCGTTCGTCGTCACCGCGATCGGGGACGCCGATGCGGTCCGCGCCCAGCTGGCCGCGTCGCCGCAGGTGCAGGTGTTCCAGCAGGCGGTGGAGGACTACGGGCTGGGTTTCGCCGTCCAGGAGCAGACGGAGCTCACACTGCCCGCCTACGACGGCCCGCTCGACATGGAGCACGCCACAGCCACTGACGGCTGAGGCCCCGTGCAGGTAGAAGGACTGTCCTCGGCCCCCTCCCGGGTTCCGCCGCGAGCGTGCGAGGGGTGGGGAAGAGGGGGTCCTTCGAGGGGCCGGACGGGGGCACGGGGTCCTTTTGGTACACAAGGACCGTGAGCCGCCCCGTCCTCGTCGTCGACAACTTCGACAGCTTCGTCTACAACCTGGTCCAGTACCTGGGCCAGCTGGGCGTGCGGTGCGTCGTCCGGCGCAACGACGCCGTCACCGTCGACGAGCTGCCCGACCTCGACGTCGCCGGAGTGCTGCTCTCCCCCGGACCGGGCACGCCGGCCGCCGCCGGGGTGACGGTCCCGATGGTTCGGGCGGCCGCGGAGGCCGGCACGCCGGTCCTGGGCGTGTGCCTGGGTCACCAGGCGATCGGCGAGGCGTTCGGCGCCGAGGTGGTGCGCGCGCCGGAGCTCCTGCACGGCAAGACCAGCCAGGTGGTGCACGACGGCGCCGGCGTGCTCGCCGGGCTGCCGTCGCCGTTCACCGCCACGCGCTACCACTCCCTCGCCGTGCACCGCGCCACCGTGCCCGACGAGCTAGAGGTCACCGGGACGACGCCGTCGGGCATCGTGATGGCGCTGCGGCACCGCGAGCTGCCCATCGAGGGCGTGCAGTTCCACCCCGAGTCGGTGCTCACCGAGGGCGGCCACCGGATGCTCGCCACCTGGCTGGAGACCTGCGGCCTGGCTCCCGACCCGGTTGCCCTGGAGGCGGCCACCGCGGCGGCCCACCGGCTCACCACGGTCGCCACGACCGCCTGAACCGCCCCAGGGCGGACGCAGGGCGCTTCCCCGGTGTGGGGGGAGGGCCCCGCGTCCGTCGTGCGGCCGTCAGTTCGTCGGAGGGGCGCCGCCGTCCGGGGGAGGCGTCGTGGGTGCCACGCCGACGGTCACGGTGACCGTGCTGCCCGGGGCGGCCTGCGTGCCCGCCGCCGGGTTGGTGGAGAGGACCACGTCGACGTCGCCGGGGTCGCTGGCCGGGACCTCCCGGACGGTCACGGCGAAGCCGGCCGCCTGGAGCTGTTGCTGCGCCGCCGCCAGGGGCTGGTCGACCACGTCCGGGACGGCGACCGTCTCGGGCTCGGCCGGGCCGCTGGAGACCTGCAGGGTTATCTGCTCGTCGGCCGTCGCCTGCGCGCCCCCGGCCGGGTCGGTCGCGATGACGGTGCCCTCGGGCTGGTCGGACGCGACCTCCTCGGGGACGACGACGGCGAAGCCCGCGTCCCGCAGCGCCTGGGTGGCCGCCGCCTGCTGCTGACCGACGACGTCGGGCACCTCGGCGTCGCCGTCGGAGACCTGGAGGGTGATCGTGGTGCTCGGGTCCACCGACTCCCCCTCGCCGGGTTCGACGCCGGTGACCGTGCCCCCGGGCCGGAGCGAGTCGACCTCCTCGGTCGTCACGCTCTCGAAGCCGGCGTTCTCCAGCGTGGTCTCGGCGCGGTCGGCGTCCAGGCCGACGACGGCCGGCACCTCGACCGTGTCCGGCTCGACACCGACGGTCAGCGCCACGGCGGTGCCCTCGTCGACCTGGGCGCCGCTGGCCGGGGTGCTGTCCAGGACGGTGCCGACCTCGGTCTCGTCCTCGGTGACCTGCGTGGCCACGTCACCGAGTTCCAGGCCCACGTCGGCGAGCAGCGCCTCGGCCGCCTCCTGCTGCTGGCCGACGAGCTGAGGCACCTCCACCTGGGCGACAGCCGGGTCCTGCGGCGCCTCCTCGCCGCCACCCAGCGTCAGCGCCAGCGCGATGATCCCGCCGAGGAGCAGCACGCCCGCGACCACGGCAGCGATGATCCGGTTGCGCCGGCGCGTGCGGGCGGCGTCGTCCTCGTCGTTCCAGCCCCCGCCGCCGTACCTGCCGGGCGGGGCGGCGATGATCGCGGTCTTCTCGGCGTCCCCCATCACCGGCGTGGCCTCGACCCGCTGGCCGGCGAGCGCCCGCATCAGGTCGTTGCGCATCTCGGCGGCCGACTGGTACCGGTTCGCCGGGTTCTTGCTCAGTGCCTTGAGCAGGATCGCGTCGAGGTCCGGCGGGATGACGGGGTTCACCGACGACGGCAGTCGCGGGTCCTCCCGCACGTGCTGGTAGGCCACCGAGACGGGGGAGTCGCCGGTGAACGGCGGGGCACCGGTCACGAGCTCGTAGAGCAGGCAGCCGACCGAGTAGACGTCGGAGCGGGCGTCGACGCTCTCGCCGCGGGCCTGCTCGGGGGAGAGGTACTGCGCGGTCCCTATCACCGCGGCCGTGGAGGTCATCGTGGCGGCCGAGTCCGACACCGCCCGCGCGATGCCGAAGTCCATGACCTTGACCGTGCCCTGGGGCGTGATCATCACGTTCCCGGGCTTCACGTCGCGGTGCACGATGCCGTTGCGGTGGCTGAAGTCGAGGGCGGCGCAGATGTCGGCCGCGAAGCTCATCGCCCGCGCCGGGGAGAGCACGCCCTCCCGGCGCAGCACGTCGCGCAGCGTCTCGCCCTCGACGTACTCCATGACGATGTACGGGGTCGCGCCGGTCGACGTCCGGTCCTCGCCGGTGTCGTACACGGCGACGATCGCCGGGTGGTTCAGCGACGCCGCGGCCTGCGCCTCGCGGCGGAAGCGCACCTGGAAGGAGGGGTCGCGGGCGAGGTCGCTGCGCAGCACCTTGACCGCCACTTCGCGGCCGAGACGGAGGTCGCGGCCACGGTGCACCTCGGCCATGCCGCCACGGCCGAGCACCCCGCCGATCTCGTAGCGCTCGCCGAGCACCTGCGGCGTGGTCATCGGAGGTCCTCTCGGGCGGTGCGGTCCTGCGTCCGGGCGGGGCCCGGCGGAGCGCAGCGGACGGGTGGGCCGGCGGGCAGCCTAACCCCTGCGGCCCCGCAATCCCGGGCGGCACGGGCGGTCGGGCTCACTCCGTCGGGCCTGCCGCGTCCGCCGCGTCCGCCGCATCCGCCGGCTGCTCCGGCACCTGCTCCTCCGGGAGCTCGGCGTCAGTGTCCGGATCCGCGGGCTCCTCCGGCTCCGGCGCGGGTGTGCCGGGCTCCGGGGTGGGTGTCTCGGTGTCCTCGGTCGGCTGTGACTGGGTCGTGGTGGTCGTACTGGCGGTCGTCGGTGCGGTGCTGCGTGTCGTGGTCGGGGCCGGCGCGGTCGTCCGGGGCGGCGCCGGGGCGGTCTCCTGTGCGGGAACCTCCTCGTCCTCCTCCCGCACCGGCTCCTCGTCCTCATCGGTGCCCGGGGTGAAGTCCTCGGGGGCGTAGAAGAGCGTGACGGTGCCGTCCAGCGGCACCTCCTGGTCGGCCGGGGTGACGTCCACGACCTCGTCCTCGCTGACCGGGCGGCCGAGCCCGGTCACGTCCACCTCCTCGGTCACCACCTGCAGGCCGGCGTCCTGGAGCTCCTCCTCGGCCTCGTCGACGTCGCGGCCGAGGTAGCGGGCCGAGTCCACGAAGAAGGTCTCGGGCACGGGGGCCGCGGCCGTGGTGGGTTCCGCGTCGGTGCGCGGGGCGTCCTCCCCGCTGCCCAGCAGCGACCAGATGCCGCTGCCCAGCAGCGCGAGCACCAGCAGGCCGGCGACCAGCCACACCCAGCGGTTGCGCCGCCGGCCGTCGTCGTCGTCCGCCGGAGCGCCCCAGTCCTCGTCGTCCTGCGGTGGGCGGCGCAGCGGCGGCATGGCGCCCACGGAGGTGCAGGCGCCGGTGGCGGCCGCACCCGCGGCGGAGGCGGCCCCGAGCACCCGGGTTCGGGAGTCCGCGAGGTCGCCGTCGACGACCTCGGTCCGGGCGGTCGACGACCCGAGGGGGTACGGGGGCGACGCGACCGGCGCGGCCGCCGGGTGGGCGGGGGCGGGTCCATGGCCGGAGGCCACCGACCGGATCGAGGCCGCGAACGCAGCGCCGTCGGGGAAGCGGTCGGCCGGGTCCTTGGCCAGGGCGCGCTCGACGAGCAGCCGAACCGCGGGCGGCACGTCGGCCGGCAGCGGCGGCGGGGGGCGGTTGATGTGTGCCAGGGCGACGGCGACCTGGGACTCTCCGTCGAAGGGGCGGACGCCGGTCAGGCACTCGTAGCCGACGACGCCCAGGGAGTAGACGTCGGAGGCGGCGGTGACCTCGAAGCCCTGCGCCTGCTCGGGGGAGAGGTACTGGGCGGTGCCGACGACCATCCCGGTGCGGGTCAGCGGTGTCGCGTCGCGGGCGCGGGCGATGCCGAAGTCGGTCAACTTCACCACGCCGTCGGGGCGCACGATGAGGTTGCCCGGCTTGATGTCCCGGTGGACGACCCCGGCCTGGTGGGCGGCGGAGAGCCCGTCGGCGGCCTGGCCGAGGACGTGCAGCGTCCAGTCGACCGGCAGCCGTCCCTCCTCGTGGAGGATCGTCACCAGCGGCTTGCCCTCGACCAGCTCCATGACGAGGAACGCCAGTTGCGCGCCGCGCTCGTCCTCGGTCTCCCCGTAGTCGTAGACCGAGGCGATGTTCGGGTGCGAGAGCGCCGCGGTGTGCCGGGCCTCGTTGCGGAAGCGGGCCACGAAGCTCGGGTCACCGGTGAACTCGCTGCGCAGCACCTTGGCGGCGACCACGCGGTCGAGGACACGGTCCCGGGCGCGCCACACCTCACCCATCCCGCCGGTCGCGATGGGTGCAGTGATCTCGTAGCGCCCGGCGAGGGTCGTCCCGGTCGACAGCGCCATCAGCCGCCCTGCCCCTCGAGGTAGGCCTGCATGACCTCACGGGCGATGGGCGCGGAGATGTCGCCACCCGTGCCCCCGCCGTTGGCCACGAAGACCGCGACGGCGATCTGGGGGTCGTCGGCCGGGGCGAACCCGATGAACCAGTTGTGGTCGGGTCCGGCGTTCTCCGCCGTCCCGGTCTTGCCCGCGACCTCGATGCCGGGGATCTGGGCGCGGCGGCCGCTGCCGTCCTCGACGACGCTGACCATCATCTCGGTCAGCTGGTTCGCGACCTCGGCCGAGACCGGCTCGCTGAGCACCTCGGGATCGGTCTGGTCGATGACCGACAGGTCCGGGGCACGCACCTGGTCGACCAGGTAGGGGCTCATCAGCGTTCCGTCGTTGGCCACCGCGGAGGCGATCATCGCTGCCTGGAGCGGGGTGAGCTGCACGTCCTGCTGGCCGATCGAGCTGACCGCCAGCTCGGCCTCGCTCT
The DNA here is from genome assembly GCF_004571065.1 of Geodermatophilus sp. DF01-2. Taxonomy (GTDB): domain Bacteria; phylum Actinomycetota; class Actinomycetes; order Mycobacteriales; family Geodermatophilaceae; genus Geodermatophilus. The sequence goes on from NZ_SPQN01000053.1 coordinate 12,515, forward strand.
GGATCTCGCCGATCGTGCTGGGCTCCACGGTCAGCGGGATGTCGAAGCCGTTCCCGTCGATGCCGAACGCCTCGGCCATCTCCCGGATCCGCTCCTCGCCGAGCTCGATCCCGAGCTGGGCGAACGCGGTGTTGCAGGAGATGGTCAGCGCCTCGATCAGGCTCTGCTCGCCGCTGGGGTCGCACGCCGACCCGCCGAAGTTCTCCAGGGTCTGTGTCGACTGGGGGAGCGGGAACTCCTCCGGCGCGGGGACGACGGTCTCCGGCGTGTACTCCCCGCTGGCCAGCGCGGCGGCGGCCACGACGACCTTGAAGATCGACCCCGGTGAGTAGCGCGCGTCGATGGCCCGGTTCAGCCGGGGGTCGACCTCGAGGGACTCGAGCTGCTCCCAGTACTCGCGGATCTCCTCGGGCTGGTGACTCGACAGCAGGTTGGGGTCGTACGTCGGTGTGCTCGCCATGCCCAGCACCGCCCCGGTCGAGGGGTCCAGGGCCACGACCGCGCCGGTGACGTCCTCGAGGGCCGCCATCGCCGTCTCCTGGACCGCCGGGTCCAGAGTGAGGACGACGTCGCCCCCGGAGGGGTCGCGGCCGGTGAACAGGTCGGCCAGGCGCCGGGTGAACAGCCGGGCGTCGTCGCCGGAGAGCACCTCGTCGGCCGCCCGCTCCATCTGGGCGTTGCCGTAGACCAGCGAGTAGTAGCCGGTGGTGTGCGCGTACAGCGGGCCCAGGGGGTACTGCCGCAGGTAGGTCAGCCGGTCGTCGGTCGGGACGGAGTTGGCGATCTCGGTGCCGCCGACGACGATCGACCCGCGCTCCCGGTCGTACTCCTCGGCCAGCACCCGGGTGTTGCGGACGTCGGCGCGCAGCTCCTCGGAGCGGACCACCTGGATGACGTTCACGTTGACGATCAGCAGCGTGAAGAGGACCAGCACGCTGATCGCGACGCGGCGCAGCGGGGCGTTCACGTCTGCACCACCTCGGTGGGAGCGTCACCGAGCGCCGGCTTCGGCGGGCCGACCGGAGCGGCCGGACGGCGGGCGGCGTCGCTGATCCGCACCAGGACGGCGACCAGCACGAAGTTGGCCACCAGCGACGAGCCGCCGTAGGCGAGGAACGGCGTGGTCAGCCCGGTGAGCGGGAGCAGGCCGGTGACGCCGCCGAGGACGACGAACACCTGCCAGGCGATCGTGAAGGACAGGCCGGCGGCCAGCAGCTTGCCGAAGGCGTCGCGGACGATCAGCGAGGTGCGCAGTCCGCGCTCCACCAGGATGAGGTAGACGATGATCACCGCGACCAGGCCGAACAGGCCCAGCTCCTCGCCGATCGCGGCGGCGATGAAGTCGCTCTCGGCGATCGGCACCGTGTCGGGGCGGCCCCCGCCCAGCCCGGCGCCGAACAGCCCTCCGGTGCCCAGGCCGAACAGCGCCTGCGCCACCTGGAAGCCGGAGCCCTCGTAGTACGCGAAGGGGTCCAGCCAGGAGTCGACGCGCTGCTGCACGTGGCCGAACAGCTGGTAGGCGATGAGCGCACCCCCGGCGAAGAGGCCCAGGCCGATGACCAGCCAGCTGGCCCGCTCGGTGGCCACGTAGAGCATCACCACGAAGATGCCGAACAGCAGCAGCGAGCTGCCGAGGTCGCGCTCGAAGACCAGCACCAGGATCGAGAGCATCCAGGCGACCAGCACCGGACCGAGGTCGCGGCCGCGGGGCAGCTCCAGGCCCATGACGCGGCGGCTGGCCAGTGCCAGGACGTCGCGCTTGTCGACCAGGTAGGCGGCGAAGAAGACGGTCAGGCAGATCTTGGCGAACTCGCCCGGCTGGATGCTGAAGCCCGCGACGCGGATCCAGATCTTGGCGCCGTTGACCTCGGAGAGGGAGGCCGGCAGCACCGCCGGGATGGCCAGCAGCACCAGGCCGACGAGCGCGAGCGTGTAGGCAAAGCGGGACAGCAACCGGTGGTCGCGCAGCACCACGAGGACGACGACGAACAGGACGACGCCAAGCGTGGCCCAGACCAGCTGGGCGGGGGCGTTCTCGCGGCCGCCGGCGCCGTCGACCTGGTCGGCGAGGTCGAGCCGGTGGATCATCGTCAGCCCCAGGCCGACCAACAGCGCGACCGCCGGCAGCAGCAGCGGGTCGGCGTACGGAGCCCAGCGGCGGACGACGAGGTGCACCACCGTCCACAGCGCGGCGAACCACAGGCCGAAGGTGGCCAGCTCCGTGGTGAGCGACCCGGTGACGGTCAGGTCGACGATGGCCTGGGCGACCAGGGTGATCAGGACGGCGAAGGCGAGCAGGGCCAGCTCGGTGCCGCGCCGCTTGGGCGGTGTGGTCGTCCCCGGCGCGGCGGCGCGGGGGTCGGTCGACAGGCCGGCGCTCACGGGGCCTCCTCGCACGCTCGTCGGACGCGTTCACGCCGCGCTGCTGTGCCGGCGCGCGAGCTTGCGAGCCCGTTCACCGTGCCTCCCGGCAGTCCACTCCGGGCTCGAGCGTCGTCGTGAAGCGCTCCGTCGTCGGGGCGGTGGTCGGTGGGGCGGTGGTCGGTGCGGCGGGGGTCGGTGCGGCGCTGCCGTTCGGGCTCGGTGCGCCGGGGGCCGCCGGCGACGGGGTGGGGGTGGCCGCCGACGGCTCGGCGTCCTCGTCGGCTGCGGGGCACAGCGGCAGCCGCTGCTCGAGCAGCATGGTGACGATCCGCTCGGCGTGGACGGCGTCGGTGGCCTCGATGCCCCGTGCGACCTTGTTCGCGCCGGCCGGCGTGAGGTCCGCGACGGGGAGGTCGGTCACGTCGGCCACCTGGTTGAGGTCCATGCCCAGCAGCGAGGTGTCCAGGCCGCGGAACACGGTCACCCGGTCGCCCGCCTCGGTCTCCTGCACGCCGACGAACCAGTTGGAGAGCACCCAGGCGTAGGCGCCGGTGCCGGCTGCGGCCAGCAGGACGACGGCGGTGAGCGCCCAGAGCACCCGGCGCCGGCGGCGCTGCGGTGGCGGGGCGACCGCCAGGCCCATCCCCACGGCGGTCAGGGGAGCAGGCGGCGGGTCGGCCAGCGCCGCCCGGCCCGCGGCCGAGCGGGGGTCGACCTCGCGCTGCCCGACGTTGTCTCCCGCGGCGCCGTCGACCACCGGCTCGACCGGGTAGGCCCCGGCCCCGCCGTCCTCGACGACATCGGCCACGATCACCGTGATGTTGTCCGGTCCGCCGCCGCGCAAGGCCAGCTCGATCAGCCGATCCGCGGTCGACTGCGGGTCGGGGTCGGTGAGCGCTTCGGCGAGCGTCTCCTCGCTGACCACGCCGGACAGGCCGTCGGAGCAGAGCAGGTAGCGGTCGCCGGCGCGGGCCTCGCGCATCGACAGGTCGGGGTCGACGTCCTGCCCGTTGAGGGCGCGCAGCAGCAACGACCGCTGGGGGTGGTGGTTGGCCTCCTCGGGCGTGATCCGCCCGTCGTCGATCAGCGTCTGGACGAACGTGTCGTCGTGGGTGATCTGCTGCAGCACGCCGTCGCGCAGCAGGTAGGCGCGGGAGTCGCCGACGTGGCACAGCGCCAGTCGGCCGCCGGCGAAGAGGACGGCGGTGAGCGTGGTCCCCATGCCCTCGAGCTGCGGGGACTCGCGGATGACCTCGCGGAGGTGCTCGCTGCCGTCGAAGACCGCCTCGCGCAGCGCCTGCAGCATGTCGCCGGAAGGCGCGTCGTCGTCCAGGTGCTCGAGGGCGGCGATGACCACCTTGCTGGCCACGTCCCCGGCGGCGTGGCCGCCCATGCCGTCGGCGACGGCGAGCAGGCGGGGGCCGGCGTACACCGAGTCCTGGTTGTTGCCGCGGACCAGGCCGCGGTCGGACCGGGCCGCGTAGCGCAGCGCGAGGCTCATCGGGTGGAGCTCCCGGGGATGCGACCGCTCCGCACCGGGCAGCCGGTGATCACGGGGGTCATGAGCGCAGCTCCAAGGCCGTCTGACCGATGCGGATCGGCTGGCCCGGGGACACCAGCAGCGGGCCCTGGACGCGCTGCTGGTCGAGGTAGGTGCCGTTCGTGGAGCCGAGGTCCTCGACGTACCAGTTGCCGCTGCGGTTGGTCAGCCGCGCATGCCGGGAGCTGGCGAAGTCGTCGGTCAGCACCAGGGTCGAGTCGTCGGCGCGGCCGACGAGGATCGGCTGCTCGCCCAGGGTGATCTTCGTGCCGGTGAGCGGCCCGGCGGTGACGACGAGCGTCTTGGGTCCGCGGGCCTTCCTCTTGCCGGCGGCCGCCCGCGGGGGCACCGACGCCACCCGCCCGGCCCGGCCGCCGAACAGGTCGGCCCGGACCACCCGGAACGCGGCGAAGATGAACAACCACAACAGCAGGAGGAAGCCGAAGCGGAAGATCTGCAGGACGATCTCGGCCGTCACGGCACCGCCTCGCCGGCGCTGGTGGCCACCGTGCCGGGACGTGCTGCCTTCCTGCGTGACCTCGCGAGCTCGGTCACCGACACGACCCGCCTCACGCGCCGTCCTGCCGGTAGACCAGCACCGAGTGGCCGATGCGGATGACGTCGCCGTCGGTGAGCGGCTGCCGGGTGATCCGCCGGCCGTTGACCAGGGTGCCGTTGGTCGAGCCGAGGTCCTCGGCGATCGCCGTCCCGTTGTCCAGGACGACGTCGACGTGCTTGCGGCTCACCCCGGTGTCGGGCAGCCGGATGTCGGCGTCGGTGCCGCGGCCGATGACGTTGCGCCCGGTGGTCAGCTCGTGCCGGGTGCCCGGGCCGTCCACCAGCAGGACGTGGGTGACGCCGGGCCTGCTGCCTGCGCGCCCGACGACCGAGGAGGGCGACTGCCGGCCGGTGTCGGTGGCCATGCGGCCGTGCAGCGGGGGCAGTGACGGCACCGCGCCGCTGCGGGGGCCGGCAGGGTCGTCGGTCCGTGTGCCCGGCCGGGCCGGGTCGGCGACGTGCGAGCTGACCTCGAAGACGCCGGTCGGCAGCTCGTCGTCCCGCTCGAGGCGGACCTGGACCGCGTCGAAGACCTGGTACCCCTCGCCCTCGATGTGCTCGGTGACCATGTCGGCCAGCTGCACGGCCAGCTGCTCGGACCACTCGGCCAGGTGCTCGTGGTCGGTGGGGCCGAGCCGGACGTCGTAGATGTTGGGAGCCAGGACACGGCCCTCCCCCAGCACGGAGCGCTGCTCGTCGGCCTCGCGGGTCAGGGCCTTGGCGATTTCCGCCGGGTGGACCTTGCCCTTGAAGATCCGGGCGAAGGCCAGTCCGACCATGCCCTCCAGCCGCCGCTCGAAGCGCTGCAGCACACCCACAGTCGCTCCCTTGCGTTCGCGCGGACGTCCGGTCTGCCACCGATGATCGTAGCCGGGTACGGCGCGGCCGACCGTGGACCGACTCACGTTCCCCGGTTGCGCGCCGGACCCGGAGGGACGACGACCGACCCCCTCCGCGGAGTTCCGCAGGCGGGGACTGCTACTGTCGTTCCTCGCCAGGGCAAGTGGCGGAATGGCAGACGCGCACGGTTCAGGTCCGTGTGTCCGGAAGGACGTGGGGGTTCAACTCCCCCCTTGCCCACAACAACACGACAACCTCGACGAGCCGGTCCCCGACAGGGGCCGGCTCGCTGCGTCCCGGGGCCCGGGTGGACCGGGAGGTGTCCCGTCCGGATGGAACCACGTCCCGATCTCGCCGGGACGTGGTTCAGGGCAGCCGGCGCCGCTGCTCGTCGTCCCGACCGCGGATGAGCGTCTGGGCCAGCAGCACCGCGCCCCACGGGCCGATCACCCACATCGGCCAGAAGTGGCCGAGCTCCCGGGAGCCGATCGAGGTGGCCGTCCAGACGGTCAGCACGATGACCGCGACGACCGCCCAGTTGCGCCAGGCCGTCTGCTGGGTGGGTCCACCGCTCCAGCCGCGGTGGGGCCAGTCGCAGGTCCGTTCCGCAGGGGCCGGCGTCGTCCGGGGCTGCGGGGTCGGGCGGGGCAGGTCGGCGGTGAGCGCGTCGAGCTCCCCGTAGGTGCGGGCGGCGTAGGCGCCGGCCAGTCGGTCGTCGTACTCGGCCACGGTGAGCCGCCCGGCGCTCAGGTGCTCCCCGAGCTGGGCGGCGACGGCTGCGCGGTCGGCGTCGGCGGCGCGCAGGTGCGGCTCTGGCATCGCGGGACCTCCTGGGGACGGGGGTCCAGTCTGTGGCACGGGCCACGGCTGGAGAACTGACGGACGTCACCGGTTCCACGTGGAACGCGTCAGTACGGTCGCCGCGTGCACGACGATGCGCCGCTCATCACGCGGATCGTCCCGGCGGCCTGGGACGACGCGGACGTCCAGCGGCTCGCCGCCGCCCAGCAGGAGGAGCTGCGGGCGCGCTACGACGGCGGGCAGGAGCCCGGGACACCGCCGTCGGCCGCGGACGCCTCCGTCGTCCTGGTCGCCCGGGACCCCTCGGGTGAGGCGGTGGGGTGCGGCGCGCTGCGGCCGCTCGGGGGACGACGCTGCCGAGGTCAAGCGCATGTACGTCATCCCCTCGGCGCGGGGCCGAGGGTTGTCCAAGGCCGTGCTGGCCGGTCTGGAGGCGGCCGCCCGAGACCGGGGGTGGACGACGCTGCGGCTGGAGACCGGGCCGCGGCAGCCGGAGGCGGTCGCCCTCTACGAGGGGGCGGGCTACCGGCCGACCGCGGCGTTCGGCGCCTACGCCGGGGCGCGGGATGCCGCCGACTCGCTGTTCTACGAGCGGGTCCTGGAGCCGGGCGCTCAGGCGCCGCGCGATTCGGCCACGCGACGCATCCAGTAGCGGAACCAGTCCGGCCCGTACGGCACGTACACGCGGGTGGGGGTGCCCCGCCGAGCCAGCTCGTCGAGCACGTCGGGACGCACGCCGAGCAGGTGCTCGATCGGCACGGGTTCCTGCAGGAGCAGGAGGGCCTCCTGCAGACGGCGGTCGTGGGTGGCCGCCGACCAGGAGGTGCCCTGCCGGACCAGCCGTGCCGCCAGCTCGAGGTAGGCCACGTCGGTGGGCTCCCCGTGGGGGTGCGCGCCCGTCGGCTCGAGGTAGGCGCCCTTGACCAGGCGGATGTGCACGCCGCTGCCGGCGAGGGCGTCGACGTCACCGGGTGACCGCCGGAGGTTGGCCTGGACCGTCGCGCCCAGGCGGTCGGCGAGCCCGCGGCCGGCGACCGCCAGGATGCATGTCAGGACGGCGTCGGTGCGGGCGGCGTCCTCGGCGCCCACCTGCACCCTGCGTCCGGGTGGGAGCTCCGACGCGAGGGCGGCCAGCCGGTCCGCAGTGCCGGCCGGGTCCACGTCGAGAGCCAGGTGGGTGAGGTCCACCGAGAGCCACACGTCCGCCGGCGGAAGCGGGAGTGCTGCGACGAGCCGGCGGTAGTCGTCGACGACCCGGTCGGCGAGCGCGGGCTCGCGTACCAGCTCGCCGAACAGGTCCACGCTGACGGCGTGTCCGCGGTGGAGCACCTCGGCGGTGGTGGCGAGCGCCTCGTCCCGGGTGCGCCCGGCGACGTACCGGCGGGCAGCCTGCCACGTCCGCGTCTCTCCGCCGGGGAGCGCGCGGACGGCCCGTTCGAAGCGCTCGCTCGTGGCCAGCCGGAAGAGCACCGCGCGGTCGATCCCCATGCGGGCACCCTGCCACGCGTGCCCCGATGTCCCGGCCGTCGGAGGCTACCCCCCCGGGTCCTCCCCTCGCCGGCGTGAACCCGATCCGCTGCTCCGGACATGAGGGAGTGTGACGACCTCACCCCTCGCTGCTGGATCATCACGGTCCGTGGCCACATCCCCGGTGCGGACGGCCGCCGGACCTCCACCGGAGCCGCCGTCTCTGCGTGCGCTGCCGTCGGCCCGGCCGACGGACGCCGCGCTGGTCGCTCGGTCCCTCGACGAACCGGAGGTCTTCGCCGACCTGTTCGACCGGCACGCGGGCGAGGTGTACCGCTATCTGGGCCGCCGGGTCGGAGAGCTGGCCGACGACCTGCTCAGCGAGACCTTCCTCATCGCCTTCCGGCGGCGGGCCGACTACCGGCCCGAGCGCCTGGACGTGCGGCCCTGGCTGATCGGCATCGCCACGAACCTCGTGCACGGGCACGCGCGGACCGAGCGGCGGCGGTACCGGGCGCTCGCCCGCGTCGCCGCCGAGCCGCCGATACGGGACGACGACCCCGGCGAGTCGGCCGACCGGTGGACCGCGCAGGCGCTGCGCGGGCCGCTCGCCGCCGCCCTGGGGTCGCTTCACGTTCGCGACCGCGACGTCCTGCTGCTCTTCGCCTGGAGCCAGCTCGGCTACGAGGAGATCGCCGCCGCGCTCGACATCCCCACCGGAACCGTCCGCTCCCGTCTGAACCGGGCCCGCCGCCAGATGCGTGCGGCTCTCGGTCCCGCCTCTCCCCTCGAGGACCCCCGATGAACGAGATCACCCTGCTCCGCGAGGCCGGTCCCGACGGGCCGGCGCTGACCACCGCGACCCGCCAGGCCGCCCGCGCCGCGCTGATGGCCGAGATCGAGGGGCGGCCGACGGTCCGCCGTCGCCGCCGCCCCAGCCGGCGGGTCGCGCTGCGCGTCGGTGCGGGCCTGGTCGCGGTTGCCGCGGCCTGGGCCGGCGCGGTGGCCGTCACGTCGCCGGACCCTGCGACGCCACCGAGCAGCGTCACGCTGGTCGGCTTCGACATGCCGACGTTCCCGCTCTCGCTCGACCCGCAGCCGCCGGGGCTGCGGCCGGCGTTCGACGGCAGCGGGGACGGCGCCACCATCGCGGACTACCACGACGCGGAGTACCGCGAGGGCTTCACCGTCTACGTCACCGAGGACGAGCCGGAGCGCGCCGAGCCGGCCGAGGGCGAGCGGGTGGGGGACGTCCGCGAGCGCGAGGTGGCCGGCCGGGACGCCGAGCTGGTCCGCGGCTCGCGACCGTGGTGCACCGGGCCCGACACGGACCTGGACTGCACGCCCCGCGGCTACACCGAGCTGATCTGGGAGCGGCGGGAGGGACAGTGGGTCCGCATCGAGGGCCACGGCTCCTACGACGACCCGGCGCAGGTGACGGCGGTCGCCGAGAGCCTGATCGACCGTCCGCAGCCGGCCACGCTCGCGGTCGGGCTGGCCCCGGCGGGATGGTCGGTCCAGGGGTTCAAGATGGGCCGCGTTCTCACCCTGGCGAACGACGCGTACGAGCAGCAGACGCTCACCGTGCACATCCCGCGGCCGGACGAGGTGATCCCCGCCGGCGAGGTCCGGGAGTCGGTGCCGGGGCCGGTCGGTCCCCAGCTCGACGTGGCGGTGAACGGCCGGCCGGCGCAGCTGGTGTTGTGCGAGTCCGGCTACCTGGACCAGCGAACCTGGTACCTGCAGGCGCAGTTCCCCGACGGGACGACGTTCGTCCTGCAGGCACCGGACACGTTCACGCAGGAGCAGGTGCTCGCCGTCGCGGCGCAGGTGACGCATACCCCTTGAGACGACGAGCAGCCGGCAGCCGACCGGCGCCCGTGGTGGGGCGTCGGTCGACTGCCGGCAGGCGCGGCGCGGCGGACGTCGGATCAGGCTGCAGTGACGAGCGGTGGTCCGGTGCGGCGTGGTCCGGTGAGGATCTCGGTGCCGTCGGGTCGCCAGATGCGCCATCGCCCGTCGGGTTGGCGTTCGACCCGGAACCCGTGGTGGACCTTGGTGTGGTGCCTCTCGCAGAGCAGAGCGGCGTTGGCCAGATCGGTGGCGCCGCCGTCGATCCAGGCCGGCAGGTGGTGCATGTCGCACCACCAGGTCGGCGCACGACAGCCGGCGAATACGCAGCCGCCGTCGCGGACCTCCGCCGCACGCCGGATGTGGGGCGGGAAGAGCCGTATCGTGCCGCCGACGTCCAGCGGCACCCCGTCCGGGCCCATCACCACCCGGGTGACCTGCCCGTCGCAGGCCATCCACCGGGCCCGGGCGGCGGAGATGGTCGCCCCGAAGCCCATCTCCGCCGCACCGGAGCCGGCGGACGGGTCGGCCAGGTCCTCGGAGTCGATCGTGACGATCACGTGCGGCTTGTGCCCGCGCAGGACCGGCAGGTTGCCGGCGGCGAGCTGGTTGTCGCACAGCTGCACCAGCGCGTCGGCCTGCTGCTGGGCTCGGGTGCGCTCGTCGCCGGCGGCCCGGCCGGCCTGCACGATCGACTCCAGCGCGGCCTGCAGCTTCTGCCCACCGACCGCGTCGAGGTCGAACCGGCCGGAGATCGACCCGTCCGGGTGCCGGGCGATCACCAGCCGCCGGCCCTCGGTGGGATCGGGCTGCGGGCCGTCGGCGTCGAGCCGGTCGAGGTAGTGGTGCACCGCCTTGGCGACATCGGCGTGCGGCCGCTCACGAGCGACGTCGGTGAGCACCGCATCCACCGCGGCCAGGTCGACGTCCTGCTCGGCGGCCCGGGAGAGCTGCTCGGGCTCGGCCACGCGCCCCACGATCGCGGCCTGTTCACCCGTGACGTGGCCGGCCGCGAACGCCGCAGCGAGAGTCGGCAGGTGTTCCAGCGCGCGCCCGGCGCGCACCACCCGCGCCGCCTCGGCCGCCGCCAGGTGGGCGTGCCCGCGCAGCCACGACCCCATCGTCTTGAGCCCGTCGACCTCCGCCGCCCCGGACACCTCGCACTCCCGTACCGTGCGCGTCACCTCCGCGGCCAACCGGTTCTGCGCGGCCAGCAGCGGCCGCAGCCGGTCGAGCAGCACCGGCCCGAACAGGGCCGGCCCGAACAGCGGCGCCAGATCCTCGCCGGCGAGGCCGTCGAGCGCGGCCATCAACTCGTCCACGACACCCCCCACCGGCTCGAACACGTGTACGGAACCTAGTGGGTCAGGAGCCGGGCAGCAACGTATATCCGCAGGTCAGAGGGCTGTCCACAGATTCGCTGCAGGGCTTGACAGCGCCGGCCGACGGACCCGGTAGGTGCCCGACGATCCTCCCGTTCGGTCGAGACGCCGATCGTCAGCGCGGTGTGGTGGGGTGAGTCCCATGAGTGCTGCCTGGCCCGCGACCGAGCCCACCGAGGTGGCGATCGCCTCCGGCGATGCGAGCCTGGTGGTCGACCTGCGCGGCGGCAGGATGTGTGCGCTGACCGTCGGCGACCGCGAGCTCCTCGACGGCTACCCCGCGGGCTCGGTGCCCAGCGGCAGTCGCGGCCGGGTGCTCCTGCCCTGGCCCAACCGGCTGCGCCGAGGCCGCTGGTCGTGGGGCGGCCGCGACCTGCAGCTCGAGCTGGCCGGCCCCGACAAACCCACCGCGATGCACGGGCTGGTCGGCTGGCAGCCGTGGTCGGTGCTCGGGCAGGCCGACGGCGCGGTCACCGTCGGCACCGTCGTCGAAGCCCGCCCCGGTTACCCCTTCCGGCTGGCCGCGGCGATCGATCACGCGCTGGAGCCCGGTCGGCTGACCGTGACGCTGCGGGTCCGCAACGTGGGCGGCGAGCCGGCCCCCTTCGGCGCCGGCTTCCACCCCTACCTGGCCGTCGGCGCGCAGGCGGACGGCGGGATCGCCGACGTCGACCTCGACCTGCCGGCCCGCACCGAGCTGGTGGTGGACGACGGCGGCCTGCCGACGGGGGAGCGGCGTCCCTTCGACGGCGCGACCGGCCGGATCGGCGACCGGGCCCTCGACACTCCGCTCACCGACCTGGAACGGGACGCCGACGGCTGGGCGCGGGTCCGGCTGGGGACCCCGGCCGGCCGTCTCGAGCTCGCCGTCGACCCGGCCTGGCCGTGGCTGCAGGTCTTCACCGGCGACACGCTCCCGGCGGGGCAGCGGCGGCGCAGCGTAGCGATCGAGCCGATGACCTGTCCGCCGAACGCGCTGGCCGACCGGGTCGACCTCGTCGTCCTCGAGCCGGGTGCCGACTGGGCCGGCACCTGGACCCTCGGCTGGGAGGTCTGACGTGCGGATCGCCGAGCTGTGGCGCTACCCGGTGAAGTCCCTGCAGGGCGAGCGGCTGACCGGCACCGAGGTGGGTCCGGAGGGGCTGTCCGGGGACCGGCAGTGGGCCCTGTTCGACCTCGGCACCGGCTACGGCCTGACCGCCCGGCGGGTTCCCCAGCTGCTGTTCGCATCGGGCCGGCTGCGCCCCGACGGTGCAGTCGAGGTGGTCTTGCCGGACGGGTCCGTCACGTCCGACGACGCCGTCCTGTCGGCCTGGCTGGGCCGGCCGGTGGAGCTCCGCGCCGCGGCGGACGCCCCCGGGGAGCGCCGGTACGAGAACCCCGCCGGGGTCGGAGAGGAGGACGAGTACGACTGGGACGCGTTCACCGGTGCCCGCGGGGCCTTCCACGACAGCTCCCGCACCCGGGTCTCGCTGGTCTCCACCGGCACGCTGGGCACCTGGGACCGGCGGCGGTTCCGCGCGAACGTCCTCCTCGACGGCGAGGGGGAGGACGCGCTGGTCGGGCACCAGGTCAGGCTGGGCGGCGTCGAGCTGGACGTCGTCAAGCAGGTGGACCGCTGCGTCATGGTCACCCGCCCGCAGCCCGGCGGGATCGGCCGCGACACCGCCGTCCTCAAGACCATCCACCGCCAGCGGGACGGCTTCCTCGCGATCGGGGCCCTCGTCGCCCGGGCCGGCCGCGTCGCGGTGGGCGACGAGCTGACGGCGGGAGGGTGACCGTGCGCACCGTGGAGCTGCGGCCGGGCGAGGAGTCCATCCGCCTGGGGCAGTTGCTCAAGCTGGTGGACGCCGTTCCGACCGGCGCCCAGGTCAAGGACGTGCTGCTGACCGGCGCCGTCCGGGTCAACGGCGAGCCCGAGGAGCGGCGCGGCCGGCAGGTCCGGCGGGGGGACGTCGTCCAGATCGAGGGCCAGGAGGACGTGAGGGTCGGTTGAAGGACCCCCTGCCCCCACCGTGGAAGGACCCCGTCCTCCTCACCGCTCGCAGGCTCGCGGCGAGCCTCGGGACGGGGCCGGCGGCGGGACCCTGCAGGGGGCCGCGTGGAACGCTGTTCCCCATGACGCGCGCGCCGTACCTGTCCGCCCGCCTGCAGGGGTTCGGGACGACGGTGTTCGCCGAGATGAGCGCCCTCGCCGTCGCCACCGGGTCGATCAACCTCGGGCAGGGCTTCCCCGACTACCCGGGCCCGCCGGAGGTCCTCGACGTCGCCCGCGCGGCGATCGGCACCGCGCACGACCAGTACCCGCCGGGTCCGGGCATCCCGGAGCTGAGGCAGGCCGTCGCGGAGCACGTGCAGCGCTTCGGCGGGCACGGCTACGACCCCGACACCGAGGTGCTGGTCACCGCGGGCGCCACCGAGGCGCTGACCGCCGCGCTGCTGGCGCTGCTCGAGCCCGGGGACGAGGTCGTCCTCTTCGAGCCGATGTACGACAGCTACGCGGCGGGGATCGCGATGGCCGGCGGGGTCGCCCGGCCCGTCCCGCTGCGGCCCCCGGCGTCGGGCGCGGGCCCGTGGACCTTCGACCCGGCCGAGCTGCGTGCGGCGGTGACCCCGCGGGCCCGGCTGCTGCTGCTCAACACGCCGCACAACCCGACCGGCAAGGTGTTCACCCGCGCCGAGCTGGGCGTGCTCGCGGCGCTGGCGATGGAGAACGAGCTGCTGGTGCTCACCGACGAGGTGTACGAGCACCTGGTCTTCGCAGGCGCCCGGCACACCTCCCTCGCCACCGTGCCCGGCATGCGCGAGCGCACGCTCGTGGTGGGCAGCGCCGGCAAGACGTTCAACGTGACCGGCTGGAAGGTCGGCTGGATCTGCGGCCCGGCGCCGCTGGTGTCCGCCGTCCGTACCGCCAAGCAGTTCCTCACCTACGTCAACGGCGGGCCCTTCCAGCCGGCGGTCGCCGCCGGGCTGCGGCTGCCCGACGAGTACTTCGCGGGGATCGCCCGCGACCTGGAGTACCGCCGCGACGTCCTGGTGCAGGGCCTGACCGCCGCCGGCCTGCCGGTCATCTGCCCCGAGGCGACGTACTTCGCCACGGTCGACGTCCGGCCGGTGCAGCCCGACGGGGACGGCCTGGCGTTCTGCCGGTCGCTGCCCGAGCGCGCGGGAGTGGTCGCCGTCCCCACCGTGGTGTTCTACGACCCGGCGCACGCGCACCTGGGTCGCCACCTGGTGCGGTTCGCGTTCTGCAAGGGCGACGCCGTGCTCGGCGAGGCGGTGGAGCGACTGACAGGGATGGGTCGGGAGGGTGGAGGAGGAGCCTCATGAGGTTCGCGGTGGTCCAGCACGACATCGTCTGGGAGGACCGGGCGGCCAACTTCGCGCGGCTGGCCCCGCAGGTGGCCTCCGCGGCCGGCGCCGGGGCGGAGTTCGTGCTGCTCAGCGAGACGTTCTCGACCGGCTTCACGATGACGCCCGGCATCGGGGAGCCCGAGGGCGGCCCGTCGGCGCGGTTCCTGCAGGAGCAGGCCGCAGCGCACGGGGTGTGGGTGGGGGGCAGCTGCCCGGAGGTCGCACCGGACGGCGACCTGCCGTACAACTCGTTCGTCCTCGCCGGCCCCGACGGCACCGTGCACCGCTACCGCAAGCTGCACCCGTTCACCCACGCCGGCGAGCACGAGCGCTTCCGGGCCGGGGAGAAGCCGGTGACCGTGGAGATCGGCGGGCTCCGGGTCACCCCGTTCGTCTGCTACGACCTGCGCTTCGCCGACGTCTTCTGGTCCGCGGCGCTGGACACCGACGTCTACCTCGTGACGGCGAACTGGCCGGCCGCCCGGCGGCTGCACTGGCAGACGCTGCTGCAGGCGCGCGCCATCGAGAACCAGGCCTACGTGGTGGGTTGCAACCGGGTCGGCACCGCCGGCGACGGCACCGAGCACACCGGCGACAGCCGCATCGTCAGCCCGATGGGCGAGCTGCTGGCGACCGCCGCCGGCGTGGAGACCGTGCTGCTCGCCGACGTCGACCCCGCCGAGGTCACGACGACCCGCGAGCGGCTGCAGTTCCTCGCCGACAGGCGCTGATGGCATGGCTTCGCCGACGGCCGACCGCCGCCCCTGACCGGAGTGCCGGGGCGCGCATCCCGCGCATCCCGCGCCCGATGCACTCCGCTCAGCGGACCCGGTCCTGGTCGACGTCGATCCGCTCGCGGCGCACCTGGTCGCTGACCTGCACCTGCTCCTGGACCAGCTCGGTGCGCAGCCGCACCCGCTCGACCGGCACCACCTCGGTCGACACCACGGGCCGCTCGGCGTGCAGCACGATCTCCGCCGGCAGGCCGGCCCCGGCGACCGTCCCGGCCGGGTCCACGGTCCCGGCCGCGGGTGCGTCGGCGTCGAGCGGCACCTCCTCGATGCGGATCTCCTCGCGGCGGATCGGGACGGTGACCGTCACCTCCTCGGTGACGACGTACTTGACGACGCGCACCCGCCTGGCCGGGTACCGCTCGGTGGCCACCCGCAGCTGTTCCTCGCTGCGGGTCATGGCGCCGTCCGACGGAGCAGCCGGGGCGGCGGCCGCGGGCACCGTGTCGTCGACGGTGGTGGTGCCCGGTGCCGGCCCGACGGCGGCGTCCGGGCCGGGTCGGGCGTCCAGTCCGTAGTGCCGGCGCAGCAGCGCCTCGTCATCGGGCTCGAGGTGTTGGTCGGACACCGGCGGCGCGCTGCGGACCGCCTCCTTGGTGACCGGTAGCCGCACGCTGCCCTCGGTGAACGTGGCGTCGCCCGCGGGGACGACGGAGTGCCGGGTGCCGAACAACCCGGTGGAGACGGCCATCCAGGTCGGCGCGCCCGTGCGGTCGTCGGTGAAGAAGTGCTCGACGGTGCCGATCTTCTCGCCGTCGGGGCCGTAGGCCGTGCTGCCGATCGCCGCCGACAGCTCTCGCTCGCTCAACACCGGGTCGGCTCCCCTCGTCCTCGGGATCCCCACGGACCCCACGGCCAGCAGCGTGCCCAGCCGAGCGACCTCGCGAACATGGGGCCGGTCGCCGGCGTGCTGGCCGGCGTCGGCCTGTCCTACCGTGGCGCGCGTGACCACCGAGCACGTCGAGGTCGAGCGCAAGTTCGAGGCCGACGAGACCTTCTCCCTCCCCGACCTGACCGGTGTCGAGGGCGTCGCCGCGGTCGGCGACCCGGAGCAGCAGACGCTCGAGGCCATTTACTACGACACCCCCGACCTCCGGTTGCTGCGCTCGAAGGTCACGCTGCGCCGGCGGACCGGCGGCGCCGACGCCGGCTGGCACGTGAAGCTGCCGGGGGTGGACGGCGCGCGACGGGAGCTGCACCAGCCGCTCGGCCGCGCGGCCCGCACGGCGCCGCGGACCGTCGTCGCTCCCGTCCTCGGTCTGCTGGGCACTGCCGCCGCGGAGCCCGTGGCGACCGTCGCCACCCGCCGCGTGGCGCACCGGCTCCTCGACGAGGCCGGCCGGGTGCTGGCCGAGGTGGCCGACGACGCCGTCGTCGGTACCGCGCTGGCGACCGGCCCCGGCGAGCCGGCGACCGTGACCAGCTGGCGGGAGGTCGAGGTCGAGCTGGTGGACGGCGACGCGACCCTCCTCGAGGCGGTCACCGAGCGGCTCACCGCGGTCGGAGCCCGGCCCTCCGCCGTTCCCTCGAAGCTCGGCCGGGTGCTGGAGGGGCGGCTGCCGGCAGCGGCGGAGGCCGCTCCGGAACCCGCGCAGGAGCCTGCCGCGGCCGCGGAGGGGGGCGAGCAGAGCAAGAAGGGCAAGGCGAAGAAGAAGAAGGCGAAGGCCGAGGTCCCGGGCCGGACGGCGGGGGAGGTCGTCCTCGGCGCGGTGGCAGGCCAACTGCAGGCGCTGCGGGAGGCGGACCTGGCGGTGCGCAGCGAGCAGCCGGAGGGGGTGCACGACCTGCGGGTGGCCTGTCGCCGGCTGCGCAGCATCTTCGCGGCGTTCCGGCCGGTGCTCGCCCGCGAGCACACCGACCCGCTGCGCGACGAGCTGCGGTGGGTGGGCGCACAGCTCTCCGGCGCCCGGGACACCGAGGTGGCGCTGGCGCACCTGCGCGAGCTCGTCGCCGCGCAGCCGCCCGAGCTCGTCCTCGGGCCGGTCGCCGCCCGGCTGCAGCAGACCGAGGTCGAGGACCACGAGGCCGGCGCCCGCCGGGTCACGCGCACCCTCACCGACCGGCGCTACCTGCGGCTGCTCGACGCCCTCGACGGGCTGGTGGCCGACCCGCCGGCCACCGACCTGGCCGCCGCACCGGCGCCCGCGCAGCTCGCCGACGCCGTCCGCCGCACCGGCAAGCGGCTGCGCCGGGCCGTCGAGGCCGCCCGGGAGGCCGAGGGCGCCGACCGGCACGCTGCACTGCACGAGGTCCGCAAGGCCACCAAGCGGGTCCGCTACACCGCGGAGGTCGCGGAGTGCGAGTTCGGAGCGCCGGCCGCGGCGCTGGTCGAGTGCACCAAGCAGGTGCAGGACCTACTGGGCGCCGCCCAGGACACCGTCGTCACCCGGGACGTCGCCGTCCGGGTGGGCCGGACGGCCGCGGCCGCGGGTGAGAACGCCTGGACCTACGGTCGCCTGCACGGCCTCGAGGAGGCCCGCGCCGAGGTGGCCGAGGCAGAGTTCTGGACCCTGGAACGCGGCCTGCGGCGCGCGGTCAAGGCCGTGGCCTCGCTGGCATGAGGAACACCCTGCCCGCCGGTCCGTCCGGGCGGCCTCCTCGCAGGGTCCCGCCGCGAGCCTGCGCGTCCGGCAGGACGCCGATGTCATGGGCGGTGCCGTCCGGGAGGACGGCGATGTCATCGTCCGCGGTGGTCGTCCGGAGGACGGCAGTGTCGGAGACCCCTCCCGCCGGCTGCTGTTGGTCCGCGGCCTGGCCCTGGCGGCGGGCGTGGCTGCGGCACCTGCGCACGCTCGGTGTCCAGGTGCTGCGCAACGAGCGCGTGCCGGTCGTCCGCGGCGGCGCGTCGGTCGACCTGGCCGGCATCGACGACCGGACGGCGATCAGCTCGGGCCTGCCCGGTCACGGCGCCGACCTGGGCGCCGCGCTCGACGGTCGCGACGACGCCGTGCCCGTGGTGCTGACGGCGCACCAGCCGGTCCAGGTGGAGCAGGCGCGCGCCGCCGGGGTGGGGCTGCAGCTGTCCGGCCACACGCACGGCGGGCAGCTGTGGCCCTTCGACTACGCGGTCCGGCTCGACCAGCCGGCGGTGCAGGGGCTGTCCCGGGTCGGCGACACCCAGCTCTACGTGACGACCGGCGTGGGCTTCTGGGGCCCGCCGATGCGCACGGGCGCGCGCCCCGAGGTCGCGGTCATCGAGCTGCGTGCACCCTGAGGCCTGGTCAGAGGTGGTCGCGGAGCGCCGCCAGGACCTCCGCGGCGATGTCCTCCAGTGACCGCTCACCGCCGGACTCCGCCCAGCGCAGCAGCGCCTGGGTGTAGGCGGACATGTGCGCGGTCACGACGACGGACGAGACGGTGTCCACGTCCGGCTCGTCCAGGCCGAGGGCGTCGAGGAACATGTGCGCCGTCGCCCGTTCGTACTCCGCCGCCCGACAGCGCAGCCTGGGTGTTGCGGCGATCAGCTTCCACCGGGCCAGGGCGTCGGACCGGCGGGCTCCCTCCAGCCCGCGGACGAAGCAGACGATCACGCCCCGCATCCGCTCGCCGAGCGGGCGGTCGTCCGGCACCGACGCGAGCAGGGCAGCGACCTCGGCGCGGTCCGGCAGCGCCATGATCAGCTCGTCCTTGCCGGTGTAGTGGGCGTAGAAGGTCTGGACCGAGACCCCCGCGGCGGCGGCGATGTGGGCGATCGGCACCCCCTCGTAGCCCCGCTCCCCGAACAACCGCATCGCGGCCTGGTGGATCCGCTGGTGGGTCTCGGCATAGCGGCGGGCGCGGTGGTCCTGGGACACGATCCGGTAGCCCCCTCGGGTGCACGGCGCCTCTGGCGCTCGGCCACTTCTGCCGGCAGCCGGGCGAGGACGCCGGGACGACACCACATCATGTGTGGTGGCGGACGCCACCGCGCGTCCGCCTCGTCCGGCGGGTCGCACCGGGGTCGTGCGGATCGCCATCCGGATGCGCCCCGGCGCCGGCCGCACGGCCGTGGGCGGCAGGCACAGCGCACGCTGCCGCCGGTGGCCGTCCCGGTGGTCGACGGCCGGGCCACCGAGGCCGCGCTCGCCGCGGTCACGGAGGGCCGTGGGGGTGCGCCGCCGCGAGATGTTCCTGGTCAGCGGGCCGGCCAGCCGCACGGAGGTGCCCGAGGTGGCCGGCGGCGACCCGGCTCGGGTGGCCGCCTCCCGCGACGGCACGACCGGGTGAGCCAGACGTCTGCAGACGACCAGACGTCTACATCCCCAGTACCTTTGGACAGGTGACCAGCGCCGTGTCGGGACCGAAGTACCTCTCGGTCCGTGAGCACCTGCGCCGCCGGGTGTCCGCGCTGCCCGAGCACACCCTGCTCCCGCCCGAACCGGTGCTGTGCGCGGAGTACGGGGTCAGCCGGATCACGCTCCGCCGGGCCGTCGACGGGCTGGTGGCCGACGGGCACCTCGTCCGCGAGCAGGGCCGGGGCACGTACGTGACCCGCCCGGCGATCCGGCACGAGTACCGCGAGAGCTTCGTGCACCGCATCGCCGGGTGGAGCTCGGTGATGACCGAGCAGGGCGCGCAGGTCGGCACGGCCGTGCTCACCCAGCGGATCGTCCCGGTCCAGCCGCCGGTCGCCGCTGAGCTCGGCCTGGAGCCCGCGGCCGACGTCGTCGAGCTGGTCCGGCTGCGCAGCGTCGACGGCGCACCGAACCACGTGGCGCACAGCTTCCTCCCGGCCGCCACGTACCCGCGGGCGGCGGAGGCCGACCTCAGCGAGGGCTCGCTCTACGAGTTCCTCCGCCGGGAGTACTCGGCCGACCTCGCCCACGCCCGGATCGTGGTCGACGTCGGCACGGCGGCGCCGGACGAGGCCGACCTGCTGCGGGTGGTCGCCGGGTCGCCGTTGCTGGTGGTCCGGACGACGGTCCGCGACAGCGCCGGCCATCCTCTCGTGCACAGCTTCTCCCGGCTGCGGCCGGACGTCAGCCAGGTCGAGTTCGAGGTGTCGGTCAGCGGCCGCTGAAAGAGGACCATCCTTCCCCCCACGCCCTCGGCCCCGTCCAGGGCACCGCCCTGACCGGAAAATAGCCACCCGCACTGGGGCTCGGCGAGCGCGCTGCAGCGGACCTCGGCGGCAATCGGCGAGGTCGGCTCGAGTGTGGGGTCAGGCTGCTGCGGTGAGGGTGACGGTGTAGC
>NZ_SPQN01000054.1 GCF_004571065.1 Geodermatophilus sp. DF01-2
CAGCGGACCCCTCGCAAGAGGCGGTGAGAAGACCGCTGATGCTTCCGCGCGTTCAGCACCCGATCAGGCAGCCGCGCCGCAACCGTGCAAGATCATCTACTTGATCGCGGAAACTGCGAAAGCCGAGGTCGTGTACACCACGGTGTTAGTCCATTCCCACTCGTCGTCGTCATCGGTCACGACCTCGTCGAAGACGCGATGGATGTATCTCGCGGGGTGCCCTCGGTCGCGGCCGAACTGCATGGCGAAGCTGCGGCTGGCGTAGGTGCGCGTCGTGAGGCGCCCCTCGGCGTAGGTGACCTCGTTCGGCTCTGGCAGGTCGGCGAAGGTCACGAGTAAGGGATACGTGGTCGCCCACGTCCCGGTCGGGTGCTGGCGACACGGCGACACCTCATCAACGCTCCATTCCTCACGTATGACAGTGATACGGTTATCGTCACACGACGCTACGGGAGGACGCAATGGCTGTTCTGAACATCAGGTTGGATGACCGCGTCCGCGACCAACTCAAGGAGCTGGCCGACGATCAAGGCGTCTCGCTCAGCGAGTACGTCCGCGACCTGCTCATGGAGGCGGTCGTGCCCGTCTACCAGAGCGAGGTCGAGCACGGCGACGAGCCCCCGGCCGAAAGTATGCGGATCGCGGACCGGCAGGTGCTCTCGCTTCTCCACCGGATCTTGGCCCGGGTGCTACCGGAGGACGCCAACGGCGTCGACGGCGACCTGGAGTACCAGCTAATGCGGGCGAAAATCCTCGAGGAGGGCTATACCGGCGAGTACTGGTACGAGACCGCCGGCTTCAGCACGGAGCTATCGAAGCGGGACTGCAACCGCGTGTCGGACATCCTGCAGATGTTCCGCGTCGTCACGTTCAGCATCGCCCACCTCGAGAAGGAAGGGAAGCCCGTCGCCGAGAAGCTGGCCCACCAGCTCCAGTTCCAGGGCTTCGACCACAACAACTCGCTGGAGGGACACATGGCGAGATACGTCGACTTCCTGATGCGCGACGGCAAGCGCTGGACCGAGTTGAAGCCCCAGTTGGAGCGCAACGACAACGGGAACTCGCATTCGCCCGTGCTCGACACCTACCTGCGGATGCTTGCCGAGTACCGGCGCATCATGGACAGTCGGGAGCGGGGGTTCAGCCCCCTCGATCACCTGCTGTCAGACGACGAGCTCGAGCAGATCGCTGACGCGCGGGTCCACCCATCCAGCCGCCGCCACTTCCGCTCGGTCGTTCGGTACGACGGTGACGCGGCGCTGATCAAGATGCCGTCCGAGAACACCGTCCCCGGCCGCGCATACGAGATCCGCGACACCGATCGCGAGACCGTCCTCGCGAAGGGAGTGACCGGCCAGGAACTCCTCGACGCCCGCCGCGACCAGCTCCACAGCTATCTCGGGGAGGACCCGGAGCGCACGAACATCGCGATGGTCGATGTGTCCGCCCTGATCCAGCGCCACTCCGAATAGATCTGCTTAAACCGTGGAACGAACACAAATCGTGCTCTCCCAGCAGCAGTACCTCACGGAGACCGCCACCTGTGGCCCCCGGGGAACACGGGTGTACCGACACAGCCCCGGGCATAGGGAGGCACTGATCGCCGGGGCCGGCTTCCCATCGGACATCCCCGAACTCCTGGCCGGCGAGATCGTGTCCCTCGCCGCCGTGCGCGCCGCCCAGCTATGGAGCAATCTGCATGACGAGTGAGCATGTGCCGCCGGACCGGCGATGGGCACTGTTCATCGGTGGACTCGACGCGGGTGGACGACCTCGCCCCATGGCCCACGCAGACCTCGTCCGGCTGACCGAGAAGTGGCCGACGACGGCGGCCACGCCCCCAGGTGTTGCCGACCTGCTGAGCACCGCCCGTGCCCTCATCACCCTGGCGTGGTTTCACTACGAGTCGATGGTCGTCGCCGGAATGTGGTCCCTGCTGGCGGTCGAGGCGGCACTGCGCGTGCGGCTTGACAGCGAGCAGCAGCTCGTCAAGCTAATCGGACGCGCCCAACAGGAGGGGCTCATCACCGACAAATGGGCGACTCAGCTTCAGGCGGCCCGGCATTTGCGTAACGATCTCGCCCACGCCCGACAGCAGGACGCCTGGACGCTCGGAATGGCCGCGCCGGTACTCGCTACGGCCCACGAGGTAATCGCGGTCCTGTACCCGGATTGAACCGGCTGTCCAGGTGCACCATTGGGTACGGCGACGGGCCGAAGCCTCACGTCCAGATCAGCTCGTGATCCTGCCCTCGCGGTGCGGTCGAGACTGTTCACCCTGGTCAGCGCCATGTTCGCCGGCCGCAAGCTGCTGCCACGGCCCGACCGACCAAGCCCTTTCGACGATCGGGTTGCGTCGATGCTTCCGCCCATACAACTGCTGTTTCAGCGCGACGCCGGCACCCATCGGCCACGGGTGCTCCTCGCGCGCGGTACGAGCACCGAGCGCGACTTGACCGGGAGACCTGTCCTTCAGTGTCACCCAGTGCTCTATTTCACCAGCAGAGACTACGCCGATCGGAAAGTCGGGGCGCTCGCGATCGAGCAGCGGTCGGTGAAACGCGCTGTTGAGGACGTGAAAATCTTCGAGGGTCACGATCAGCCCGACGCGAGGGCGGTCTCCAGGGATGTGTGCGAATGCCGGATGCTGCTCGCCGATCAACCGGTCGGCTCGCTCCAGCTGCTTGACGCCCTTGTTGAGCATTCGCTTCAGCTCGGTTGACGCCTCATCACTGCCCGCCCGGACGGCGGCCGTCGGTCGGACTGATTTCACCTCGACGAGGACGACTACCTCGGGCAGCGTGACGATGAAGTCGACGGTCTCACGGTTGTCGCGGCCGTAGCGGAAGCCGGGCTCCACCACATCGGGCCCGAGGAGGCGCAGGTGTGAGCCGATGTAGGGCTCGAAGAGGTCGCCGAGATCATCCGCGAAGGCTTTGCCCCATTTGCCGACCCCGGCGTAGTAAAGACCGAGTGGGCTGAGACGCCGCACGACGAGTGCGGGAACGGGGATGAGCCAGTCGTCGTGAACTCCGCTCACTGCAGGCCGGCTCAGCAGCGGGTTGTGCCCGTATCGGCGCCACGCAGATGGACGTGGCCTTGCGTTCTGGGCGGCGAACTCGGAGGCATCGATCACGTAACTACGTGCCCAGGCGGCCCGCAAGAGATCAGGCTCGGTGACGTCGCGGAGAAAGTCGAAGTTTGGCTGGTTGAGCCATTGCGGGTTGAATCGGCCTTCGTTTGGCTTCGCTGCGATGTGCAGCATTTGACCAGCTGCGATGAACGTGACTAGATCAGCTCCGAGGAGCTCGGTGTCCCAGCCATCGCGGACCACGCGCAAGGCGCGCTTTGGCTCCGTGTGCTTGAACAGCGCGATGGCGCGAGTCAGCTCGTGACGGACCGGCAGTTGATACTCGAGCTGCTCGCACAGCCGCAGGAAGAACCCGGCCACGGGTCCGTTGTAGCCCTCGACCACCTCGGGGTCGTCAAGTTCGTTGTAGGCCTCGTTGCACGCGACCAGGTCAGCGAAGGTGGCGTCTTTTCGGTGCTCGTTGCCGTAGGCAAGGCTGACCCGGGCGATCTCCGCGAGAGCCCAAGGCGAGCCGAGGCCGCGCTGGCCCGCCTTCATCCAATCGTCAGGCTGCATGCGCGTCGATGCGAACTGCGCGATCAACGGCATCAGAGCGCTCGGTTTGTGCCTGCGCACCCGGGCGATGAACTCCTCGTCCTTCACGTGGCCATCGTGACCGACGGCTCCGACACCAAGGGTCGGCTTGCCCCGCAAGACGAACGTCTACCGGCGCATGCATTCAGATGGCCCGCGCGAGCAGGACGGTCTGCGCGTCTCGCTCGCCGCCCTGGGCGGCGCGGACGAGGCGGCAGGTCTCGATGAGTCCGATGGCGCTCAGCTGTGATGCGACGTCGTCTGCGGTGGTCAGGTAGCGCTCGAGCTGGACGTCGTGGCCGAAGCGGCGGTAGGCCGCGGCGACGTCGCGCGTGCCGTGGCCGGACTGAAAGGCGAGCAGGAGGTGGCCTCCGGCGCGCAGCACGCGGGCCACCTCGGCGAAGACGCGACCGAGGTGTTCGGGCGGAGTGTGGATGGTGGAGTACCAGAGCAGCACGCCGGCGAAGCGACTGTCGGGGTGGGACAGGTCTGCGATGGAGCCAACCGCGAAGGATAGATCCGGGTGATCGCGGCGGGCGGCGGCGACCATGGCCGGGGACAGGTCAAGCCCTTCGACGTTGCAGCCTCGGTCGGCCAGATACCGGGTCATGCGCCCAGCGCCACAGCCGGCATCTAGTACCGGGCCCCCGGCCTCCACCGTGGCGGCGAAGTGGTCGAGCATCGCTAGGTCAAGCGCCGCTTCGGCGCGGGTGTCGGGCAGGTGCGCGGCGTAGTCGTCGGCCACGGTGTCGTAGGCCTGCTGCACGAACTTGTAGTCGACAGGGCCTGCTGGCCGCGTCATCCTCGAATCCTTCCAAGGGAACGTCGGCCACCGGGCCGCTTGTGAATCGCACCTGCGCTCACTCGTGGGCGAAGGCCTGCCGACCGTACCGAGTGACGACCTCCCCGCCGGAGGATCTCCGACGGGGAATAGGGGACGCCCTCAAGGGCGGACGGTGCGCCGCATGACCTGGGAGATCACCGCGTAGCCGAATCGCTCGTATAGGCGGATGGCGCCTCGGTTGGCTGCGAACACGTTGAGGCGTACCTCGGTGACGCCGAACTGGTCCAGAGCCTCAGCTTCGACCAGACGGACCGCCAGTTCGGCATACCCCTGGCCGCGGTGCTGAGGATCGACGTACACCGACCAAACCCACCCGTACTTCGCCTCGGCCGACCCTCGAACTCCAAGCCAGATGTGGCCTACCCAGTCGCCGTCAACAGTGATAGTCCGCAGAAGCATCCCCGGTGTCTGCGGTCTAGCGGGGAGCAGGGCCTTGAGGTCCGCATCGGCTCGCGCACGAGCCTGCTCGATGGTCATCTCACCGGAGTGCGTCGCGCCAACGACATACGTGTCGGCTGCCTGTTCCAGGAAGATCGCGTAGTCCTGCGTAGAGACCGGCAGAAGGAAGACGGACACGGCCGCACCTTCGCACAGCGGTCCCTGCGCCGCGGCGTACGACCCGGTCATTCGGTCGGCGACGAGGACCGTAGCGGGAACGCCCTACGGCGACGTCCGCACAGCCGCCGCAGTCACGGCCACCGTTTCGCAAGAGGATCCCCTTGTGGGACACCAGGAGGGGGCAGTGATGGGTTCCCAGCTGATCTTTCAATAGAGGTAGCGGTCGATGCCGGAGCTGAGGGCCCACATGCGGTTCATTCGGTCGGCCGTGCGGACGTAGGCGGCTTCGTCGGCCTCACTCAGCGTGCAGTCCGTGCCGGGCGGCCTGGCCCGCAGCCGGGCGATGAGTAGGCGGGTGTCGTCTGTCGGGGCGAGGTCAAGCAGGCCGGCCAGCCGGGCGAGCAGCGAGACCAACCCGGCGCGGCCTTCCCAGCGGTAGGTGTCGCCGAGCTGCCCCGCGTGGGCGTCGATCACCTCGGCGATGTCAGCGTCGAGAGCGGGATGGCCGAGGGCGGCCGCGGTGGCCGACAGCAGGTCGATGTCGGCGGCCGGCAGGGTCAGCGCGGTCAGCGGCGCGTGCTCGTAGCGGCCGTCCGGAGCGAACAATCGGCCCCGCCTAGCTCCGAGGGACTGCGTCGGCGCCAGGGCGGCGAGCAGGCGCTGCACGGCGCCGAGGGCGACCTGATCGGCCAGCGGCGCCGGCAGCCGCAGCGGCTCGACGTCGGCGGCGGGACCCTGTCGTTCCTCGTGCTCCCACAGACCCAGGCACAGCAGCACCTCCTCCACCGCGCGCAGCGGCACGAGCAGCTCACCGTCGAGGTCGACGACCAGCACGGTCTGCTGCCCCGCCGCCGCTCCCCCGGCCGGTGCAGGCTGACCGGCTGCGCGCTCAGCCACCGGCGGACCACCGCTCGATGGCCGACCGGCAGGTCACACCGGTGGCCCGGCCGACGGCGGTCCACGAGGCCCCGGCCGCCCGCGCGGCGTACACCGCCTCGTCTAGGACGCAGGCAGCGGCGGCCTGCCGGACCGCGGCCTGCTCGACGTCTTCAAGGGTCTGCCAGGGCTCGATGTGGCGGCGCCACTCCAGCATGACCCGCTTCTCGTCGGCGGCCTCCAGATCGACCCACGGGCCGGTGACTGCCAGTCGCCGCGATGCCGGGTCGGCCCGCTCCGGTGCGGGCACCCGGGTCCAGGGGGTTCCGCGCCAGCCGCAGGTGCAGCCGGCGACCCAGCCGACCACCGTCGCATCCGGGCGCCACTCCTCCGCTTCGTCGATGACCTCCCGACGGACCTGACCGCCGGTGTGATGCACGATCCCGTCGCCGCCGATGACCGCGCCGTCCTGCCAGACGCCCTCGACAGTGCAGCCGTCGGGGTAAGTCAGCCGCACCCGGTCGCCGTTCCGCGGCCCGTCGTCGGGTCGGCGGGCCACCAACACTCCGCGGGCACTGGTGCTCCCAGCGCCTTGCGCGCCGTCGGCGAAGACCGGCACCACCCACCCCTCGTGCGCCTCGTCGCCCACGACCGGGCCCATCCATCCCATCGCTCCTCCTCGTGCTGCCTCGTACCGCGTCGTCACCGCAAGCTGGTTGTGCTGGTCCAGTCTCGGTCAGCGTCGACCGACCTCGCCCAGCCGAGACACCGCGTGCCCGGAATCTGGGGACGCCGCAGAGGGCTGTGGACAGCGCTCCACTGCGGCTGTTCCCGGCGACCGTCGCCGAAGGCTGCGCAGCCTCCGCCGGTCGGCTCCGGTCGCGCGAAACTGGCATCGCCGGCGCCTGGGAACCGGAGGACGACGGAGGAACGGCGCCGAGGTACGTGGCTACGGACGGGCGGCCACCAGGTCTAGCGGCGAGCGTCGACCCACGCGTAGAGGTCCTCGCGCCGGTAGAGGACCCGGCGGCCACGGCGGAAGCTGCGCGGTCCGGTGCCGAGGTGACGCCAGTACCGCAGCGTGGCGACGGGAGCACGCAGCACCTCGGCTGCCTCGCTGATCGTGAGCAGGTCGGGCTGCTGGCCGACGGCGTGGTCGACGGTGTGGTCGGGCATGACTGACTCCAGGAGGGGCAGGTCGTTTACGGGTTCACTCGTAGAAGGCGCGATCTCACGGCCCTTGGTGACAGCTCACAGCCAACTTCTCCAGAACTTCTCCCGTGAAGCTCCGGTCCTCCTCCGGTTCCTGCCGTCTTGCTCCTGCGTCTCCGAGCAGCGGCGTCCTGCGGGAGACCATCGATCGTCGCCCGCCCCGCGGGTCCGCGGTCAGCGCCTCGGCCTACTCGCCGATCCGCTCGTGCGGCACCTCGTTCTCCACCGTGCGAGCGGCGGCGCCCCACCCGAGACCGCACCTCATGAGGGGGTCGTTCAGGATGCTGCTCGTGCGACAGATGACCGCGCCGGTGGCGTCACACCCCCGGCACCGGGGCGAAGGACGAATCCGCGCGGACCTCTCGGAGGGGAGTTGAGCGCCCAGGCCTTCGTCGACGAGTCCGCCCGCGGATCGCGGTACCACGTGTGCGTCGCGGTTGTTCTCGATGGGGACGTCGACGCGCTGCGCCGCCTCGTCCGTTCCTTCTGCCTGCCCGGTCAGCGGCGGTGGCACTTCGTCACCGAACGCGACAGCCGCCGCCGGCAGATCCTCGACGCGTTGATCGACAGCGGACAGGTCTCGGCGTTGGCGTTCTCCGGCAAGGACCGCGAGGACGATCTACGCGCCGAGAGCTTCCGCCGGATGGCCGCTGCACTGGTCAACCGTGGCGTGCACCGACTGGTCATCGAATCCCGGCAGGGCCGTGACCAGCGTGACCGGCAGATCCTGGTCGAGGAGCTTCATCGTTTGGGCGACCCGGTGCTGCAGTATGTCCACCTGCCGCCGAGCGGCGACCCGCTCCTCTGGGTCGCCGATGCACTGGCCTGGAGTCACTCGGCCGGAGGCGCGTGGCGACAACGCATCGCCTCGATCACCACTGCCCAGGACGTGACCGGCCGCTAGAAACCGCGGAGCCCGGCTGCTCACCGTCCGGAGAGGAGCCGGGCCCACTTCCTGAAGCTCAGCGCAACAGGCGACTTCCAGTGTAGGGATAACCGGCTTGGTCGCCAAGCGGCCGACGGAGCCCCTGATCGGTGCCGCCCCCCGCCTCAACCGCGACTCCCCGGTGAGCCGGTGGCGATGAGGCGCTGAGGGTGTTCGCCCACATTCCTGGCCGCTCCCGCGCAACCGGCCTCTCCTGGCTGCGGCGGATCGGGGGAAGGGTGGGCCGCAGGCCCATCCCGAAGGGACGCGCAGCGCCCTTCCGGCGAGCCGTTGCAGCCGGCATCATCGGCCGGCTGCGGGGCGGCATCGCCGGTACGGGAGGAAAACCGGAGATTAGCGAGCACGCTTCCCCCGTGCAGCACCGCGTCGGATCGGCTTCTCCTGTCCTCCTGCAGGTTGAGCGTTCGGTGCCCGACCAGGGACTCCCCCGAGGTCTTGCGGGGCAGCCCCTCGGGGACGGCATCGGTGCGGATGCGCGCGTCTAACTCCCGCAGCGCAGCGGCCAGCCGGTCCAGGTCTCTCGGGTTGTGGCCGGGGTGACGTCGACATCGCGGGTGGGCCGCGTCGACCCGTGCATCCGGGCGGGCGTAGCCACAGGCGATCACGTACGCGACGCCGTGGCGTTCGAGCACCGCCAGGATTGGTTCGGCGTCGAACTGGTCCGGCTGCGGCGGGTCGCCTGCGTCGCTCACGGCTGGGCGGTTCGCCTGGTGTCAACCAGGGCGATCGAGCACGGCGCACTTGGCGTCGAGGGCCACGCGGAGGCCGTCGCCAGTCCGCACACAGTCCGCACGATTTCCAATCGAGCCCCCGTTGGACTAATCCCTTCCAACACCATAAGCGCAGGTCAGCGGCGTGTTCCGTCGAATACCATCGACCACAAATCACGCGGGGAGAGTTCGCGATGTACTACGACATCTGACCTCTGCCGGTTTCGCCGCGGCCCCTGTCCTCCTCGCGAGGGCGGGGGCCGCGGTGCTGTGCACCTGTGCACTGGGTCCGTGACGAGCACGGGACGTCGCGGGCGATGACGGATAGCTCGCACGCCCGGTGCGCGAGCTCAGCCGGCGGTGGGCTCCAGGCTGCGGACCATCTCGTCGAGCACGGCGACGGCGCGCTCGTGGTCGCCGCCGGGAAGCTCGACGGCGTCGGCCAGGAGCGTCCGGCCGCCGAGGTCGACGGCCCAGGACGTGATTCGGGTGCCCGCGGGGTACAGCCCGACCGTCGTCACCTGCTCGGTGCGGACGGCCGCGCGACCGTCCACCTCGAGCTCGGTCCGGTCGACCTCGTCGGGCAGCGGCGCGGCGGCCTCGGCAAGGGGCAGGTCCACGACCTGGAGGGTGACCGGCGCGGTGCGGACGTCGGAGGCCTCGGGAACGACGAACCCGCCGGGCCCGAACCAGCTGCAGGCGGGCAGCACGCCGGCCTCGTTGGTGGACCAGTCGTCCGGGTACTCGACCGAGTAGCCGTCGGGGCTCGTGCAGGAGGTCGTGGCCGCAGCCGGCTCCTCGGCGGTCGGGGTCCCCGGCTGCGCCACGGCGACCGCCTGCACGGCCGGCTCGACGGCGACCGCCTGCGGGGCCGGCCCGGCGGCCGGGGACGCGCAGGCGGCGAGCGCGAGGAGCGGGGCAGTGGCAACGATGGCGCGGGAACGCACGGTCTCGACGTCCTCCCGGTCGGGGTCGGCGGGCGCCCCTCTCCTGCCCAGCGGACGCCGATTCCGAACCCACCGGAGGCGATCGACGCCGAATCGCGACATCCGCCGGGGTGTCGCCAGGTCAGTGGGTGCGCTCCTCCACCATCCGCGCGGCGACCCGACGGACCCGGTCGGCCTGCCGGGAGAGCACCAGGTCGAGCAGCCGGTCCACCGGCGGCACCTCGCCGAGCCGGGCCAGGCCGAACCACCGCGGGACGGCGACGGTGCGCGACCACGGGGAGGTCAGGCAGCCGGCGACCTGGTCGGCCACCCGCTCGGGCGCGATCCCGGGCGAGAGCCGGCCCCGGGCGTCGGCGTCCGAGGCCGGCGGATGCCCGTGGCCGCGGGCCAGCCACTCGGTCCGGACGAACCCGGGGTTGACCGTGTGCACCCGTACACCCCGGGCGGTCACCTCCCGCCGCAGTCCCTTGACGAACCCCTGCACCCCGGCCTTGGTCGCCGAGTACACCGTCAGCGGGGGCACCTGCGACCACGCCGCCGCCGAGGCGATCGTCACGATGTCGGCCCTCCCCCGGCGCGCCGCGGCGTCGAACAGGTGCGGCAGCGCGATCCGGGTCAGCTCGACGACGCCGGTGAGGTTGAGCGCGACCAGGCGCTCGACCGCCTCGCCCGGCATGTCCTCGAGCAGGCCCGCCCAGCCCAACCCGGCGTTGAGGACGACGGCGTCGAGCCGGCCGTGCTCGTCGAGGACGCGGTCGAGCAGCCGGGCGCGGTCGGCCGCGTCGGCGACATCGGCCACGACGGTCGTCACCCCGGGGAGCCCGCCGACCGCCTGCACCAGCCGGTCCCCTCCCCGCGCGCAGGTGACCACCCGCGTGCCGTCGCGGACCAACCGGGTGACGGTGCTGCGGCCGATGCCGGCGCTGCCGCCGGTGACGAGGACGACGCGACCTCCCGAACCCGTGCTCATGCCGCTCCCCTACCCACGGGCGACGTCACACCCGCACGCGCAACACCCGCACGCGCATCGAACCGGCTGGTCCTGGGCATGGATCTTCCATGCGCCTGCCCGAGCCACGGGGGCCGCTGACCCGCGCCCTCTGCACCGACCTGCCCGCCGGCACGCTCCCGCCCGCGACGGTCGAGCTCGCCGGGCGGACGGCGGCCGCCGCGGCCGACCCGCTCGGCGACGACGACCTCCAGCTGGCCCTCGCCATCTGCTACGAGCTGCACTACCGCGGCTTCGACGGCGTCGACGAGACCTGGGAGTGGGACCCGGACCTGCTGTACCTGCGCGCGCGCCTCGAGCGGCGGCACACCGAGGCGCTGCGCGAGCTGGTCGGCGATCTCACGGTCACCGACGAGCCGGTCGACCGGCAGCTCACCGCCCTCATCGCGGCCGACGACGGCCCGTCGCTGTCGTCGTTCCTGGCCCGCACGGGCTCGCTCGAGCAGTGGCGCGAGTACCTCACGCTGCGCTCGGTGTACCACCTCAAGGAGGGCGACCCGCACACCTTCGCCGTCCCCCGACTGTCGGGGAAGGCCAAGGCCGCGATGGTCGAGATCCAGGCCGACGAGTACGGCGGCGGGTCGGCGGCACGGATGCACAGCGAGCTGTTCGCCGGCCTGATGCACGATCTCGGCCTGGACGCCGGCTACGGCGCCCTGTGGGACGACGCCCCGGCCGCGGCCTTCGCGTCGGTGAACACGATGTCGCTGTTCGGGCTGCACCGCCGTTGGCGGGGCGCGGCGCTGGGGCACCTGGCCTGCGTGGAGATGACCTCTTCGGAGCCGTCCCGCCGTTACTCGGCCGGGTTGCGCCGGCTGGGCTTCGACGAGTCGACGACGGTCTTCTACGACGAGCACGTGGAAGCCGATGCCGTCCACGAGCAGATCGCCGCGGTGGACATGTGCGGGTCGTTGGTCGCCGGGGAGCCGGCGCTCACCGCGGACGTCCTGTTCGGGGCCGCGTGCTCCCTGGCGATGGACGGCCTGGCCGCGCGCCACCTGCTGGGCGCCTGGGAAGCGGGGCGGTCGGCGCTGCGGGCCGGCCGGGCGCTGGCCGCCTGAGCCCCCGGCGAGTGGCCGAGGTCAGCCGCCGTCGTCCCGGCGGGCGTCACGCAGGATGCGGGCAGCCGGCCGGGGGCGGCTCGGCGCGCTGGGCGCGGAGAACCCGGCGCGCTTGTGCGACCCGTCGCAGAACGGCTTGATGCCGGACCTGCCGCACCGGCACAGCGCCACGGTGTCGCGGCCCGGGTCGATCTCCGCGCCGTCCTGGTCGACCAGCCGGAAGTCGCCGCGGACGATCAGCGGCCCGTCCCGGTACGGCGTGATGGTGGCACCGCCGTCCTCGGGCGCAGGGGCCGCCGACTCCTCCAGCGGGGTGTCGTCGAACGGGTCGGGAACGGCGGAGTCGGGCTGCGGCACGCTCCTCCCCTGCCCCGACGGGTCCGGCCGCACACCCCGCGGCCCGAACCGGGACCCCCGCCGACACACGCCTTCCTCCTGTGTCAGGTACCTGACACAGGAGTACCGTCGTCGGGGTGAGGACGCCGCCCACCGCCGCCCGGCACCCCTTCGACGTCGTCGTTCTCGCCGCCTCGGCCGGGGGCATCCGTGCCCTCCGCAGCGTGGTCGCCGGCCTGCCGGCGACCTTCCCCACCCCGGTGCTGGCGGTCCAGCACCGGGCCCCCGGCCCGGACGACCTGCTGACCGACCTGCTGCGCAACAGCGGCACCGTCCCGGTGCACCGCGCCGCCCCCGGGCCGCTCGCCGCGGGCGTGCACGTGCTCCCGCCCCGCTGCGCCGCCGACCTGACGCCGGAGGGGTGGCTGGCGCTGCGACCGTGCGACTCGGGCCGGTGCGCCGACCTGACCATGGAGAGCGCCGCCGGCGCCTTCGGGCCGCGGGTCCTGGCCGCGGTGCTGACCGGCCGGCTCACCGACGGCGCCGCCGGGGTCCGGGCGGTACGGCGGGCCGGTGGCCGGGTGCTGGCGCAGGACCCGGCGGACGCCGAGGCGCCGGGCATGCCGAGCGCGGCGCTGGCCACCGGGTGCGTGGAACACGTCGTGCCCCTGCGGCTGTTGGCCCCGGCGCTCATCGCCTACGCGATGGCGCCGGGGGCTGCCGACCTCCTCACCGTCCCGGTGTCACCCTGGGCGCGGCTGACCCCGGGACGGGTCGTGCCCGCATGACCCCGAGCAGACGGACGACCCGCTCCGACCGTGGAGGTGGCGCATGCCCACGCCCGATCGCACTCCCGATCTCCGCCGCAACCTGATCCTGCGCGGCCTGCCGGACGACGAGTACGCCCGCCTGGCGTCGTCCGTGGAGCGGGTCGACCTGGAGGTCAAGGACCTCCTGTACGAGGCGCACAAGCCGTTCGAGTACGCGTACTTCCCGGTCGACTGCGTGCTGTCGCTGCTCTCCAGCGTGGATGGGGAGGCGGCCGTCGAGGTCGCCACGATCGGCTACGAGGGCGTCTCGGGGCTGCCGGCCTTCCTCGGCAGCCCGGTGAGCCCGCACGACAGCGTCTGTCAGGTCGCCGGGACGGCGCTGCGACTGTCCATCACCGACCTGCGGACCTTCCTCGGCAGGGACGGCGCGCTGCACGACCTCATGCACCGCTACACGCAGGCGATGATGGTGCAGCTGTCCCAGAACGTCGCCTGCAACCGGCTGCACACCACCGAGGAACGGTGCGCCCGTTGGCTGCTGCAGACCCGCGACCGGGTCGGCGTCGACGACTTCGGCCTCACCCAGGAGTTCCTCGCGCAGATGCTCGGCGTCCGCCGGGGCACGGTGTCGCTCACCGCGGGGGTCCTGCAGCAGGCCGGGCTCATCCGCTACAGCCGCGGGCGGATCTCGGTCGTCGACGCCGAGGCCCTGCACGGCGCTGCATGCGAGTGCTACGACCTGGTGCAGGCCGAGTTCGCTCGGCTGATCGGGGCTCCGGAGCTCGCTGGCTGAGCACACCCGGTCAACTGCCGGACTGGCCGTAGAAGACCTGCTCGACGACGCTGCGCGCGTGCCGGGTGGCCCGCCGGTAGTCGTCGAGGAACTGCCCGGGGTCGGCGTCGGGACCGTACCCGCTGGCCCGCGCCACGCCGGCCAGCTCGGTGCCCGGGCGGGGCAGCTGGTCGCTGGGCCGGCCGCGGACGAGGAAGATCGCGTTGCGGGCTCGGCTGGCCAGCTCCCACGCCCTCTGCAGCGCGCCGGCCCGGTCATCGTCGAGCAGCCCGGCGTCGCGCAGCGCGGTCAGCGCGGCTCCCGTGGAGGTGACCCGCAGCTCCGGTCGCTCGGCGGCGTGCTGCAGCTGCAGCAGCTGGACGGTCCACTCGACGTCGGCCAGTCCGCCACGGCCGAGCTTGGTGTGCGTGGTCGGGTCGGCGCCGCGCGGCAGCCGTTCCCGCTCCACCCGCGCCTTGATCCGCCGGATCTCGGCGACCTGCTCGGCGGTCAGCCCGACGGCCGGGTGGCGGATCGGGTCGACCAGCTCGACGAACGCCGTCCCGAGCGCTTCGTCGCCGGCGATCGGGACCGCGCGCAGCAGCGCCTGCACCTCCCACACCGACATCCAGCGG
The DNA here is from genome assembly GCF_004571065.1 of Geodermatophilus sp. DF01-2. GTDB lineage: Bacteria > Actinomycetota > Actinomycetes > Mycobacteriales > Geodermatophilaceae > Geodermatophilus. Next base: position 14,341 of record NZ_SPQN01000054.1, read on the forward strand.
TCGTAGTACTCGCGGTAGGAGTCCAGGCTGCGCACCAGCGCGCCCTGTCGGCCCTCGGGCCGCAGATCGGCGTCGATCTCGAAGGCCGGATCGGGGGCCGGCTCGCCGAGCAGCCGGCGCAGCGTGTGCGCCACCGCGTTGGCCGCCGCGGTCGCCTTGCCGTCCTCGGCACCGGCTCGCGGCCGGTGCACGAACAGCACGTCGGCGTCGGAGCCGTAGCCCATCTCGCCGCCGCCGAGCCGGCCCATGCCGATGACCGCGAGGTCGGTCGGGAGGTCGTCCGGCTCGGTCCCGGCCTCGGCGGCGTGCGCCCGCACCGCGACGTCGAGGCCGACCTGCAGCGTGGCGACGGCGATGTCGGTCAGCGCCCGGCCGACCTGCTCGACGTCGAGCAGGCCGAGCAGGTCCGCGGCGGCGACCCGCAGCAGCTCGTGCCGGCGCAGCCCGCGCAGCACCCGCGCGCCGTCGGCCGGATCCGCGGCCCGGCCGGCGGCCTGCCGCCACGCCCCGGCCAGCGCGGCCGCGGCGCGCGGACGCAGCTCGTCGTCGTCGGCGAGGATGCGCAGCGCCTCGGGGGTGCGGGTCAGCAGCGTGGCGACGTACTGGCTGGAGCCGAGCAGCTGAGCCAGCCGCTCGGCGACCTGCCCCTCGTCGCGCAGCAGCCGCAGGTACCACTGGTTGCCGCCGAGAGCCTCGCTGACCGTGCGGTAGGCCAGCAGTCCGGCGTCGGGGTCGGCGCAGTCGGCGAGGGTCTGCAGCACCACCGGCAGCAGGTACTTCTGCATCGACGCCGACCGCGAGACCCCGCCGGTGAGCGCGGCCATGTGCCGCAGCGCGCCGTCCGGGTCGGCGAAGCCGAGGGCGCGCAGCCAGTCGCCGGCGGCCTTCGAGCCCAGCTGTGCGGCCTCCGGCGGCACCTTCGCCACCGCTGACAGCAGCGGCCGGTAGAAGAGCTTCTCGTGCAGCCGGCGCACCTCGCGGGTGTGCAGCGACAGCTCGGCGTCGAGGACGGCGACGGCGTCCCCTCGGGAGTCGGGCTTGTAGCCCAGCGAGCGGGCCAGCCAGCGCCGCTGCTGCTCGTCGGTGGGCAGCAGGTGGGTACGGCGCAGCCGGAACAGCTGCAGCCGGTGCTCGACGGTGCGCAGGAACCGGTAGGAGGCGATCAGCGTGTCGGCGTCGTCGCGGCCGACGTAGCCGCCGGCACGCAGCGCGTGCAGCGCCGGCAGCGTGCCGCCCACCCGCAGCGACGGGTCGACCCGCCCGTGCACCAGCTGCAGCAGCTGGACGGCGAACTCGACGTCGCGCAGGCCGCCGCGGCCGAGCTTGAGCTCCCGCTCGACCTGCGCCGGGGGGATGTTCTCCAGCACCCGGCGGCGCATCGCCTGCACCTCGGCGACGAAGCCGGGCCGCTCGCCGGCCTGCCAGACCAGCGGGAACAGCTCCTCGACGTACTGCCGCCCGAGGTCGGGGTCGCCGGCGACCGGGCGCATCTTCAGCAGGGCCTGGAACTCCCAGGTGCTGGCCCACTGCCGGTAGTAGGCGGCGTGCCCGTGCAGCGTGCGGACCAGCGCGCCGGCCTTGCCCTCGGGCCGCAGCGCGGCGTCGACCTCCCAGGCCGCCTCGCGGCAGATCCGCAGGAGTGCGGCGGCGACCCGGGTGGCGCTCTTCAGTGCCGGCGCCTCCGCCTCGGCGGGGTCGACCGGCTCGGCGACGAACACCACGTCGACGTCGCTGACGTAGTTGAGCTCCCGGCCGCCGCACTTGCCCAGCCCGATGACCGCCAGCCGGCACGCGGGGGCGTCGGCCGGCTGCTCGGCGACCGCGATCGCCAGCCCCGCGGTGAGGACGGCGGCGGCGATGTCGGCGAGCTCGGCGGCGACGTCCTCGGCGGGCAGGCCCTCACCGAGGTCGCGGCCGGCGAGGGAGAGCACCGCCCGCCGGTAGGCCAGCCGCAGGTCGGCGACCCGCTGCGGGCCGGCGTCCGGCGCGGCCCTGCCCAGCTGCACGCCCCACGGCGGGTCGTCGGGGTCGGCGCCGACGGCGGCCAGCAGCTGCCGCTCCAGCGCCTGCGGGGTCGGTCGCGCGCTGCCCCCGGAGATGCCGTCGCCGTCGCCGTCGCCGTCGAGGACGGTCCAGTCGCCGGGGTGGGCGGCCAGGTGGTCGGCCAGGCCGGAGCTGGCGCCCAGCACCGCGAGCAGCCGGGCCCGCAGCAGCGCCGAGCCGCGCAGTCGGGCCAGCAGCGCGGCGGCCGAGCCGCCGGTGGGGTCGGCGGAGTCCAGCGACTCGACGAGCCGGCGCAGCGACCGGACGGCGAGGTCGGGGTCGCCGGTGCGGGCCGCTGCTGCGACAACGGGACCGGCCTCGGGGTCGGCCGGCTCGTTGCGCTCGAGGTCCCACAGCCCCATCTCCGGCGCGGACAGCAGGCGGGCGGCCCGCTCGCCGTCGACGAACCCGAAGCGCACCAGCCGGACGACCGCCCGGCGCGGCACCTCCGGCGCGCTCGCGGTCACGACGCGGCCGCCCCGGCCCGGGCGCGACTGCGGACCAGGTCGGCGAAGCGACCGGCGAACGGCGCCCACACCTCCTCGAGATCCGGGTGCACCGCGGCCGCGCGGGCGCAGATGGTCTCCCGGTCCAACGGGCTGGCCGCCACACCCACGACGTCCCGCTCGGCCCACTCCTCGACGATCTCCGGCGTCGTCTCGATGTGGAACTGCAGCCCGTAGACGTGCCGGCCCACCCGGAATGCCTGGTGCGCGTACATCGGGCTGCTGGCCAGCAGGGTCGCTCCGCGCGGCAGCTCGGCGATCTCGTCGTGGTGGAACTGGATCACGTCGGGCGACAGCGGCAGCGGGCCGAACAGCGGGTCGGCGTCGGCGGCGTCCCGCTTGGCGACGAGGGTGGCACCGACCTCCGGCCCGCCGACCCCCTTCCGCACGCGGCCGCCGCCGACCTCGGCGAGCAGCTGGGCACCCAGGCAGACCGCCAGGGTGGGGAGGTCGGCCGCCAACGCCTGCGCCAGGAGCCGGCGGACGCCGACCAGCTCGGGGCTGGTCCGCTCGTCGTCCATCGCCGACTGCGGGCCGCCGAGCACGAGCAGCCCGTCGACGCCGTCGAGCGTCGCCGGGAGGTCGTCGCCGCTGCCGGGCCGGCGCTCGTCGAGCTCGAGTCCGGCCTGCGCGAGCCACGCGCCGAGCCGGGCGGGCGGATCGGTCTCGTGCGGGACGACGACGAGCAGGCGGGCGGGGGCGCCGGACATGGCGCCGAGCGTAGTTCGCCGCCGCGCCGTCCCCTGCCCTGCCGGTCCGGCGCACGGCGACCCGGTCTCCCCCACACTGCTACGGCGGTGAGTGCAGGTGCATTCACCGCCGTAGCGGCGGCGAGACAACTGTCGGTCCCTGCAGACACCGACAGCTGAGGAACGGCCCTCCTGCGGGGCCCGCTGCGAGCGTGCGAGCGGCGGGGGGCAGGAGGTCCGCTTCAGAGGCCGGGCAGGTACCGCCTGAGTTCCCAGGGGGTCACGTTCTGCCGGTAGGCGTTGAACTCGGCCCACTTGTTGCGCAGGAAGAACTCGAAGACGTGCTCGCCGAGCGCCTCGGCGACCAGCTCGCTGCCCTGCATGGCGGTGAGCGCCTCGCCGAGGGACACCGGGAGGTCCTCGTAGCCGGCGGCGCGGCGTTCGGTGTCGGTGAGCGACCAGACGTCGTCCTCGGCCTCCGGCGGCAGCTCGTAACCCTTCTCGACTCCCCGAAGCCCGGCGGCCAGCAGGACGGCGAAGGTGAGGTAGGGGTTGCACGCGGAGTCCGGCGAGCGCACCTCGACCCGCGCCGACTGGCCCTTGTTCGGCTTGTAGGAGGGCAGCCGCACCAGCGCCGACCGATTGGCCCGGCCCCAGGTGGCCGCCGTCGGCGCCTCGGTGCCGGCCAGCAGCCGCCGGTAGGAGTTGACCGTCTGGTTGGTGACGGCGGTGTACTCCTTGGCGTGGGTGAGCAGCCCGGCGATGAACTGCTTGCCCGTCGTCGACAGCCGCATCGGGTCCGCCTGGTCGTGGAAGGCGTTGCGGTCGCCCTCGAACAGCGACAGGTGGGTGTGCATCGCGGAGCCGGCCAGGTCGGTGAACGGCTTGGGCATGAAGGTGGCGTGCACGCCCTGGGCCAGCGCGACCTCCCTGACGACGTGCCGCAGCGTCATGATGTTGTCGGCCATCGACAGCGCGTCGGCGTAGCGCAGGTCGATCTCCTGCTGACCGGGCGCGACCTCGTGGTGGCTGAACTCCACCGAGATCCCCATCGCCTCGAGCGCGAAGACCGCCTCGCGGCGGAAGTCGTGGGCCACGTTGTGCGTGGAGAGGTCGAAGTAGCCGCCGTTGTCGGCCGGCTCGGGCGGGCTGCCGTCGGTCGGCTCGTCCTTGAGCAGGAAGAACTCGACCTCGGGGTGGGTGTAGAAGGTGAAGCCCATGTCGGCGGCCTTCGACAGCGCCCGGCGCAGCACGTGCCGGGGGTCGGCCCAGGACGGCGAGCCGTCGGGCAGCGTGAGGTCGCAGAACATCCGCGCGGTGTCGCTCGGTTGCCCCTTGGCGGCCGGCATCACCTGGAAGGTGCCCGGGTCGGGCTTGGCGAGCATGTCGGACTCGTAGACGCGGGCGAAGCCCTCGATCGCCGAGCCGTCGAAGCCGATGCCCTCGGCGAAGGCCGCCTCGATCTCCGCGGGGGCGACGGCCACGGCCTTGAGGTAGCCCGAGACGTCGGTGAACCACAGCCGCACGAAGCGGATGTCGCGTTCCTCGAGGGTGCGCAGGACGAACTCCTGCTGTCGGTCCATGCTCGCCATGATCGCGTCCAGTCGTTTCCGGGATGTGACGTGCTGCCCCAGCCTGCCCCGTCCGGAGCTCCGGCACACGGCTCGTGGCCACGCGCCGGAACCGTGTCGCGGGCGGCCGCTCCCCCGCCTGGCCGGGGCGTCGGGACGGCGGCCAGGATGGGGCCGTGAACGGATCCGCGCCGGTGCAGCTCCGGGTGGCCCTGGCCCAGGTCGACACGCGCGTCGGCGACATCGACGGCAACGCCGAGCTGGTGACCCGCTGGACGGCGGACGCGGCCCAGGCAGGCGCCCACGTCGTCGTCTTCCCGGAGATGACGCTGACCGGATACCCCGCCGAGGACCTCGTGCTGCGCGAGTCCTTCGCCGAGTCCAGCGAGACCACGCTCGTCGACCTCGCCGCCACCCTGGCCGAGCGGGGCCTCGGCGGCACCGCCGTCGTCGTCGGCTACCTGGCGCACACCGAGGGCAGCGGCCCGGCGCCGGCCGAGTCGATGCCCGCCGACGACGACCACCCGGCCGACGCCAACCCGCGCCGCGGCGCACCGCGCAACGCCGCCGCGCTGCTGCACGGCGGCGAGGTCGTCGTCCGCTACCACAAGCGGCACCTGCCCAACTACGGTGTATTCGACGAGGCCCGCTACTTCGTGCCCGGCACCGAGCTGCCGGTCGTGCGGCTGCACGGCGTGGACCTCGCGCTGATCGTCTGCGAGGACCTCTGGGTCGAGGGCGGCCCGTGCGGCGTGGCCGGGCAGGCCGGTGTCGACCTGGTGCTCTCGCCCAACGCCTCGCCCTACGAGCGGGCCAAGGACGACCTGCGGCTGCCGCTGGTCCGCCGCCGGGCGGCCGAGGCGCGGGCGACGATCGTCTACTGCAACCAGGTCGGCGGCCAGGACGAGCTGGTCTTCGACGGCGATTCGATGGCGGTCGCGGCCGACGGCGAGCTGCTCGGCCGCGCACCGCAGTTCGTCGAGCACCTGATGTGCGTCGACCTGCGGATCGACCCGTCGGCCGTGCCCGAGCGGCGCGCGGGCCGGATCGGGCCGATGACGGTCACCCGGCACGTGCTCACCGAGGAGCCGGTGCCGCCGTTCGAGGCGCGTCCGGCGTCGGTGGCCGAGCCGCTGTCGGACTGCGAGGAGGTCTGGCGGGCGCTGGTCCTGGGCCTGCGGGACTTCATCGACAAGAACGGCTTCCCCTCGGTGGTGCTCGGCCTCTCCGGCGGCATCGACTCGGCCGTCTGCGCCGCCCTCGCCGTCGATGCGCTGGGCGCCGACCGGGTGCACGGCGTCGGGCTGCCGTCGAAGCACTCCAGCGAGCACTCCCTGGCCGACGCCGAGGACCTGGCTCGGCGGACCGGGCTGCACTATTCGATCGTCCCGATCGCGCCGATGGTGGACGCCTACCACTCGTCGGTGGAGCTGTCCGGGGTCGCCGCGGAGAACCTGCAGGCGCGGGTGCGTGGGACGCTGCTCATGGGGCTGTCCAACCAGCACGGGCACCTGCTGCTGACCACCGGCAACAAGAGCGAGGTCGCCGTCGGCTACTCGACGCTCTACGGCGACTCGGCCGGCGGCTTCGCCCCCATCAAGGACGTTCCCAAGACCCTGGTGTGGGACCTGGCCCGGTGGCGCAACGAGTACGCCCGCCGACGCGGGGAGACCGAGCCGATCCCGCAGAACTCGATCGAGAAGCCGCCGTCGGCCGAGCTCGCGCCCGGTCAGGTCGACACCGACTCGCTGCCCTCCTACGAGGAGCTCGACGCCGTCGTCGCCGACTACGTCGACCGCGACCTCGGGATGGCCGAGCTGCTCGAGCGGGGCCACGACCCGGAGGTGGTGGCGCGGGTGCTGCGGCTGGTCGACGCCGCCGAGTTCAAGCGCCGGCAGTCCGCGCCCGGGACGAAGATCAGCCTCAAGGCGTTCGGCCGCGACCGGCGCCTGCCGATCACCAACCGGTGGCGGGAGACGCTCCCCACCGTCCGCGGAGGAGCGTCGTGGACGAGCTCGCGAGTTCAGCAAGGAGGCACAGCACACACATGACCGAATCGGTGCTCTACGGCGGCAAGTCGACCGCTCGGGTGCGGGTGCACCACCTGCAGCAGGCCAAGGAGCGCGGCGAGAAGTGGGCGATGCTCACCGCCTACGACACGTTCAGCGCCGCGATCTTCGAGGAGGCCGGCATCCCGGTGATGCTGGTCGGCGACTCCTCCGGCAACGTCGTCCTCGGGCACACCTCGACCGTGCCGGTCACCGTCGAGGACATCCTGGTGATGACCAAGGCGGTCACCCGCTCGACGAAGCGGTCGCTGATCGTAGCCGACCTGCCCTTCGGCAGCTACGAGTCGACGCCTCAGCAGGCATTCGACACCGCCGTCCGGATGATGAAGGAGGGCGGGGCGCAGGCGGTCAAGCTCGAGGGTGGGGTGCGGGTGGCGCCGCAGATCGAGCTGCTGCACGACTCGGGCATCCCGGTGATGGCGCACATCGGCTTCACGCCGCAGAGCGAGCACGCCCTCGGCGGGTACCGGGTGCAGGGCCGCGGGGCCGGCGCGGACAAGCTGCTGGTCGACGCGCACGCCGTCCAGGAGGCCGGGGCCTTCGCCGTCGTCCTGGAGATGGTGCCCGCCGAGCTCGCCGCCCAGGTGACCAAGGAGCTGGCCATCCCGACCATCGGCATCGGCGCCGGCGTCGACTGCGACGCCCAGGTGCTCGTCTGGCCGGACATGGCCGGTCTGACCAGCGGGCGGGTGCCGCGCTTCGTCAAGAAGTACGCCGACCTGCGCGGCGAGCTGCTGCGCGCCGCGCGCGAGTACGCCGACGAGGTCCGCGACGGCGTCTTCCCCGGCCCCGATCACTCCTTCGAGTAACCCACCGCGGGCTCGGCCGAGTGGGCAGTCGAGGTCGCCGACACGCACGGACACGCCACCCCGTGCGACCGCAACTGCTCATTCGTGCCGGGGACGCCGGTCCAGCCGGGGGCCTGGCTCGCCATCGGACGCGTGTGGGTCTGCGATCGAGCCGTGCCGCGCCGCGCCGCGGCTCGTCCGGCCGCACGCGGAGCGTCCTCACCGTGATCGCGGTGGTCGTCGGCGACCGCGATCACAGCGCCGGCAACACCTCAGACGTCGGTGACGCGGATCCCGGCGTGCGCCTTGTACCGGCGGTTGACCGACACGAGGTTGATGGTCAGCGCCTCGACCTGGCGGGCGTTGCGCAGCCGGCCGGCGTAGATGCCGCGCATGCCGGGCAGCCGGCCGGCCAGTGCCTGCACGACGTCGGTCGCCTCCCGGACGTCGCCGACGACCATCACGTCGCCGTCCAGGGTGGGCGTGGAGAGGTCCTCGAGCAGCACCGCCGACAGGTGGTGGAAGGCGCCGACCACGTGCGAGTCGGGCAGCAGCGCGGCGGCCTGCTGGGCGACCGACCCCTCGGGGACGTCGAGCACGTAGGCGCCGAGCTCGTCGAACGCCATGGGGACGACGCAGTCGACGACGACCTTTCCGGCCAGCGGGGTGGCCAGCTCGGCCAGGGTGTCGGCGTGGCCCGCGTACGGGACGGCGACGATGACCAGGTCGGCCGCCCCGGCGACGTCGACGTTGGAGCCGCCGGTCACGGAGACGTCGATGCCGCCAGCCGCCGCGGTCGCCCGCTCGGCCACCGACGCGGCGACCTCACCGGCCCGCTCGGCGTCCCGCGAGCCCAGCAGCACGCGCTGCCCGGCCGCGGCCAGCCGCACGGCGAGCCCGCGGCCCTGCGGACCGGTGCCCCCGAGCACGCCGACGACCAGGTCCTCCACCGAGCGTCCGTCGGTCACGTCCCACCTCCTGCGCCGCCGGACCACCCGGCGTCCCGCCGCCGATCATGCCCTGGCGCCCAGGAGGCCCCGTCCCGAGGCTCGCCGCGGCCCCGTCCCGGGCACCGCCCTGAGCTGGCGAAGGGCGGGGAGGACGCGGTCTTTCAACGGTGAGGGGGACGGGGTCCTTTCTCAGCCGCCTTCCCACCTGCGGTCCTCGGCGGTCAGCCGCTCCTCGCGCTCGGCCACCGACTGCAGCGCGTGCTCGGCCTCCTCGCGGGTCTCGTAGGGACCGAGGCGGTGCCGCTCGGCGCAGCCGTCCCGGTCCTCCACGGCGTGGTGCTTGAGGCAGTAGAACCACGGTCCCTGCGCCATGTCGTCCTCCTCGAGTCGTCGTCCGTCCCCTTCCCTTCCCGCTCAGACGTCGACCATCACCTGGTCGTGCGAGCCGGGCGTGACCATGCGCAGGGCGCTGGTGCCGGCCCCGACCATCGGGGGCTCGGTGAGCCTGCGGACGACGACCGTGCCCGGGTCCGGGTGCGACATGGGCGTCACCCTGGCACCGAGGGGGCGCCATCGACCCGTCCCGACCACTGGGACGACGGGACGACCGTGCGCCGGGAGGCCCTACGGAACCGCTCGGTACGGCATGCTGCCTCCGTGACCGGGGGGCGACGCAGGGACACCGACACACGGCAGGCGGCGTCCGACGTCGCAGTGAGTCGCGGGGTGGAACGCCGGGTGGCCGCCCTGACCCTCGCCGGGCTGCTGTTCCTGGGCGGGGCCATGGGTCTGCTGAACCTGTTCGTGGACGGCGTCCTCCGTCAGGGCGCCTCGACCTGGGCGTACGGCGCCACGATGGCGCTGCTCATGGGGCTGGCCGTCTGGCTGGCGCTGGGCCGGCGGGTCGGCCGCTGGGAGACCTTCGCGCTGGTGCTGCTCGGCGACCTGGTCTACGTGGTCGTCGCGATGTGCATCGCGGACCCGGTCCGCTACGCGACACCGCTCATGCTCCTGTTCGCCGCGTTCGTGGCGGCCTGGTTCCTCGGCCCGTGGATGCTCGGCATCAACATGGTGACCACCGTGCTGGCCTGTCTCGCCGCGATGTGGAGCAGCTACGACAGCCCCCTCGGGCTCGCCGTCCAGGTGGGGGTCAACGCCGGCGTGCTCAACGCGGCGTCCTTCGGCGTCTACGTCCTCCGCCGCCGCGTGCAACGGCTGCTGGAGGCCACCCAGGCGCTCTCCCACCAGGACCCGCTCACCGGGCTGTCCAACCGGCGCCACCTCGTCGAGCAGGCACCGCGGGTGTGGCGGCAGGCCCGCCGCGAGGGGTCCCGCGTGGCGGCCATGGTGCTGGACCTCGACCACTTCAAGCAGCTCAACGACGCCCACGGGCACGCCGCCGGTGACGCGGTGCTGCGGGCGGTGGCGGCGTCGCTGGCGTCCACCGTGCGGCCCAGCGACGTGCTGGCGCGGATCGGCGGCGAGGAGCTCATCGTGCTCGGCCTGGTCAGCGACCCGTCCGAGGCCCACCAGCTGGCTGAGCGGCTGCGCACGGCGGTGTCCACCAGCCGCACGGACGACGGGCACTCGGTGACCGCCTCGATCGGCATCGCGCTGGTCCGCCCGGTCGACGGCGAGGACGCCGGGGACGCGATGTGGCGGCTCATCGACCGCGCCGACGGAGCGATGTACGAGGCGAAGCAGGCGGGGCGGGACCGGGTGGCCGCCGTCCTGCCCCGGCAGCGCAGCGGGCGGCACGCCGACCGCCTCCCGCCGGCGGGCCGCCCGACCGGCGGAGCCGCCTGACAGAGGACCCCTCTGCTCATCACCGCTCGCAGGCTCGCGCCAGGCCCCGTCCAGAGGCTCGCCGCGGCCCCGTCCCGGGCACCGCTCGGAGCTTGCGAAGGGCGGGGAGGACGGGGTCCCTTCAACGGTGAGGAGGACGGGGTCCTTCTGCCTGCAGAGGGGCCGCACCGCTCGACCGGTGCGGACGCCGGTTCTCTGCTTCCCTGTCTGCATGACGCTCGTCGCGCCGGACCCGACCCGGACGGTGCCGCTGCCGCTCCGTGCGCAGGCCGACGTCCGCGACCGGTGGCTGACCCAGCGGCTGCTCGACCTCCTCCCCGGCCTCATGGACCGCGCCGGCATCGACCTGTGGCTGGTCGTCGGGCGCGAGTACAACGAGGACCCGGTGCTGGCCACGCTGTTGCCGGCCACCTGGCTCTCGGCCCGGCGGCGCACGATCCTCGTGCTGCACCGCAGCGACGACGGCGTCACCGCCGCCGCCGTCTCCCGGTACCCGGTGGGCCAGTTCCTGCCGGCCTGGTCCCCGGAGGAGGACGGGCGACCGGCCGAGGAGTCCCAGTGGGCCGAGGTGCGCCGCATCGTCGAGCAGGCCGCCCCGCGGCGGATCGGCATCGACGTCTCCACCGACTTCGCCCTGGCCGACGGCCTGTCGTGCACCGAGCACCGGCTGATCGCCGAGGCACTGGGCCCGTGGGCCGACCGGCTGGCCTCGGCCGAGGAGCTCGCGGTCGGCTGGCTGGAGACGCGGCTGCCCGAGGAGATCGCCGCGCTGCACGGACTCAACCGGCTGGTGCGCGAGGTGGTCGAGGAGGCCTTCTCCCCCGCCGTCCTGACCGTCGGCGTCACCACCGCCACCGACCTGGCCTGGTGGCTCCGTCAGCGCCTCGCCGACCTCGGCGTCGAGCCGTGGTTCCACCCGGTGGTCGACCTGCAGCGCACCGCGACGGCGCCGATGGACGAGTACGGCGCGCTGCTGCCCGCCGTCCCCTACGACGTGCCGGTGGAGCCCGGCGACTTGGTGCACTGCGACGTCGGCCTGTCCAGCCTGGGGCTGAAGACCGACAACCAGCGCAACGGCTACGTGCTACGCCGCGGGGAGACCGACGCCCCGGCCGGGCTGCGACGGGCGCTGGCCACGGGCAACCGGCTGCAGGACCTCACGACGGCGGAGCTGCTCGCCGGACGCACCGGCAACGAGGTGCTGGCCGCCGCCCGGTACGCCGCCGCGGCGGAGGGCATCGACGGCGACATCTACTCTCACCCGGTCGGCTTCCACGGCCACGGGGCGGGGCCGGCGATCGGGCGGTGGGACGACCAGCGTGGCGTCCCGGGCGCCGGCGACCGGGTGCTGCGCCCCGACACCGTCTACGCGCTGGAGCTGTGCGTGCGGGTGCCGGTGCCCGAGTGGGGCGGGCAGCCGGTGCGGATGGCCCTGGAGGAGGGCATCGCGCTGACCGAGGACGGCGTGAGCTACCTGGGCGACCGGCAGACCGAGCTGGTCCTCATCCCCGGCGCCTGATCACCCGCAGCAGCAGCTCGCCCGGGCGCACGACCGCGCCGGCGGCGCGGGTCACCGGGCTGGTGGTGACCAGCTGGTCGGCGAACGTGCCGCGCACCCGGCCGGGGCCCGGCGTGGGAGTGTCGAGGTTGTCGGTGCCGTCGTCGGGACGATCGCTGAACTGCAGCCGCGGGGCGACGACCGAGAGGACGGCGTCGGACAGCGCGGGGCTGATTCGTTGCCCGGCGAGGAAGCCGACGGCCGCATCCCCGACCGGGACCTCGCGGCGTGGGTGCACCGAGGCCCGCACGATGGCCTCGGCCACCAGCTCCGGCGCGTAGACCGGCGGCGGCGCCTTGGGCATCCGGCCGTTCTTGCTGCGCGCGTGCTCGAAGAACGGTGTCCCGATGGCGGCCGGCAGGATCGAGACAATCGACACCGGCGAGGACTGCTCGGCCAGCTCTGCGCGCAGGGCGTCGTTGAAGCCGCGGAGCGCGAACTTGCTCGCCGAGTAGGGGGCGTGCATGGGCATCGAGCGGTAGCCCTCGACCGAGACCACGCTGACCAGGACGCCGCCGCTGCGCTCGAGCGCCGGCAGCGCCGCCTGGGTGGCCGAGACGTGGCCGAGGAAGTTGACCTCCATCACCCGCCGGAACTCGTCCAGCGTGATCTCCGGGACGGTGCCGTAGACGCTCACCCCCGGCACGTTGACCCAGGTGTCGATCCGGCCGAGGCGCTGCTCGGCAGTGCTGACCAGCTCCGCGACGGCGGACGGCGAGGTGATGTCGGTGGGGACGGCGACCGCCTCGGCGCCGGCCCGGGTGAGCTCGTCGACCAGCGTGCCCAGCCCTCCTCGCCGCGCGAGGCGACGACGATCCGGGTGCAGCCCTGCCGGGCGAACTCCAGCGCCGTCGCCCGCCCGATGCCGCTCGAGGCACCGAGGACGACGACCGCCTGGTCGCGGACGGGTCGTCGGGTGTCAGCCATGGTCCCGGGCTGCCCGTGACGCGCGGACGCGGAACGCCGCCGGGTCACTTCTCTCGGGCCTCGCGGGTGGCCTTGTCGTTGGCCTTCTGGATGGCGTCGACCAGCTCGTCCTTGTTCATCTTCGACCGGCCGTGGACGTCGAGCCGCTTCGCGACGTCCATCAGGTGCTCCTTGGTGGCGTTGGCGTCGATGCCGCCCTTGGTCTCGCGGTCGGTGTCCCGGCCGCCCTCGGCCTGCGCGTCGCTCGGGCCCTTGTGGTCCTTGGGCTCCCAGTGATCGCCGACCTTCTCGTGCGTGTGCTTGACCGCGGACCAGGCGACCTGGTTCGCCCGCCGCTCGTCGTCGTACTGCTCGGCCGCGGAGTCGTGGGCCTTGGCGAAAGTGCGCTGCGCCTTCTCGTCCGAACGCTGGAGGGTGCTGGGGATCTCGTCCTGCTTGGCGTCGCCGCTCTTCGTCGTCTTCGGCATGCCCCTCCCCTACCCGGGATCACCGCGCCAGGAACGGGACGAGCGCCGCGGCCAGTTCCTCCGGCGCCTCCTCGGCCATGTGGTGGCCGCTGCCGATGCGACCGCCGCCGCGCAGAGAAAGGACCCTCCTGCCCCGCACCGCTCGCAAGCTCGCGGCGGGCCCCTGCAAGAGGGCCGTGGGTGCGCGGGTGGCCGTGCAGGAGCACCCCCGGCGGGCCGTCGCCCCCGGTGCGCACCCGCAGCCGGACGCCGTCCGCCCCGTCGACGGTGCGCTCGTCGAAGCCGTCGAAGAAGGCCACCTCAGGGCTCGGCGAACCGCGACCAGTGGGTCCGTTCGTCGTCGGACATCGCCCGGCTGGTGTCGGTGGCGAAGTCGAACGACACCATGACGACGGAAGCGCGGATGGCGACCTCGTCGTCCTGGACCAGCTCCTGCCGGACGGTGAACGAACTGGTGCCCAGGCGCGTCACGGTGCTGCGCACGCACAGCCGCTCGCCCACCCGGTAGTAGAGCTGGCGCAGGTAGTCGACCTCCAGCCGGGCGAGGATCACGCCCCCGTCGCCCGGCGCTCCCTCGGTCATCGCCAGCCGGGCGTCCTCCAGCAGGCTCAGCGCCCGGGCGTGGTTGACGTGGCCGAGCGAGTCCGGATCCGACCAGCGCAGCTGGACCCAGTGCTCGTGGCCCTCGCTCAGGGCAGGTCCGCGGTGTCCTCGGAGCGCCGGTGGGCGCCCTGGGCGTCGTCCGGGTCGGGGTGGATGGTGCGTTCCTCCGACTCGGCGAGGATCAACTCGGCCGCCGTCTGCTCCATGCCGCTGTCGGCGACCGCCTGCTGCTCCTCCGGCAGGACGGGGTTCGACCGGGTGGCGATGTTGTGCTCGGTGACGTTGGCCAGCGCCTCGGGGCTGGGCTCCTTGTGCGTGGTCATCTCAGAACCGCTCCTGCTCGGTGCCGATGCCCAGGGCGCGGGCGACGTCCTGCACGTTGTCGAACTGCTGGCCCGACGGCAGCCGGCGCAGGTCGGCGAGCACCCGGTCGGGGGTGTTGCCCTCCTCGGCCTTCGCCACGAGCGTGTCGCGATCGGCCGGCCACACCTCCTTGCCGAGGGCCTCGGCGAGCGCCGCCCGGCGCTCGACGTCGCCGGTGGAGGTGCCGGGGGCGGTGGCGGGCTGGTGGGGGTCGGTCACGGTGTGCCTCTCGTCGCTGGGATGGTCACTGGGCCGACGGCGTGGAGTCGTCGGTGTAGCGGAGGATCGCGGCCACCGGGATGTCCCCCGGCATCGCCGACCGCGGGACGACGACCACCCCGGCGGCGGAGGCCACCGTGGCGGCGAGCAGCGCGCCGTCCGCGGGCACCGAGTGCACCTCCTGCACACCGAGGGCGTCCATGTCGCCCTGGTCCACGCCGAGCTCGAGCGGCGAGTTGCCGACGAGCAGCTTCTCGTCGTCGGGCTGGTCGGCGAGCACCAGCGTCTCGACCTGGCCCTTGCGCAGCGCCTCCACCACGGCCGCCGTGCCGGTGACCGCCAGTCCATGCGCGGCTGCGGACTGGATCTTCTCCACCGCGTCGGCCTCGTCGTGCGCCTCGTGCTCGGCGACCAGCTCCGCCGCCCGGCGGTCCACCGGCTCGCGGTCGGCACCGGCGGCCCGGCCGCCCTCGTCCATGGTGACGACGAGGTCCTTCCAGGAGTCACCGGCCCGGTCGGTGAGGATGCTGCGCGCCCGGACCTCCCCGGCAACCAGCACGAACGCCGGCTGCAGCCGACGCGCCAGCGAGGCGACCTGCTCGGCGACCTGGTCGGCGTTGTGGACCCACTGGTCCTCGGCCGTGTTCTGGTACCGCCGCTGGGACCACCCGCCGATGGCGAGCTTGCGCATGTGGAAGGTGCCGCCCTCGACCTCCTCCTGCTGCTCCGGCCGCCCGGCGAGGCTGGCGACGGAGATGTCGGCACCGACGCGGTCGGCGACGACCACGACGTGCGGCACGCGTCCGGCGAGCTGGCGCAGCACGGGCAACAGGTGCGGCTGCGGCGACCACGCGACGACCGGGTCCCGCGGCACGTCGGCGAGCACCTCGTCGAGGACGACGGTGCCGTCGGCCGCCGCGACCACGGCCCGACCCCGCAGCGTGCCGGCCTCCCCGCCCTCGTTGCCCTCGAGGAGCCGGCGGCGGACCGCCTCGACAACTGCCTCGGGAGCCCCCTGCTCCTGGAGCTGCTCGGCCACGGCACGCACCCGCAGCTCCAGCTCCGTGTCGGCGTTCTCGGTGGTGTGCGTGACGTCGGCACACACCGTGGCGTAGGGCCCGGAGTTGTCGAAGACCGGCGCCAGGAAGGACACGTCCATGGGGTGCGGAACACTCCTCGATCGCGGTGGGCTGGGCTGCGGGCCCGCAACCCGGGCGTTCCCGCCTCCGCCGCCTACCCACCGGCCGTGCCCTCACACCCGGTGTCGTCCCCGCGGACCCGGGGTAGGCGGTCGACCATGACCGAGCACGACCAACTGCCGCTGCCCGACTACGACCACCTCCCCGTGGAGGGGCTGGCGTCGCGGATCCGCACGCTGGACGCCACCGGTGTCGAGACGCTGCTGGCGTACGAGCGTGCGCACGCCGACCGGCTGCAGGTGGTGACGATCATGGAGAACCGGCTGGCCGCGCTGCGTGAGGGCGCCCAGCCCTCCGGGGGTGATCCCGCCGCCGCGGCCGCCGACGACCCGGTGCACGCCGCGGGCGGGTCGAAGGTCTCCGAGGCGACGACCGGCCCGGCGATGAACCCGCCGTCCCAGGGCGACCCGACCAACCCCGCGCGGTGACATCGTCGGCCTACCGGCCGACACCGCGACCAAGTGCCGTCCCCAACCGGTGCTGAGCCGCTGCGTCGTCCCTGCGCGGACCCCTCCGGGGCCCACTCGGGACGACATTCCCGAACGTCATCCGAAGGCGTCGACGATGTCGAGGGCGGCGGGGCCGAGCAGCACGATGAACAGCGTCGGCAGGATGCACAGGATCAGCGGGAAGATCACCTTGACCGGGATCTGCATCGCCTTCTCCTCGGCCCGCTGCCGCCGTTTGAGCCGCATCTCCGCGGCCTGGGTGCGCAGCACGTCGGCGATCGAGACGCCGTACGCGTCGGCCTGCACGACCGCGCGGATGAACCGGCGCAGGTCGGGCACCGCCGTCCGCTCGGCCAGCGCCAGGTAGGCCTCGCGGCGCGGCTGGCCGACGGCGATGTCCTGCAGCGTGCGCACCAGCTCCTCGGCGAGCGGGCCGCGGCCGTTGCGCCCGGCCCGGGCCATCGCCGCCTCGAACCCGAGCCCCGCCTCCACCGCGATGGTCATCTGGTCGAGGGTGTCGGCCAGCTCCAGCGCGATCGCCTGCTGCCGCTCCTGGCCACGGCTGTGGAGCAGCAGCTCGGGCACCACGTAGGCCACCCCGGTGACGACGACGGCCATCCCCACGGTCAGTGCGCCGGGGCGGGCCGCCACCACGAGCACGCCGAGCGCCGCGGCCACGGCGGCGAGCACCAGCTTCGCGGCCACCAGCCGGGGCACCGGCCACTCCGCGGGGCGCCCGGCCGCACCGGCCAGCCGGTTGAGCCGGGCCACGGTGCCGGCCGGGGT
>NZ_SPQN01000055.1 GCF_004571065.1 Geodermatophilus sp. DF01-2
CCGGGCGCGGAGGGCGGACGACGGCGTCGCGCACCGGTGCAGCGGCGCGGGGCGGACGCCCCGCCGGCAAGGCCGCCCGCACGAAGAGGCAGCGCCGCCGGCGCCGGCTGAAGGCCCTCGTCGGCACCCTGGCCGGCCTCTTCGTGCTGCTCGGGGTGTTCGTGGGAGTGGTCTACGCGACCACCGAGGTCCCCGACCCGAGCTCGGTGCAGAACGCCCAGACGACGGTCGTCTACTACTCCGACGGCACCACCGAGATGGCCCGGCTGGGTGCCGAGAACCGCACCAACGTGCCCCTCGCCGAGGTCTCGGAACCGGCGCAGGAGGCCGTCCTCGCCGCCGAGAACCGCAACTTCTACTCCGACCCCGGCATCTCCTTCACCGGTATCGCCCGGGCCGCCTGGAACAACCTGACCGGCGGCGAGACGCAGGGTGGCTCGACGATCACCCAGCAGTACGTCAAGAACGCCTTCCTGACGTCGGAGCAGACGTACAGCCGGAAGTTCAAGGAGCTCTTCCTCGCCGTCAAGCTGGACAACCAGTACGAGAAGGACGAGATCTTCGAGAACTATCTGAACACGATCTACTTCGGCCGCGGCGCGTACGGCATCGAGGCCGCTGCCAACACCTACTTCGGGGTGTCGGCCGCCGAGCTGACCCCCCAGCAGGGCGCGGTGCTGGCCGTCCTCATCCGCAGCCCCTCCAACAACGACCCGGCCGTGGACCCGGAGGGCGCAGAGGAGAGCTGGGGCCTGGTGCTCGACGCGATGGTCGAGGAGGGGTGGCTGAGCCCCGAGGAGCGCGAGGCCTCGGTCTACCCGCCGGTGCTGCCGCGCACCGACTCCACCCTCGGCATCCCCAGCGGCCCGGAAGGCTTCGCCGTCCAGCGGGCCATCGCGGAGCTGGAGGCCAAGGGCTACGACGAGCAGCAGATCCGGGCCGGCGGCCTGCGGATCACCACCACGGTGGACAAGCGGTACCAGGACGCCGCGGTCGCCGCCGTCGACGAGGTGATGGAGGGCGAGCCGGAGAACCTGCGGGAGGCGCTCGTGGCCATCGACCCGCGGACCGGCGCGGTGCGCGCCTACTACGGCGGGCCGGTCTCCACCGGGGAGGGCGCGATCGACTACGCCCAGGCCCAGCGTCAGCCCGGCTCGTCGGTGAAGCCCTACGTGCTGGCGACCGCGCTGGAGGAGGGCATCAGCGTCAACGCCCGGCGCGACGGCTCCTCGCCGCAGGAGTTCCCCGACCGCCCGGGCCTGCCGGTGAGCAACGCGAGCGACGCTTCCTGCGCGGCCTGCACGCTGATGGAGGCCATGACGCGGTCGCTGAACACCACCTACTACGGGCTGGCCTACGAGGTCGGTGCCGAGCGGGTGCGGCAGAACATCCTCGAGGCGACGGGGCTGCCCGAGACCTGGGCCGGCGGCCCGCTCGAGGGCAACACCGTCCTGGCCGATCCCGAGACGGGGGCCACCGGTGCCTCGATCGGCATCGGGCAGTACGAGATGCGCCCGATCGACCAGGCGCACGGCTTCGCCACCCTCGCCAGCGGCGGCGTCGAGCACGAGCCGTTCTTCGTGGCCCGGGTGACCGACAGCGAGGGCGCGGTCCTGCTCGAGTACGACGGTGACGCCGGCGACCAGGTGTTCTCCTCGGACGTCGCCAGCGACGTCACCTACGCGATGACCGACGTCGCCGACCACTCGCGGCGCTCGCTCGACGGTGGCCGCGAGGTGGCCAGCAAGACCGGCACCCAGGGCCTCAACGACGAGGACAACTCCGACGCCTGGATGGTGGGCTTCACGCCGTCCATCTCCACCGCGGTGTGGATGGGCACCGACCGCCTCGAGCCCATCGAGAACTCCGACG
Organism: Geodermatophilus sp. DF01-2; assembly: GCF_004571065.1. GTDB lineage: Bacteria > Actinomycetota > Actinomycetes > Mycobacteriales > Geodermatophilaceae > Geodermatophilus. The sequence goes on from NZ_SPQN01000055.1 coordinate 1,873, forward strand.
GCCGGATCATCTACGGCTCGGGCCTGCCCGGTGCCATCTGGCAGGAGTTCATGGACACCGTGCTGGAGGGGACGCCGGAGGAGGACCTGCCCGACCGGGCGATCATCCGCGGGGACACGGGCAAGGGGGTGCCCGCGCCGGCGCCGCGGACCCGAGAGCCCAGCCCGGTCACCAACCAGCCGACCCGGCCGTCGAACGACGACGTCAGCCGCGACGAGGAGGACGAGGAGGAGGCGCCGGTCGTCCAGGAGCCGGTGGTCCAGGAGCCGGTGCCGCCGGCACCTCCCCCTCCCGTCGCGCCGCCGGACGGTGAGACCACCGACGGCGACGGCGGCACCGACGACAACACCGGCGGTGGGAACGGCGACGGTACTGCCCCGGAGACCTCCGACCCCGGCACCGCCGGCGGCCAGGAGGTCCAACCCGACGACACCGAGGAGCAGCCGACCCGCTGACCCTCAGCGGGCAGACTGACCGCATGAGCACGATCCCGACGGGCCCGTCCGCACCAGCGGACGGGCCCGCGTGGTCCGTGCCAGCGTCCGTGCCAGCGCCCGAGCGGCCGGATCGCGTCGTCCCCACCTGGTCGGACCCCGTGGCGGCGCAGGCGAGCGAGGCGGTGGGCGGCCCGTGGGGCCGGCACGCCGTCGTCGGCCGCGCCGTGTTCTGGACGCCGCTGCGGGTGTGCCTGCTGTTCACCACGACGGTGCTCGCGCTGGCCTGGCTCAAGCAGGCTCCCTGTGCCGACGGCAACTGGGCCGGTTCACTGCAGTACACCCACCTCTGCTACTCCGACCCGGTGCCGCTCTTCGGTGTCTACGGGCAGGGCGAAGGCGCGCTGCCCTACCTCGACGCGCGCGTGGAGTACCCGGTGCTCACCGGCGCCGTGATGGCGCTCGCCGCCGTCCTGTCCGGCTGGTACGACGGGCTGGCGGATGCGGTCGGGCTGCTGCCGGCGGTTCCGCCCGTGCAGAGCTACACCATGGTGACGGCGCTGCTGATGTCGCTGTGCGCGCTCGTGGTGACGCGGGCGGTGCTGCCGCTGACCGGCCGGCGGCCGTGGGACACCGCGATGGTGGCGCTGTCCCCGGTGCTGTTCGTGCACGCCTTCACCAACTGGGACCTGCTGGCCGTCGCCCTCACCACGCTCGGTATGTGGGCGTGGGCTCGGGAGCGCCCGGTGCTCGCGGGGGTGCTGCTCGGGCTGGGCGTGGCCGCCAAGCTCTATCCGGTGCTCGTGCTGGGCGCGCTGTTCCTGCTCTGCCTGCGTGCCGGGGCGCTGCGGGTGTGGCTGCGGGCGGCCGGGGCGGCGGTCGTCGCCTGGCTGGTGGTCAACCTGCCGGTGGCCCTCGTGGCGCCGGAGAACTGGAGCTGGTTCTTCGCCTTCAGCCGGCAGCGGCCGGCCAACCCGGAGTCGATCTGGAACATCCTGCTGACGGCCGCAGGGAACGGGGTCCTGGGCGGGCCGCTCGCGCAGGGCGAGACGCCGTCGGTGCTCAATGCGGTCGTGGCGGTGCTGCTGGCCGCGCTGGCCGCCGGGGTGGGTTGGCTGGTGCTCACCGCCCCGGTGCGGCCGCGGGTGGCACAGGTGGCCTTCCTGCTGGTGGCCGGCTTTCTGCTGCTCAACAAGGTCTACAGCCCGCAGTACGCGCTGTGGCTGCTGCCGCTGGCGGTGCTGGCCCGGCCGCGGTGGCGCTCGCTGCTGGTCTGGCAGGCCACCGAGGCCCTGGTGTGGGTCACGACGATGCTCTACTACCTCGGTACGGACAACCGGGGCATCGAGGTGGAGTGGTTCTTCCTCGCCGTCCTGGTGCGCGACGCCGTGCTGGTGGCGCTCGTGGTGCTCGTCGTCCGGGAGGTCCGGCGGCCGGACGACGACGTCGTCCGCACCAGCTGGCCCGGCGTCGACGACCCGGTCGGAGGCGTCCTCGACCATGCCAGGGACCGGAGGGTGTGGGCCCGTCGCGGGGGCCGGAGGCTCCCCGACGGGGACACGGGGAGCGACGCGGTGCAGGTCGGGACGGCACCTGGCCGCGGTGTCGCCCGGTAGGGCGACGGTGTCACGGCGTCGTTCCTCGCGGCCCACTCGTCACGACAAGGCACGCCGCAGCATCTCGATCTCCTCGGCGTGGCTGGCGGTGTCGCCGGGGGTCTCCAGGACGATCGGGCAGTCCGCCGCCCGTGCCACCTCGATCAGCAGCTCGGCCGGGATCTCGCCGTCGGTGAGCGGCGCGTGGCGGTCGCGGCTGGAGCCGTGCGGGTCCCGGCTGTTGTTCAGGTGCACCAGGTCGATGCGGCCGGTGATCGCGCGGACGTCGTCCACCGCGGTCGCCAGGTCCCAGCCGGCCGCCCACGCGTGGCAGCTGTCGAGCACGAAGCCGGCGCCGAACTCGCCGACGGCGTCCCACAGCCGCGCGAGCGCGTCGAGGTCGCGGGCCATGGCGTTGCCGCCGCCGGCGGTGTTCTCGATGAGCAGCGGGACGGGGAAGCCGCCGTCCTCGGCCTGCCGGCCGAAGGTCTTGCGCCAGTTGTCGACGCCGGCGGCCGGGTCGTCCCTGGCCAGCACGTGACCGCCGTGCACGACCAAGCCCACCGCCCCGACGGCGGCGGCGGCCCTGGCGTGTGCGGCGAGCAGCTTGCGGCTGGGGATGCGGATGCGGTTGTTCGTCGTCGCCACGTTGAGCACGTACGGCGCGTGGACGACGACGGTCACGTCGCTGGCCAGCAGGTCGGCGGCGTCCGGGCGCGGCGTGGGCGCGGTCCAGCCCTGCGGGTCGGCGAGGAAGACCTGCACCCCGTCGGCGTCCATCTCCGCGGCGCGGGCGAGCGGGCCGCCGGCGTCGGGCTCGTCGTCCTCGGTCAGGCCGGGTCCGATGTGTACGCCGATCGGGTGAGCTGGCACCCCGCGACCCTAGAAGGACTGTCCTCCTCGCCGCTCACGGGCTCGCGGCGAGCCTCTGGACGGGGCCAGCCCGGGACGGGTCGCCGTCGCTCCCTGTGGACGGCGGCGGCCCGCGCTGCCGGCGCTGGTACCCTGGCCGGAGCGCGTTCCACCGGTGGCTGTCACCGGGTGGGGCGCGCGACGCGTGTACGACCCTCCTGCTGCAGAACGACTGCAGCCGCCGAGACCAGAGGAGGTGGGGTTCTCCGTGCGTCGCTACGAACTGATGGTCATCCTCGACCCCGACCTGGAGGAGCGCACCATCGCTCCCTCCCTCGACCGGTTCCTCACCGTCGTCACCAACGCCGGCGGCACCGTGAAGACCGAGATCTGGGGCCGCCGCCGGCTGGCCTACGAGATCGACAAGCAGGCCGAGGGCATCTACGCCGTCGTCGACATCCAGGCCACCCCGGCCGCGGTGGCCGAGCTCGACCGGCAGCTGAACCTCAACGAGTCGGTCCTGCGCACGAAGCTGATCCGGCCCGAGGTCCACTGACCATGGCCGGCGAGACCGTCATCACCGTCATCGGCAACCTCACGTCGGACCCGGAGCTGCGCTTCACGCCCTCCGGCGCCGCGGTCGCCAACTTCACCGTGGCCTCCACCCCCCGGACCTTCGACCGACAGTCGCAGGAGTGGAAGGACGGCGAGGCGCTCTTCCTGCGCTGCAACGTGTGGCGGCAGGCGGCGGAGAACGTCGCCGAGTCACTGACCCGCGGGTCGCGGGTGATCGTCTCCGGCCGACTCAAGCAGCGATCGTTCGAGACCAAGGAAGGCGAGAAGCGCACCGTCGTCGAGCTCGAGGTCGACGAGATCGGCCCGTCGCTCCGCTACGCCACCGCGAAGGTCACCAAGGCCTCCCGCGGTGAGGGCGGCGGTGGCGGCTTCGGCGGCGGTGGCGGTGGCGGCTTCGGTGGTGGCGGCGGGTCCAGCGACCCGTGGTCGACCCCGGCCCCGTCGTCCGACGAACCGCCCTTCTGAAAGTAGAAGGACCCTCTCGCCCCCCACACCTCGCTCCGCTCGGCGCGGGCCCCTGCGAGAGGGCCGTTCCATCACCTCACCTGCTCGGTGCGGGCCCCTGCGAGGGGGCCGTTCCAGCCCCTCACTCTCTGGAGAACTTCGGTGGCCAAGCCCCCCGTTCGCAAGCCCAAGAAGAAGGTCTGCCAGTTCTGCAAGGACAAGGCGACCTACATCGACTACAAGGACACGACCCTGCTGCGGAAGTTCATCTCCGACCGCGGCAAGATCCGTGCCCGCCGCGTCAGCGGCAACTGCAGCCAGCACCAGCGGGACGTCGCCACGGCCGTCAAGAACAGCCGTGAGATGGCCCTGCTGCCCTACACCTCGACGGCGCGCTGAACATGAGCACCCAGAAGCTGATCCTGACGCAGGAGGTCACCGGTCTCGGGTCCTCCGGTGACACGGTGGAGGTCAAGGGCGGGTACGCCCGCAACTACCTCCTGCCCCGCGGCCTGGCCATCAAGGCCACCCGCGGTGCCGAGAAGCAGGTCGAGTCGCTGCGCCGGGCGCGTGCCGCACGTGAGGTGCGCTCGCTCGAGGAGGCGCAGGCGGTGGCCGGGCGCCTGGCGGGCCTGACGGTCCGCGTGCCGGCGCGCGCCGGGGAGGGTGGCCGGCTGTTCGGCCGCATCACCACCGCCGACGTCGTCAACGCGGTGACCGCCGCCGGCGGCCCCGCGCTCGACCGGCGCCGGGTGGAGCTGCCCAGCAGCATCAAGACCACCGGCCAGCACACCGTGACCGTGCGGGTGCACCCCGAGGTGACCACCCAGCTGGCCATCGAGGTCGTCCCCGGCTGACGAAGGACCCGTTCTCGAGCCCTTCGTAGCAGGACCCGTCCCCCATCCCCTGACGGGCGAGGGTTGCCCTGGACGGCGCCGCGCCAGGAGGGGGCCTACCGCCCGCGAGGGGCGCCGGACTTCGGTCCGGCGCCCCTCGCGGCGTGTTGCGGACCGGAGCAGCGCGAGCGTGACCCCTGGGACTCCTGCGCCCGCCCCTGCGACACGCCGAGGACGACACCCGGATTCCTCCCAGATTTCTCCCGTCCACATCCCGTGGGTGGACTCTGCGCTGGTCAGCCGAGGGATACGGGGGACGGCGCCCCGGCGTCCCCCGCTGTCTCCACATGTCGACACGTCTGTGTCCACCGACTTGTCCACAAGTTGTGCAGAAGCACGTGCACACCGGTGTTGGACTGGTCCGTCCGCGCTTCCTAACGTCCTCCTCGCTCCCGCCGGTGCAGAACTGTCGGTTCCCTGCGGTAGCAATGACCCGAACACACGTTCGAGTCAGGTGTGCAGCGTTCTGGTGCTTCCCCCACCAGGTCCCGGCCGTCGCGCCGGGGCCTGTGCGCGGGTGCGCCGTGAGTGGATGGAGGACCCACCGTGGCGGTGGCCGACGAGTTCAGCCGACCGTCCCCGACGGCGCCGGAGTACGACCGGCAGCCGCCGCAGGACGTCGCGGCGGAGCAGTCGGTGCTCGGCGGCATGCTGCTGAGCAAGGACGCGATCGCCGACGTCGTCGAGGTGCTGCACGGCAACGACTTCTACCGGCCGGCGCACCAGGTGATCTTCGACTGCATCCTCGACCTCTACGGGCGAGGCGAGCCGGCCGACGCGATCACCGTCGCGGCCGAGCTCAACCGCACCGACCAGCTGTCGAAGATGGGCGGCGCGGTCTACCTGCACACCCTCATCCAGTCCACGCCCACGGCGGCCAACGCCGGCTATTACGCCGCGATCGTCGCCGAGCAGGCGGTCCTGCGCCGGCTGGTCGAGGCCGGCACCCGCGTGGTGCAGCTCGGCTACGGCGCGGCCGGCGGGCGGGGCGACGTCGACGACATCGTCGACCGCGCCCAGCAGGAGATCTACGACGTCACCGAGAAGCGCATGAGCGAGGACTACGCGCGCCTCGAGGACGTCCTGCAGCCGACGATGGACGAGCTCGATGCCATCGCCTCCCGCGGCGGCACCGCCCGCGGTGTCCCCACCGGGATCCGCGACCTCGACGAGCTCACCAACGGCCTGCAGGCCGGCCAGATGGTTGTCATCGCGGCGCGTCCGGGTGTCGGCAAGGCCCTGGCGCTCGACACACTCATCGCCACCCCCACCGGGTGGACGACGATGGGCGAGGTCGCCGTCGGTGACCGGGTGATGGGCTCGGACGGCCGGCCGACGACGGTCGTGGCCGCCACCGAGGTGATGACCGGCCGGCCCTGCTACGAGGTCCACTTCTCCGACGGCTCGGTGATCGTCGCCGACGCCCAGCACCAGTGGCTGACCGAGGACATGATCGGCCGCGCGGCCCCGGCCGCGGTCCGGACGACCGAGGAGATCGCACGAACCGTGCGCGCCGAGGGCAGCGGCAGCCCGTCGCACGCGGTGTCGACGGCTGCGCCGCTGGTCCTGTCGGAGGCGCGGCTCGCGCTGCCGCCGTACGCCGTCGGCGTGGAGCTCGGCGCCCCGTCCGCGGCCGAGCGCGCCGAGCTGGATCCGGAGATCGCCATGTACGTCCACGGCGAGGCTGCCGGGCGGCCGGACGCATCGGCGCTGACGGCGGTCGGCCGTGCCGCGAGGATCCCGGCCGAGTACCTCCGGGCGTCGATCGCCCAGCGTCGCGCCCTGCTCGCCGGTCTGCTCGACGCCGGTGGCACCGTGTCCGATTCCGGTGCCGTGCAGTTCGTCGTCCCTGATCCCGACCTGCGCAGTGACGTGCGCGAACTGATCGGGAGCCTGGGCCACCGCGTCCAGGACGTCGACGACGAGGCACTGGCCTTCGTCACCGACGAGGAGGTCTTCTGGCTGCAGCGCAAGAAGCTCGCCCACAAGGAGCAGGCCACCGACGGCCCCCGTGGGCGCGACGTCCGCTTCATCACTGACGTGCGCGCGATCGCCAGCGTGCCGGTGCGGTGCATCCAGGTCGACGCCGAGGACCACCTGTTCCTGGCCGGGCGGAGCTTCATCCCCACCCACAACTCGACGTTGGGCCTGGACATCGCTCGGTCGGCGACGGTGAAGCACCAGCTGGCCACCTGCATCTTTTCGCTCGAGATGAGCAAGCACGAGATCACCATGCGGCTGCTGTCGGCCGAGGCGAAGGTGCCGCTGCACCACATGCGCGCCGGCACGCTGTCGGACGAGGACTGGTCGAAGCTGGCCCGCCGGATGGGCGAGATCGCCGACGCGCCGCTCTACATCGACGACTCGCCGAACATGACGATGATGGAGATCCGGGCCAAGGCGCGGCGGCTCAAGCAGCGCAACGACCTCAAGCTGGTGGTCATCGACTATCTGCAGCTCATGACGTCGGGCAAGCGCGTGGAGAGCCGGCAGCAGGAGGTCTCGGAGTTCTCCCGGGCGCTCAAGCTCCTGGCCAAGGAACTCGAGGTCCCGGTCATCGCGATGTCGCAGCTGAATCGTGGTTCGGAGCAACGTCAGGACAAGAAGCCCATGCTTTCAGACCTTCGCGAATCGGGCTCGATCGAACAAGATGCGGATATGGTCATGATGATCCACCGAGAAGACATGTACGAAAAAGAGTCGCCGCGCGCGGGCGAGGCGGACATCATGTTGGTGAAGCACCGGAATGGGCCTACGGCGAATGTCACGGTCGCATTCCAAGGCCATTACAGCCGCTTCGTGGACATGGCCAACTGACCGTGGCCACCGGGCTGGCCGATGACGACCTGCGGGATGTCGTGCAACGCGAGGCGTCGGCGAGCGGGAGTCGTTGCGCAGCTCGGTGTGGGTCCGGGACCCGGCGGCCGGCTGGCTGCTGTTGCGCCACCAAGGCACGCCGCGGCCCTGAGCAGGTTCGCAGCCTCGCTGCTCGATGCCGGTTTCACGTGGATCAGGCTGCCCGCCGACTCGATCCGATCTCGGGACGGACGGGCCGCAGGTCGGACGAGATGGCGATCAGGCCACCACGTCGGCCGCGGGCTGCGCGGTCGACCGGACACTCTCGAGCACGGCGACGAGTGAGGTGATGTCGGCGTCGGTGAACAGCGAGGTCGGCCCCTGGGGGGCCAGCCCGGTGAACGGCGACTCCCACAGCAACCCCGGGTCCATGGCCCCGTGGGCGGTGAGTTCTGCCACGACCAGCTGCACGAAGTCGAGCTGGCTCGCGGTCAGGATCCGGCCCGCGACGAAGGTGTTCAGCGCAGCGGTGGCGGCGTCCCGCTCGAGTCCGACCAGGCCGCGGATAAACAGGCCCAGCCCCTCCGCCTGCGTTCGGGCCTTCTCCAGGTCCTCCGCGGTCGCCACCCCGGCATCGGTGAGCATGCGTTCCAGCTCGGTGAGGTCCGTCGGGGTGAGCGGCAGGTTGCGCCGCAGCTTCTGCAGCGCCACATGGCTCTCGTTGGCCCGGAGGTACGCCCTCGCCTTGGCGCGAAAGCGCTCGAAGTCGTCGCGCACCGGGACGCCGACGAGTGGGATCTCCGTCGCCTCGCCGATCTGGTCGGCGAAGTCGGTGTAGACGATGGTGCGTCGCGCCTTGTCGATGAGCTGGACCAGGCTCCGTACCCGACGCCGGACGAGCTCCAGCAGCGGCAGGGTCACATCCGTCCACCACTCGTCGCCGGCGACGTCGTCCAGCAGCTCCAGCTGCTCCCGCACGGCCGGGATCTGCGTCTGCTCCAGCAGCGCCGTCGCGATCTGCTGGACGTGGCCTCGCAGGCGGTCGAACGCCGGATCGCCGTCGACGGCGGCGAGCTGCAGCCTCAGCACGAGGACGTCGAAGCGCTTGGCCTGCTCGTCGTCCTCGGAGACCGTGCTCGGGAGCCCGGCCAGCTGCTCGGTGACCTCGTGCGCCGTACTCGCGTCGAGCTCCTGCCATGCCTCGGGGCGGGAGTACCGCTCCACCATCTGCCGATGCGGGCGCACGATGACGTTCTCGACGCTCATGCCGCCCACCCGCTCGGTCAGCAGCAGCGAGAGGTCCCGCCGCAGGCCGGCCTCGCTCGCCGTGCCGTCGTCCTTCGTGGCCTGCTCGGACACCCTGCCGTGCAGGCGCGTGAGGAGCTCGACCCGCGCCGCGAACAGGCGCTCCATGAGTGACGGGGTCACCGGGCCGGCCGGCGGGACGACCTGCTGGTCGAAGTACTCGATGTTCTGGCAGAAGTCGAACAGGTAGAAGTCGGCCTTGTGCTGGCCGGGCCCGTAGAGGTCGGGCCGCAGGCGCGTCCCACGGCCGATCATCTGCCAGTACTTGGACTTGGACCGGACGGGCTTGAAGAAGACGAGGTTGACCACGTCGGGGACGTCGATCCCGGTGTCGAGCATGTCGACCGAGATGGCGATGTGCGGGGCCTTGCCCGGGGTGGAGAAGGCGTCGATCAGGGTCTGCGCGTACGTCGTCCGGTAGGTGACGACCTGCGCGAACTCGCCGTTGTACTGCGGGTACTGCGCGTCGAACCGCTGCTTGATGAAGTGTGCGTGGTCGTTGTTCTTGGCGAAGACGATGGCCTTCCCGAGCCGGTCGCCGCCGGCCACCCGGTGGCCCTGCGTCATGAGGGTGGCGAGCACCTTGTCCACGGTGTCGGCATTGAACAGCCAGCTGTTCAGAGCCGCGGCCTCGACCGCGTCGGGGGTCGGGCCGTCGTCGTCCCACTCGGTGAGGTCCCAGGCCTCCTTCTCCTCCTCGGGCAGGTCGTCGTAGCGGATGCCCTGGCGCAGGAAGCGCAGCGGTACCGACACCGCCCGTGGCGGCACGAGGAAGCCCTCTCCCACGGCGTCGTCGAGGTCGTAGTGGTCGGTGGGGACGCCGTCCTCGAGGGAGAACAGCCGGTAGGTGTTCCGGTCGACCTCGTCCTTGGGCGTGGCCGTGAGCCCGACCAGCAGCCCGTCGAAGTGCTCGAAGATCGTCTTGTACTTCCGGTAGATCGACCGGTGCGCCTCGTCGACGACGACGAGGTCGAAATGGCCGGGGCCGAAGCGGCGGCGGCCCTCGTCGTCCACCTCGTTGATCAGCCCCGTCATCGTCGGGTAGGTGGAGACGTAGACCCGCCCGTCCGTGGCGCGGTCGGTGACCAGGTTGACGGTCGTCGCGGCCGGCAGGTGTGCCTTGAAGGCGTTGACGGTCTGGTTCACCAGGGCCACACGATCCGCGAGGAAGAGGATCCGCTTGGCCCAGTTGGCCCTCATCAGCAGGTCGGTCAGCGCGATGACCGTGCGAGTCTTGCCCGCGCCGGTGGCCATGACGACGAGGGCCTGCCGCTGGCGGTCGACCTCGAAGGTCTCGGCGATCCGCCGGATGGCGCGGACCTGGTAGTGGCGCTCGACGATGCGGTCGTCGACCACGGTGTCGGCCAGCGAGCGCCGCGTGGCCCGTCGTGCCACGAGAAGGGCGAGCTCGTCGCGGGTGTAGAAGCCCTGCACGGGGCGAGGAGGCGCCGAGACGTCGGCCCACATCCAGTGCTCGTAGCCGTTGGTGTAGTAGATGACCGGACGGGTGCCGAACTCGGCCTCGAGGCGGTCGGCGTAGAGCCTGGCCTGCTGCTGGCCGGCGGCCGGGTTCATCCGTGTCCGCTTGGCCTCCACCAGCCCGAGTGGTCGGCCGTCGTCGCTCCACAGGACGTAGTCGACGTAGCCGGCGCCCTCCGCGTTCGGCATGCCGGTGACCCGGTACTCGCGGTCGCGCTCCTGGTCGAGCGGCCAGCCGGCCTCGCGGAGCAGCAGGTCGATGAACAGGTCGCGGGTCGTGGCCTCGTCGTAGTCGTGCTCGACCGGTGCGGCCGCGTTGGCCGCGGTCGCGGCGGCGACGGCGGCCCGCAGCTCGGTGATCTCCCGTTCGAGGTCGGCGCTGCGCTCCCGCTCCCGCGCGAGCTCGGCGTCCTGGGCCGCGTACCGCTCGGCCTGCGCCCGGAGTTCCTGCTGGCGCTGCAGGCGCACGCTGGCAGGCGCCGGGCGGGGGATGAGGGCGTCGTCGAACGCCAGGTGGCCGGGACGGTCCGACGGCCGACGGCTGTACCGGTCGGCGAGCCAGTAGAGGACGTGGAAAAGCTCGCGGACGACGGGCAGCGAGTCCCCCGGCGTCACTGGCTTGCTGCGGTGGACGGCGGCATTGCCCTGCCGCCGCAGGACGTCCATCTTCGTGTGCACCGCCGGGCCGACGAGGGTGCGCAGGGTCGGCTCGAACAGCAGCGCGGAGAGGTCGTCCTTGTACGGGCGGCGGAGGGCGCCCTCGGCGTCGTAGAGCCAGTGGACGGCGAGTTCCAGGCCGCGCCGGGCGTAGAAGCAGGCGGCGCGCGGGTCGCCGAAGGTGTTGTGCTCGGCCCGCGCGGCTTCCTCCGCGAGCTGCGGCCATTCCGCCCGCAGGAAGGCGAAGTTGCTCGCCACCCGGCCCTCCCCCCGTACGGCGTCATACACCGAGACGACACCGTAACGCTCAGTCGCGCCTGCAACCTCACTCCTGGGAGGAATCCCAATCGGAAGGATATAAGGTGGGTTCGCGTATATACACCCACGGCAGGAGGTGGCGGTGGCCAAGACGGTGATCGATCTCGACGAAGAGGCCCTGCGCCTTGCGATGGCTCGCTACGGCACGAGGGTCAAGAAGGAGGCAGTCAACCGTGCGCTGAGGGAGGCGGCCGGCCGCCAGCAGGAGGAGACGGACGACCTCGCGGACTGGTTCCAGGAGGTCGGTAAGCGCCTGGCCGAGGTGGATCCACGCACCACGGCCTGGCGTCGGTGACCTTTCTGCTGGACACCTCCGCATGGGTCCTGGCCGAGCGGAATCGTGCAGTGGCGGATCGCCTCGCGCAGGAGGCGCGCACCGGCTCGCTGGGCCTGGCCACGATCACCGCGCTCGAGGTGCTCTACACCGCACGCAACGCGGACGAGTACCGCTCGATCCTGGAGCGGATGAGACGACTGGGTTGGTACGACCTGAGTGACCAACGGGCTGCGATCGAGGTCCAGCACCGGCTGGCGCTACGCGGCCAGCACCGTACCTCGCTGCCGGACGTCATCGTGGCAGCGACCGCGGCGGAGCATCGGTTGACCATCCTGCACTACGACAGCGACTACGAGCGGCTGGCCGAGGTCACCGGTGCCGCCCACGAGTGGGTGGCTCCGCGCGGCGCGGGCCATCGTCCCTAGCATCCCTGGGCTCCGCGGCCGCGAATGCCCATCCGGCTCGGTATGCTGACATACGTGAAGCGCACGACGGTGAAGATCCCGGAGGCGGTCGACGCCCGGCTCCGGCACGAGGCCGCGCGCCGCGGAACGACCATCTCGGAGATCACCCGGGAGGCGCTGGAGGCCTACCTCGATGTGGCGTCCGGCCGTCGGCGACTGGGCGCGGCCGGGGCGGGGCGCGGCGGCCGGGACGACGTCTCCGAGCGGATCGAGGAGATCCTGGCGGCGGAGGTCGACCGATAGGGCCGCTGATCGTCGACGCCGGTCCGCTGTACGCCTACGTCGACGCCGACGACCGCCACCACGCCGCTTGCCTGGAGCTGCTGGAGACCTATCCCGGCCCCCTCGTCGTCCCCACCCTCGTCATCACCGAGGTCGCCTACCTCCTGGCGACCCGCCTCGGACCCGAGCCGGAGGTCCGCTTCCTCGGGGACCTGGCCGGCGGTTCCTTCGTCGTCGAGCCGGTCGCAGCCGGGGACTGGTTGCGCATCGCCACCCTCGTCGCGCGGTATCGAGACCTTCCCCTGGGCACCGTCGACGCATCTGTCGTGGCAGCGGCCGAGCGGCTGGGTGCCCAGGAGGTCGCTACGGTCGACCGTCGTCATTTCGGCGTCGTCCGACCGGAGCACGTGCCGGCCTTCACCCTGCTGCCCTGACCGTTCGCGGGCGGGACGGCCCGGGCAGTGCTACTCGAAGAAGTCCTCGTCGATCTCGACCAGGCGATAGGTGTGCCGGGTCTGCACCCCGACGCCGTACTGGATCATCAGCCGAGCGAGCCGGTCCCCGTCGATGAGGATGACGCGGGGGTTGATCGTCGCCGCGTACTCGGCCGCGTGCTGGCTGAAGCGGCTCGTCGTGATGAAGATGCCGCGGCTGGCGTGCCGGCCCTGCAGGGCGCCGACGAAGGCCTGGATCGTCTCCCGGCCGACGACGTTGTCCTCGGCGTACCGCTTGGCCTGCACGTACACGCGGTCGAGGCCGAGGGCGTCCTGGTCGATGACCCCGTCGACCCCACCGTCGCCGGAGCCGCCCAGGCGACGGACCTGCTTCTCCGCCCCGCCGTAGCCCATCGCCACCAGCAGGTCCAGGACGGCCTGCTCGAGGAACGCCGGCTCCTGCCCGCGCAGCCGGTCCAGCAGTTGGACGGCGACGTCATCCTCGATCCGCTGGACGCCGTCCTCGATCTGCTCGACGGGGTCGAGGGCCTCGGTGGTGTCGACCGGGGCAGCCGCGACGGCGGTGGGCCGGGCTCGCCCCTTCGGGAAGAGCACCCGGTTGGTGAGGCCCTCCGGGTGCTGCTGCAGCAGCGCGCGACCGCGCTCGGCGATGACGTACTGCCCCTTGCGTGGGCGCTCGATCGCAGCTGACCGGGCCAACCCGGACAGGGCCCAGCCGATCCGGTTGTCCGCCTTGGGCTGACCGGACTCCAGCAGCTCGGCGCGCTGCTCCTCGGTCAGCCCGACGTGCTCGGCGACGAGCTGGGACATCTCCCGCCGCCCTCGCACCTGACCGTCCGAGAGGACCTGCAGAACGGGGACGAGGAATCCCTCCCAGACCGGCATCTCCCCCGGCACGGTCACAACTTCCCCTGGAACGCGCGGTGTTGCAGGCCCGCCGCGAGCATGTCCAGCTGCGGAGTCCGAGCAACCAGCATATTTTGCTGCTCGGTCGCGCGGTTGAGGCGCCGTACGAATTCCTGCTGAAGCGATAGAGGCGGCAACTCGATGGGCAGACCGGCCAACCGGCCTTTCGAGATGTTGACCATGGATGCGGCTGAGCCTCCTGACAGCTGCTGCATCTGGCGGCGCTTCATCGGAGTGCTGATCAACCGCTGCAGGTATGCGGACAGTACCGGCGCCTCCTTATCGATGCGGAGGCGGAAAATCAGGTCAGGCAGGAGCATCCGTGGTGGCGTTGACTCAACCAGGGCGCTCGCTCCAACCAGTTCCGGGGTGTTCTTCCGGGTGATCAGTACGTCGCCGACTCTTACCTGGTGCTCCGTGCGCGGGACCACCGAAGCGGGCAGAGTCTTGTTTTCGTCGGCTCGGTAGGCACCCGACGTGACGGCACTCAGTTTCAGGACGCCCCACTCGTCGGGGCCGGCCGGACGGTCCAGGCAGACGGGACTTTGCCCGCTCTCGATGGTCGCCAGAAGATCGCCTAAGTCAACGCGGTGCCACCTACGGGGATTGACGACAGGGTCACCGAACATGTCGAGAAAGATTGACCGCGCCAGATCGTCGAGGAGGGTGGTGGACCGGAGGCGCTTTGAGCGTAGTTCCTCGGCGCGGTCCAGGACGTCCGCGATTCGCCGCTGCTCGCCAGAAGGCGGTAGCGGTGTGGGCAGGCTGGCGAGAGCATCGCGCCCGAGGTGGTGGATGCCGACGCCTCGGGACCGTTCCGCGAACCCTCCGGTGCTCGCCATGTGGCGGAAGTAGTGCAGCAGGAATCGCGACAAGACCTTGCGGGGCCGGACGCGGAGAAGCGTGTTCTGGAACGCGCAGTCGCCGATTTCCCCCTGCCAGAGCGCGGGCTTACCCACTTCACTACGGCTCCCGGACGCCTCGTTGAGCAGCAGGTCGCCGGGTTCGAGACGGTAGGTATCCAGCTCGGCGGCTGTGAAATTCATCGTCTTCACGTCAGCGAGTCGCAGTCCGTCCCAACTCACGTTGGCCGCACGCAGGTAGGGGCGCATGTCGTCGCCGCTGTGGTTCTTCGGTGAACGCTGGCGGCCGAGGCGGACTTCTGCGACTTCGTCGAGGCGGACGACCGGCCAAGCGCTCACGCGAGCATCGCCTTGAGATCGGCGAGGCCCTGAGCGATCTCCGTCTCCAGCTGCTCCAGCTCGGCGATGATCTCCAGCGGCGGCCGGTACTCGACCTCCTCGTGCACGACCTCCTTGTAGCGGTTCAGCGAGAGGTCGTAGCCAGCGGCGACGACGTCGGCCTTGGGCACGCAGAAGCTCTGCTCCGTCCGCTCCCGCTTCTTCTCGTCGCCGTCCCGCTCGAACCACCGGGCCAGCGCGTCCGGCAGGTTGTTCCTCGCGTGCTCGCCGTCCGCCAGCGGCGATGCAGGCCGCGGTCCGAGCTTCTCGGCGTCCAGCAGCGGCGCGCGCTTGTCGTCCAGCGACCAGCCGTCGGCGGTCACCTCGTAGAACCAGACGTCCTCGGTGCCGCCGACGCCGGTCTTGGTGAACAGCAGGATGGCCGTCGAGACCCCGGCGTAGGGCTTGAACACCCCGCTGGGCAGCTTCACGACGCCGTCGAGCTTGTGGTCCTCGACCAGCGTCCGGCGCAGCTCCTTGTGCGCCTTCGTCGACCCGAACAGCACGCCGTCCGGCACGATGACCGCCGCCCGGCCGCCGACCTTCAGCAGCCGGAGGAACAGCGCCAGGAACAGCAGCTCGGTCTTCTTGGTCTTCACGACCTGCTGGAGGTCGCGAGCCACCGACTCGTAGTCGAGGGAGCCGGCGAACGGCGGGTTGGCCAGGATCAGCGAGTACAGCTCCGCTTCGTCGCTCGCGCCGTCCGACAGCGAGTCGCGGTAGCGGATGTCGGGCTGCTCGACCCCGTGCAGCAGCATGTTCATGCTGCCGATTCGCAGCATCGTGGAGTCGAAGTCGTACCCGTGGAACATGCTCTCGTTGAAGTGCCGGTTCTGCTCCCGGTCGACGAGGGCCTCGGGGTGGCGGTCGCGCACGTACTCACCCGCGGCCACGAGGAAGCCGGCGGTGCCGCAGGCCGGATCGCAGATCTCGTCCCTCGGCGCCGGGGCGGCCATCTCGACCATCAGCTGGATGACGTGCCGCGGCGTCCGGAACTGACCGTTGTGCCCCGAGGTCGCGATCTTCGACAGCATGTACTCGTAGAGGTCGCCGTTGGTGTCGCGGTTGTCCATCGGGACCTTGTCCAGCATGTCCACGACCCGCGACAGCAGCGCCGGCGTCGGGATGGTGAAGCGGGCGTCCTTCATGTGCTGCGAGTAGGTCGACCCCTCGCCGAGCGTCCGCAGGAACCGGAAGACGCCGTTGCTGACGACCTCGTACATCTCACCGGGCTCGAGGTTCTTGAACCGGGACCAGCGCAGCAGCTCGCCGCCGTCCTCGGGGAAGACCTGCCGCTCCACCGGTCGCCTCAGCAGCCGGGCCCGGTCGTCCTCGCGCGACTGGATGTCGTCCAGGCGCCGGACGAACAGCAGGTAGGTGATCTGCTCGATGACCTCGAGCGGGTTGGCGATGCCACCCGACCAGAAGGCGTCCCACACACGGTCGATCTGGTTGCGCAGCGAGCCCGTCAGCACTGAGCGAGGTTAACCACCGAGTCATCGGCGCCTGGCGTCCGACACCGGCACGACCAACGCGCACCGGGGCGGTGTTCCACGTGGAGCACGGCGCCGTCGAGCAGTACTGAACGGCAGAGGCCCAGAACCGTAGTGGTTCTGGGCCTCAGCCGTTCCACGGTGCGCGGGTGGAGCGGCAGCCGGTCAGGCGGCGGCGGCCGCCCGGGTCAGCCGGACGCCCGCGGTCAGCTTCCGCTGGAGCGTGCGGCGGACCTTGGGGCCGCCGGTGGTCATCTTGTAGAGCACCGCCAGCTGGGGCAGCAGGTTGCGGCCGTTGGTCAGCTCCAGCCAACCGTTGGGCAGCGAGAGCCGGATGATCTTGTGCCAGGCGGAGCCGACCTGCTGGGGCAGCGGTGCGGTGTGGTAGTTCAGGCCGTAGCGGTCGAACAGGTCGCGGATCTTCGGCGCGATCTCGGCGTACCGGTTGCTCGGCAGGTCCGGGAACAGGTGGTGCTCGATCTGGTGCGAGAGGTTCCCGGTCATGATGTGCATGGCCTTGGAGCCGGAGATGTTGGCCGAGCCGAGCATCTGGCGCAGGTACCACTCGCCGCGGGTCTCGCCGTCGATCGACTTCTTCTCGAAGGTCTCGACGCCCTCGGGGAAGTGCCCGCAGAGGATCACCGAGTTCGACCACAGGTTGCGGACGATGTTGGCGGTGAAGTTGGCCGCGAGGGTCGAGAGGAAGTTCGGCCCCGACAGCAGCGGGTGGACGACGTAGTCCTTGCGCACCTGCCGGCCGATCTTGCGCAGCACCGCCTTGGCGCGCGCCCGGAACTCGGGGTCCCCGGTCTGCTTCTTGGCGATGACCGCGCCCAGCTCCAGGTCGTAGGCGGCGATGCC
Organism: Geodermatophilus sp. DF01-2; assembly: GCF_004571065.1. GTDB lineage: Bacteria > Actinomycetota > Actinomycetes > Mycobacteriales > Geodermatophilaceae > Geodermatophilus. The sequence continues at coordinate 19,144 of NZ_SPQN01000055.1, forward strand.
GTACTCGAAGAAGCAGGCGTTGACGAAGCTCCACAGCGGCTGACCGAGGTGGAACGGCTGCCACGGCTGGTCCTCGTCGACGCGCATGATGCCGTAGCCGAGGTCGTTGTCCTTGCCGATCACGTTCGTGTACGTGTGGTGCAGCTCGTTGTGCGAGTGCTTCCACTGCTCGGCGGGGCTGGCCATGTCCCACTCCCACGTCGTGGAGTGGATCTTCGGGTCCCGCATCCAGTCCCACTGGCCGTGCAGGATGTTGTGCCCGATCTCCATGTTCTCGAGGATCTTGGCGACCGACAGGCCGATGGTTCCGACGATCCACGCGGGCGCGAAGCCGGAGGCCAGCAGGACGGCGCGGCTGCCCAGCTCGATCTTGCGGTGGACGTCGATGACGCGGCGGATGTAGCGCGCGTCGGCCTCGCCCCGGCTGTCGACGACGCCCTGCCGGATCTCGTCGAGCTCCTTGCCGATGAGCTCGATGTCCTCCGGCGTGAGGTGGGCGATCGGGTTGACGTCCTTCTTCTGCAGCGCGGTCATGCCGGGCTCCCTGTTCTCGGGGGTCAGTGGTCGATGGCGCAGGCACCGGCGGCGGCGCTCACGCAGGTCTGGATCAGGACGCCGTCGCCCGGCGCGGCCGTGGTGACCTCGCCGTTGCGGAGGTCCCGGACGGCGCCCTCGCGGAGCGGCAGCACGCAGCCGTAGCAGATGCCCATGCGGCAGCCGCTGGGCATGAGGACGCCGGCGTCCTCGGCGGCGTCGAGGATCGGGGTGGCCCCGTCGGCCTCGATGCTCGTGCCGTTCTCGGTGAAGGTCACCGTGCCGCCCTCGCCGGCGACGAGGACGGTGGGCCGGAAGCGCTCGGTGAACAGCCGGTCGGCGATGCCGGCGGCGCTCCAGTGCTCTTCCAGGGCCTCGAGCATGCCGACCGGCCCGCACGCCCAGGTGGCGCGCTCGGCGAGGTCGGGGACCAGCTCGGCGATGGCGGCGGCGTCCAGCATCCCGGCGGTGTCGGTGTGCTGCTCGACCAGCCGAATCCGGCCGGCGGCGGCCAGCTCCCGCAGGTCCGTGCCGAAGACGACGTCGTCCGCCGTCGGGGCCGAGTGCACCACGACGACGTCGGCGAGCTCGCCGTGGTTGCGCAGGATGCCGATGACCGGGGTGATGCCGGAGCCGGCGGTGACGAACAGGACCTTGGCCGGCGCCTGCGACGGCAGCACGAACTCGCCGGTGGCCTGGTCGAGGTGCACCAGCGTGCCCGGCTGCGTCCGGTGCACCAGGTGGTTGCTCACCTTGCCGCCGGGGATGGCCTTGACGGTGATGGCGATGCAGCCGTCCGGCCGGTCCAGGTGGGAGGTCAGCGAGTAGGCCCGCCACATGCGGACGCCGTCGACGTCGATGCCGATGCGCACCCACTGGCCGGGCACGTGGCGCTGCCAGTCGGCGCCCGGGCGGATGACCAGCGTGGCGGCGTCCCGGGTCTCCCGGTGCACGGCGACGATGCGGCCGCGCAGGTCGGCGCCCGCGCGCAGCGGGCTGACCATGTCCAGGTAGTCGGCGGGCAGCAGCGGGGTCGTGGCGAGTTCGGCGAGGCGCATCACCCGGTTGCGCAGCCCGCTCAGAGCCGGCCGGGCCGCAGGAAAGCGCGGAGCGGTCGCTGTCATACCTCTGATGGTTCCCAGCTCTGCGCGCAATCACCTGTGCTCTGGGCGTGAACGTGGCGCCGGATACTGTCCCCGGCGAACAAAGCTCCTTGACGGACGGGAAGTCTCGATGGCACCGGAGCAGGACACCTTTCCGCCCGAGGTCGCGGCGGCGATGCGGGCCGGACTCCCGGCCGTCGCCGAGCGGACCGTGGCCGCGATCGTCGTCGAGGTGCCCAGCTACGCCGAGGCGTTCAGCGGACCGATGGGTCGGAAGATCGAGAACGCCGTCCAGCTGGCCCTGGGCGGCTTCCTGGAACTGGCGACGGCGACCGGCGGGGCGGACCCCAGCCGGCCCATCGGCCCCGCGCTCGAGGGCGCCTACGCCCTCGGCCGAGGAGAGGCGCGCACCGGCCGGACCATGGACGCGTTGCTGGCCGCCTACCGGGTGGGCGCGCGGGTGGCGTGGCGACACCTGAGCGAGACGGCGGTGGCGGCGGGCATGCCCGCCGGCTCGCTGGCCCGCTTCGCCGAGCTGGTCTTCGCCTACATCGACCAGCTCTCGGCCGCCAGCGCCTCCGGGCACGCCGACCAGCTCGACACCAGCGGGCGGCTGCGGCGCCGCCACCTGGAGCGGCTGGCCGAGCTGCTGCTGACCGGTGCGTCCCCCTACGACCTGCAGGTCGCGGCGGAGCGGGCGGACTGGACGCCGCCGCGGACGCTCACCGCGGTGCTGCTGCCGGACGCCCGCGCCCGCGGTGCGCTCGCGGTCATGGACGTCCGCACGTTGCAGGCCGGCGAGGACCTGCCCGGTGCCGAGCCGGCGGCCGAGCGGGCAGTGCTGCTGGTGCCGGACGCCGACGGGTACGCCCGCGCCCAGCTGGTCCGGGCGCTGTCGGGTCGGGAGGCCGTCGTGGGCCCGCCCCGTCCGTGGCAGCAGGCCCGGTCCTCCTACTCGCGGGCGCTGCGGGCGCTGCAGCTGGGCCTGCGCCCGGACGGCGAGGTGCCGGTCGACACCGAGCTGCGGCTCGCGGACCTGGTCCTGCGGGCCGACGGTGAGGCGCTGGCCGACCTGCGCGCCCAGGTGCTCGCCCCGCTGGACGAGCTGGGCCCCGGTCCCCGCGAGAAGCTGGTCGAGACGCTGCGCTCCTGGCTGCTGCACCACGGACGGCGGGAGAAGGTCGCCGCCGACCTCTTCGTGCACCCGCAGACCGTCCGCTACCGCATGGGTCAGCTGCGCGACCTCTACGGCGAGCGCCTCGACGACCCCCAATGCGTGCTGGAGCTGACCCTCGCCCTCGGCGCCCGGGAGCGCTGACCGGTGAGCCCGCGCCGTGCGCCCAGCCCCCGGCATCCCCGCCGCCCTCCCGAGCTGATCATGGGCTTGTTACCGGCGACACGCGCCGACACGCCGTGCTCGGCCGCTCGAATCCCATGATCAACACGGGGGAAGCCCGGGCAGAGCCACGGCCGACCTCGATCACGGGGCGGGGCGGAGGATGGCGACCAGGAAGTCCGATTCCGGCGTGAACGGCCGCAGGTCCCACGTGGACAGCAGCAGGTCCTCGGCCCAGCCGGCCGTCCGAGCGTCGTCCCGGAACTCGTCGAAGGCGTAGCCGCGGCCGGCGCCGAAGCCGATGGCCGCGCGCCCGTCCGGTGCCACGTGCGCCCGGAGCCGCTGCAGGACGGCGACCCGCGTGCCCGGCGCGAGGAAGGCCATCACGTTGCCGGCGCTGACGATGACGTCGAACGGCTCCGCGATGCCGAGCGCGGGCAGGTCGAGCTCGGCGAGGTCGCCGACGATCCACCGCGGACCGGGATGGTCCTCCTCGGCGGCGGCGATCAGCACCGGGTCGACGTCCACCCCGACGGCGTCGTGCCCGGCGCGGGCCAGCCAGCCGCCGGTCCGGCCCGGGCCGCAGCCGGCGTCGAGCACCCGGGAGCCGCGCGGCAGCATCGCGTCGACCAGCCGTGCCTCGCCGGCGAGGTCGAACCCCTGCGCGGCGAGGTCGCGGAACCGCTGCACGTAGGCGGCCGAGTGGTTCGGGTCCTCCTGGGTCATCCGCACCCAGGCGCTGGTCTCGGTCATGCCGTCACCCTGGCACGGCGGGGGCCGGGTCGATGAGCACGCCGGGGTTGAGGACGCCGGCCGGGTCCAGCGCGGCCTTCGCGGCGCGCAGGGCGACGGCGAACGGCTCGGGCCGCTGTCGGTCGTAGCCGGTCCGGTGGTCGCGGCCGACGGCGTGGTGGTGGGTGACCGTCGCGCCCAGCCGGCCCACGACCTCCATGGACGCCGCCTTGATCTCGTCCCACATCGCCACCTCCGACCCGCGCCGTCCCGCGGCCAGGACGGTGAAGTAGGGCGCCGGGCCGTCCGGGTACACGTGCGTGAACCGGCAGTTCACCGTGCCCGGCGACCCGGTCACCGACGTCACCGCGGCCGCCACCTCGCTGCGCACGGTCGCGTAGAGCTCCTCGGCGCGGTCCCAGGTGCACGCCGTCTCGAAGGTCTCGACGATCGCACCCATCCGGGCCAGGCCGTCCCGGACGTAGGGCATCCGGAGGAAGGACGACCGCCACGCGTCGGCGGCGTCGTCGCGACCTCCACCGGCGGACGGCGCAGGCTGTCCACCGGAGTCCCGGGCGAGGCCCACGAGGGTCGCCAGCCGCCCGTCGACCGGCTCCAGGGCCGACTCCACCCCGAGCACGAGCACGCACTCCCCCGCGTGCGCCGCGCCCGAGAGCGCCGCCTCGCCGGAGTCGAGCAGCCGGCAGTTCGCCGGGTACAGCCCCGCCTGCGAGATGGCGCGCACGGCGCCGACGGCCGCCGCCATGTCCCCGAACGCGACCGAGGTGGACGCCTTCCACCGCGGACGGTCCTGCAGGCGCATCCAGGCCTCGGTGATGATCCCGAGCGTCCCCTCCGAGCCGAGGAACAGCCGGTCCGGCGACGGGCCGGCGCCCGATCCCGGCAGCCGCCACGACTCGCTCACGCCGACCGGGGTTACCACGCGCATCGACTCGACCAGGTCGTCGACGTGCGTGTACAGCGTCGCGTAGTGGCCACCGGCCCGGGTGGCGAGCCAGCCGCCGAGCGTGGAGAACTCGAAGCTCTGCGGGAAGTGGCGCAGCGTCAGCCCGTGCGGGCGCAGCTGCTCCTCGAGCACGGGCCCCAGGGCACCGGCCTGGATCCGGGCGGCCCGGCTGACCCGGTCCACCTCCAGCACCCGGTCCAGCCGGGTCAGGTCCACCGACAGCCAGGGGCCACCTCCCCGGTACTCGACCCCGCCGACGACGGAGCTCCCCCCGCCGTACGGGACGACGGCGACGCCGGCCGACCCCGCCCAGTCGAGCAGGTCGACGATCTCGGCCTCGGACTCCGGGAACGCCACGGCGTCCGGCGCGCCCGACAGGTCCCCGTCCAGCGCACGGACGACGTCGCGGTAGGCCTTGCCGTAGGCGTGCCCGGCACGGTCCGCCGGGGCGGTCGAGACCGGCAGGGGCGACGGCGGTGTGATCCGTGAGGGCGGCAGGTCGACGTCGGCCAGCCGGGGCACGGGCCGGGGGCGGTCCGGCAGCCCGGGCAGGGCTGCGGCGGTGGCGATGCACTCGTCGTCGCTCAGCGCCCGCTCGGCACGTCCCCACCCCCACCAGGACCGGACGGACGACGTCGGAGCGGGATCCGCGCTGCTCATGCGCGCATCTTCTCCCGGCCCGGGAGGAGTCCGAGCGACGCACCCCGGCTCACATGGGCATCCGCTTCGCTGGACCCCCATGCGGGCACCGTCGTCCTACACCCGCAACCTCCACCGCAGGCGGTCGCGCCCCGGTCGGCGTCCCTTCGCGAGCTCCTTCCCCCGCCTTCACGCACGGCGGTCAGCCCTTCGCCTGCGGTGGGGCTCAATCAGAGGTCACCGGGGCGTGACCGGGACGGCGTCAACACATGCTGACGCGCGGGTGGCTACGGGGCGGAGTGCGCGCAGCTGCTGACGGCGATGCCGCCTGGCAGCGTGCGGCCGTCGGTGAGTCGGAGGCCAATCCCGTTGCGGGCCAGTTCCACTGCTGGCTGACCGGCCGGCGTGGCGGTCAGGCGGGGGCTCTGTCGGTGAAGCGCTGACGGGCCGCCTGGCGGGAGACTCCGAGGGCGACTGCGATCTGGTTCCAAGACCTGCCCCGCTCCCGCGCCGCGGCGACCGCCTCGCGCAGCCGGACCTCGTCGGGCCCGCACCGCTTCGGAGGCGGCGGCGACCCGCTGCAGGTCAGCGGTGTCCATCACCTGCGCGGTGTCCGGGTCCAGGTCGTCGGCCAGCTGCTCGAAGCGGCGGGCCGCCTGCTCGATCTGCTCGTCGCCGTGTCGTGCTGTCATCTGCCTCGGCCCAGGAGTCGGCGGGGGCCATTCCACGTCGCGGGTCCGCCGTCGTCGTCAGGCCGCCCGCATCCTCGCCCGGGGGATGCACATCCCACGCCGGGACCCGCCGCCGGTGCAGCGCCCGGAGATCGGCAGTTGGCGATGTAGCGTTACATCATGATGCAGCGGACGCAGATCTCCCTCACCGAGGAGGAGCGCCGTCTCCTGGACAACGAGGCCGCGCGGACCGGTCGGTCGATCTCCGCCCTGATCCGCGACGCCGTCCGAGCCACGTACGCAACGGACCGATCGGTCGACGCGGACCTGGCGGCCCTGCGACGGGCCGCCGGAGCATGGCAGGGGCGGGACGAGGACGGCGCAGAGTGGGTGGATCGTTTGCGGTCGGGGCGGCGGGCGGCAGACACGCCATGACGGTCCTGGTCGACACCTCGGTGCTGATCGATCACCTCCGGGGCTCCGCGGACGCCACTGCCGTGCTCGAGCGCGAACGGTCGGCCGGCCCACTGCACGCCAGCGAGATCACCCGGCTGGAGGTCCTGGCCGGCATGCGCGCCGGCGAGGAGCAGCGAACGCGGTTCCTGCTGTCGGCGCTGCGCTGGCACCCGGTGGACGCCGAAGTGGCGGAGCGGGCCGGCGAGCTGGGCCGGACCTGGCTGCCGAGCCACCACGGCATCGACGGCGCCGACCTGGCCATCGCGGCCACCGCCATCCTGCTGGACGCCCGGCCCCTGACCCGCAACGTCCGCCACTTCCCGATGTTCGCCGGATTGCGCGCGCCCTACTGACCGGCTCGCCCCCCTTACGGTGAAAGTGCGATCCCTCCTCGATCTCGGTGGGATAGGCGCGTCGTCATCTCGGCACCCACGTCGGACGACGCCGCGATACTGGATGCATGACCTCACCGGGCACGGTCCGCGTGTGGCATGCCGAGGAGGGATGGGGAGTCATCGACTCCGCGGCCACTCCGGGCGGCTGCTGGACGCACTTCTCAGCCGTTCTCGTCTCCGGGTACAGAGCTCTCGATACCGGAGGGGCCGTGGAGTTCACCTTCGAGGCCGCCGAACAGGACGGCTACTCGTTCAGGGCCGTCGAGGTATGGCCCGCTGGCCAGGCGCCGGTCCGAAGCCACGACGAGGTCTTCGGGGCCTCTCCCGCCTACCACTCCACACTGACCCTCACCTTCGACAACGAGGACGAGACCCGCACGCCCTGACACGGCACGGCGCCTCCCAGAGGGGGGACGCCGGCCGGCTTCTTGGCCGGGAACCGGGGCTGGTGGCGGGCCGGCTGCTGCGGCATCCACGCGCGCAGGCTGGAGGTCGAGACACGGCGTCCCGGCAGGCGCGGGTCGTGTCGGAGGCTGCCCGGGGCCGTGCCCTTCGACAGCTGCTTGCGCAGCGTCTTGGTGAAGTCGGCTTCGTCGTCGTCGCGGTTGCAGCGAATGCGGACAGCTCCAGCAGCAGGTTCATCCGGTCTGCGTTGCGGAAGGTCCACCGGCGCCTGCCGAGGATGCGCTGCACCTCCTCCAGCGGAGCCTCGACCGCGCCATTCGCGTAGTGCTTCGGAATGGAGGCTCAGGCTGCCCTCGCCCACGAAGCGGTGGAACGTGCCGTCGGGCTCGACGCAGCGATACCGCTGGCGGTGCCGCCTTCGGTGCGCTGTGGGCCGTCGCGCACGACCCTCACCGACGGACAACCACGCGGACACGTCGGCATATCGGTCATCACGTTGGACAACGGCGGCGACGGACGGTTTCTTCAGGAGACCGTCACGCTTTCACCGTCAGGGGGCCGGCTCGCCAGTCCGGCGGCTCCGCCGGCTGCAGGGCGGGGTCGTCGGCGGCCAGCGTGCGCACCGGTCCGGGCGCGGTGAGCGGGCCCTCGAACCGCACGGTCACTCGCCCGAGGCCGCGGCCCCACACCCAGCCGGGGCCGAGCTCGTCGTGCCGGACGTCCTGGCCGGGCCACCACCGCGCCTCGGCGGTCACCGGCTCCGGGGTCTCCTCGCGAGGCTCGTCACCCGCCGCGACGTCCGGCGGCTCCAGTGCGTCGGCGGCGGCGAACAGGTCGCCCTGGGCGTAGGGCGACAGCCCGGAGACGCCGACCCCGAGCAGCCGCAGCCCGCCCTGGGTGCCGGCCTCGGCCAGCAGCCGGTGGGCGATCGAGGCGATCACCCGCGGGTCGTCGGTCGGCTGCGGCAGGGTCTGCGAGCGGGTGAGCGTGGTGAAGTCGTAGCGGCGCAGCTTGAGCGTCACCGTCCGGCCGGAGTAGGCGGCGGTGCGCAGCCGGCTACCGACCCGCGCCGCCATGCCGTCGATCTGCCGGCCGAGCACCGTCCGGTCGGTGAGGTCGCGGGCGAAGGTCTCCTCCTGCGAGATCGACTTCGCCTCCCGCTCGGCGACCACCGGCCGGTCGTCCTCGGCCCGGGCCAGCGCGTACAGGCCGGCGCCGTGCGCCCGCCCCGCCAGCGCCACCAGGTCGGGCAGCGACTTGGCGGCGAGGTCCGCGACGGTCGTGACGCCCACCCGGTGCAGCCGCTCGGCCGTCGCCGGCCCCACTCCGCCCAGCCGGGTGGCCGGCAAGGGATGCAGCACGTCCAGCTCGCTGCCCCGCGGGACGACGACCAGCCCGTCCGGTTTGTCGAGGTCGGAGGCGATCTTGGCCATCAGCTTGGAGCTGCCGATGCCCACCGACCCGGTCACGCCGCCGGTGGCCGCGGCGATGTCGACCTTCAGCTGCCGGGCCAGGGCGGTCACGCCGTCGACCGACAGGTCGTGCCCCGGGCCGGCGGCGAGGTCGACGTAGGCCTCGTCGATCGACACCGGCTCGACCAGCGGCGAGAGCTCGCGCAGCAGCGCCATGACGACGTCGGAGGTGCGGCGGTAGGCGGCGAACCGGCCGCCGAGGAATGCCGTCCCGGACGGGCAGCGGCGCCGGGCCTCGGCGGTGGACATCGCCGAGTGGGTCCCGTAGGCGCGGGCCTCGTAGGACGCCGTGGCCACGACTCCGCGGCCGCCCACGCCGCCGACGACGACCGGCCGCCCGCGCAACGATGGCTTGTCGCGCTGCTCGACCGCGGCGAAGAAGGCGTCGAGGTCCAGGTGCAGGATGCTCGCCTCCCGCCGCACGCCCCACCTCCGTCCGCCGGCCGACTCCCCATTGTGCGGCGTGGGGCCTACTCCCCCCAGATGCCGGCGAAGTGGTGCACGGGACCGTGGCCCGACCCCACGCTCAGGCTCTCGCCGGCGGCCAGCGCCTGCTGCAGGTAGTCGCGGGCGGGGTCGACCAGCTGCGTCCAGTCGTCGGTGCGGCCCCGCGCCGCCAGCGCGGCGAGGGCGGAGGACAGCGTGCAGCCGGTGCCGTGCGTCGACGTCGTCGCCACGCGGGGCCGCCGGGTCACCGTGACGCCGTCCGCCGTGGCCAGGACGTCGACGCTCTCGTCCCCACCCAGGTGCCCGCCCTTGAGCAGCACCGCCCGGGGGCCCAGCTCCAGCAGCGCGGTGGCCTGGCCGGGCAACTGGTCGACGTCGGTGGCCGGGGGGACACCGAGCAGGACGGCGGCCTCCGGCACGTTGGGCGTGGCCAGGTCGGCGAGTGGCAGCAGGTCGGTGCGGACGGCGTCGACCGCGGCGTCGTCGATGAGCCGGTCGCCGCTGGTCGCCACCATCACCGGGTCGCAGACCACCGGGCCGGCGGGGCGGTCGGCGAGCGAGGCCGCGACCGCGCGCACGACGTCGGCGGTGCCGAGCATGCCGACCTTGGTGGCGTGCACCTCGACGTCGACGAAGAGGGTCTGCAGCTGCTCGGCGACGAACTCCGGCGGGACGCCGTGCACGCCGGTGACCCCGCGGGTGTTCTGGGCGGTCAGCGCGGTGAGCACCGCCGTCCCGTAGACGCCGAGGGCGCTGAAGGTCTTGAGGTCGGCCTGGATGCCGGCGCCGCCGCTGGGGTCGCTGCCCGCCACGGTGAGCGCTGTGCGCACCTCGCTCACACCCGCACCCCCTCGATCGCGGCGCGCAGCGACCGGGCGGCGGCGGCCGGATCGGCTGCAGCGCACACCGCCGAGACGACGCAGACGCCGTCCACCCCGGTCGCGGCCACCTCGGGAGCGCGCGCGGCGTCGATCCCGCCGATCGCGACCGCGGTCAAACCGGCCGCGGAGGCGGCTCCGGCCAGCGCGCGGACGCCGTCCGGGCCGAGCGCGGTCCCGGCGTCGGGTTTGGTCGGCGTCGTCCACGCCGGGCCGATGCCGACGACGTCGACGGTGCCGGCCGGCAGGGCGCGGGCGACGTCCAGCTCGGCGACGGAGGAGACGCTGAGGCCGAGCAGCCGGTCGGGGCCGATCAGCGCGCGCACCTCGGCCGGCGGCAGGTCGTCCTGGCCGATGTGCACGCCGTCGGCGTCGGCGAGCAGGGCGACGTCGACGGCGTCGTTGACCCACACGGCGACGTCCGGCCGCTCGGCCAGCGCGGCCTGCACCGAGCGGGTGAGGTCGAGCAGCTGCCGACGGGAGGCGGTCTTGTCCCGCACCTGGACGGCGGTGACGCCGCCGGCGACCGCGGCACGGACGACCTCGGCGACCGGCCGCGGGCGGGACAGCGCGGTGTCGGTGACCAGGTAGAGGGTGAGGTCGAACGGGCGTCTCACCGGACGTCCGCCGCGGCCAGCGCCGCGCCGTCGACGGCGTCCAGCGCGTCGAGCCAGGCGGGCGCGAACGTGCCCGGGCCGGCCGCGACCGCCGCGGCCC
>NZ_SPQN01000056.1 GCF_004571065.1 Geodermatophilus sp. DF01-2
TACGGCGGCGCAGCCCGCCGCGGCCCCCGCCGCGCTGCGCGCGAGGAACCGCGGCAGCGCCGCCGCACCGAGTGGTTGCGTCATCTGTCCCGGCCCTCCTGCACGTACGAGGACCCCGTCCTCCTCACCGCTCGCCAGCTCGCGCGAACTTCTGGACGGGGCCTGTCGCGAGCCTGCCAGGGGCGGGGGCAGGGGAGTCCTCCTTCAGTGGCACCGCGACGGGGCCGGTGGCACGTCGAGCGCCGGGTTGCGGTCGAAGAAGCCGACCGGCTTGAGCTGGAAGCTGACCACGTCGACCGGCATCACCGGCCAGTCCTCGGGCCGGGTGATGTGGTGGATGCCGAACACGTGCCAGAGCACGATGTCGGTGTCGGCGATCGACCGGTCGGCCTTCGTCCACTCCGGCAGGCCGGCGTCCCGGCGGCTCTGGTTGCAGAACTCCCCGGACGGCCAGCGCTCCTCCTCGGCGAACGGCGTCACCCACAGCGGGTGCTCGATCGCCTCGGCCCGCCGGAGCACCGGTGAGTTGCGGTCGAACATCGCCGGGATCGACGCGGAGGGGACCAGCTTGTAGCCGGTCGGCGTCCCGAGCCGGTTGGGCCGGTTGCGGTTGACCACCTTCCAACTGCGCTGGGTGGCCCAATCGACGTCCTGCCTGCCCTCGCACTCGGTGAGCAGCGGGCGGCTGCGCTGCACCAGGGCCAGGCCGTAGGGGTTGTCCTCCGAGACGGGCAGGGCCTCGCTCTCGGACACCACCACGGTGTTCTCGGGACCGTCCACCTCCATGTCCATGCGGGCGACGATGAAGTGCTGGTGGAACGGGGCGTAGGTGCGTTCGTCGACCACCGAGCCGTACGGCGGGGGAGCGTCGTCGAACGCGCTGGTCACCATGATCCCGGTGGCGCGGACCTCGCACTCGATCGTGCCGTCCTGGTAGAAGCGCCAGTAGGTCAGGTACTCGTAGTTGGCCACGGTGGCGTGGAAGGAGACGACCATCCGCCGCGACCGGCGGACCTCCGAACCGGCCTTCTCGTCGACGTGCTTCCACAGCACGCCGTCGTCCTCCTCGTGCAGGCAGATGGCGTTCTCGATCGTGTAGGGCTCGCCGCGGGTGTCGTGCAGGACGGCGTCGACGTAGGTGATCTCGCCGAGGCAGTCGCAGCCCAGCTTCAGCGACGTGGTCATGAAGCCCAGCCCCCACTCGCCGATGTCGAAGGCGGTCCGGCGGTGGTGGTCCGGGCTCGGGTCGCGGTACGGGACGACCATCTCGGCGAAGGACAGCCGGTGGGCGATCGACCGCCCGTCGTAGCCCACCCGGTGGATGACCAGTCCCTCGCGGTGGTTGAAGCCCAACCGCATCGTCCAGTTCTGCCAGCGCAGCTCGTTGCCGTCGAGGGTGAACGAGACGCCCTCGGGCTGGGTGATCTCCAGCGCCTTGACGTCCGTGCGCTGCTGGAGGCCGGGCACCAGGGCAGGCACGTACTCGCCCATCACGTCGGGGCGCGGGGGCGGCGGGGTGTCCTCGACCCGCAGCAGCTCCATGGTGTTGAGGTCGACGACGAAGTGCAGGCCCATGACCGGGTGGGCGTAGGGGTTGCCGTTCGGTGCCGAGCGGAGCCAGACGTCGGTCCAGCCGACCCGGCGGTCCTGCAGCCCCTCGGGGATGAGCGAGTGCCCGTAGGCCCACGTGTCGATGAGGACCAGGTCGAGGTCGGTGATGCCGCGCTCGGCCAGTGCCTCCACGACGTCCGGGTGCGCGATGAGGACCTCGTGCGCCTCGTGCCACTCGTCGAGGGTCATGTTGGCCTGCTCGCCGGGCACCGGCTCCCAGGACAGGACGGCGTCGTCGGTCAGTGAGACGAGCGCCTTGTACGGCGTCCCCTCGTCGCGGCTCCAGCAGGTGACCCGGGCCTCCCGGCGGATGGCGTCTCCGGGCCGGAAGGTGCGGACGACGTCCTTGGCCGGCTCGCGCAGCTCGATGGAGGCGAAGCGCCAGCGCTCGTCGACCCCGCGGTCGCGGCGCAGGACGGCCGCGGCGGCGCGGAACTCGTCGGCGGTCAGCGGGTCGAGCGGGTGGGCGGTCACGTGTACTCCTCGCTTCGCTCGTCGGACACGTGCCCGACGGTGCGCTGTCCTCTGGATGACCTCGCAAGCTCGGTCATCTCGCTTCTCCCGGGAGAGGGCGGTCGGCGAGCAGGGGCAGGGACGGGTCCCAGGCCCGGGAGGGGATGCCGGGATCGGCGGCGGACGGCGTTCGGGAGGGGATCCCGGGATCGGCGGGAGAGGACATGGTGCCGTCGCGGGCGTCGCGGCGGCGGCGGGCGATGGCCGAGAGCGCCTCGAGGACGACCCGGTTGGCCAGGGCCGCGGTGATGTCGGCGTGGTCGTAGGGCGGGCTGACCTCGACGACGTCGACCCCGACCACGGGCAGCTCGAGGCAGATCCGGCGGACGGAGTCCAGCAGCTGCCGGGCGGTGAGCCCGCCCGGCTCCGGGGTGCCGGTGCCGGGGGCGTGCCCGGGGTCGCAGACGTCGATGTCGACGGAGAGGAAGACGCCGTCGCACTCGTCGGTGGCGATGCCGAAGGCCTCGGTGAGGCAGGCATCCAGCCCCCGGTGGCCGATCTCGGTCATCTCGTAGGCGCGCATCCGCTGGGCGGCCATCCAGTCCAGCGTCTCCGGCGGCGGCCAGTAGCCGCGCAGGCCGATCTGCAGGAACCGGTCCCCGCGCAGCGCGCCGGACTCGATCAGCCGGCGCATCGGCTGCCCGTGCCCCCACAGGGAACCGAACTCGATGTCGCCGGTGTCGGCGTGCGCGTCGAAGTGGATCATCGACACCCGGCCGTGGCCGAGGACGTTGGCCACGCCCTTGGCGTCGGCGAACGCGATCGAGTGGTCACCGCCGAGGACGACCGGGATGGCCCCGGCGCGGGCCACCGTCTCCACTGCCGCCTCGAGCGCGGGCAGCGCGGTCTCGATGTCGCCGGAGTACATCTCGACGTCGCCGGCGTCGAGGACGCGCAGGTCGCGCAGCCCGTCGGTGCGCAGGGCCAGGCTCGGCCGGGACCCGTCGTGCGCGAGGTAGTCGGTCATCCGGATCGCCTGGGGCCCGAAGCGGGTCCCCGGGCGGTGCGACGTCCCACCGTCGAACGGGGCGCCGAGGACGACCACGTCGGCGCCGGCGAGGGACGCCGGGTCGTCGAGGGCGCAGCGGTCGATGCCGAGGTAGGTGATGTCGGGCCCGAACTGGGCGCCGTAGCGAGGCATGTGCGTCGTCCTGAGGTCGGGGGTGGTGCGGGCAGGCCGGGGCCCGCGCCAGCGGTCGGCCGCCCCGCAAGCCCACCATCCAGCGCGTCGTCCGTCAACGGAAACAGTAGAGATGTGCTCGTCACGCTCCTGAAACGGTCGCATCGCATGTGTCCCGCCATGGGATCCGTGCGCGCACCCGTGCCGAAGTGTCGACGCGATCGGCGTCGGGTGTACACGGCGGCCCCTTCACAGACGGCGCCCTCGCTGGCTCCCTGGTGATCCCCGGCACACCGCCGGGGCCGGATGCGCCGCACGGGCGCACGACGAGGAGGACTGCATGACGGTGGAGCAGCGGCCGGCGACCGGCCACGCCGACCTCCGGAGCAAGGGCCTGTCGACGAACTCGGTGGGCCTCCTGGCCAGCGTCGTCCTCGGCGTGTCGAGCATCGCGCCGGTGTACGCGCTCACGGCGACGCTCGGTCCGACCGTGGCCGAGGTGGGCCTGCAGATGCCGGCGGTCTTCCTCGCCGGGTTCCTGCCGATGCTGCTGGTGGCCTACGCGTACCGGGAGCTGAACCGGGAGGCCCCGGACTGCGGCACGTCCTTCACCTGGACGACCAAGGCGTTCAACCCCTACGTCGGCTGGCTGTGCGGCTGGGGGGCGCTGCTCGCCACGATCATCGTGCTGTCCAACCTCGCCGGCGTGGCGGTCTCCTTCTTCTACCTGCTGCTGGGCGAGATCACCGGCTCGGAATCGGTGGCGACGTTGGGCGACGACCGGTTCGTCAACGTCCTCACCTGCGTCGCCTTCGTCGCCCTCGCCACCTGGATCACCTACCGGGGGGTCGAGGTCACCAAGCGGCTGCAGTACGTGCTCGTCGGCTTCCAGATGGTGGTCCTGGCGATCTTCGCCGTCCTCGCGCTGGCCAAGGCCGGCGACGCGCCCGGCAGCATCTCCTTCGACGTGTCCTGGCTCGACCCGACCGCCATCTCCTCGTTCAGCGCCTTCACCGCCGGCCTGTCCCTGTCGCTGTTCATCTACTGGGGGTGGGACACCTGCCTGACGGTCAACGAGGAGACCGCCGGCAGCGCCCGGACGCCCGGCCGGGCCGCGCTGGTGACGATGCTGGTCATCATCGTCACCTACGTGGGGGTGGCGATCGCGGTGCAGGTGTACGCCGGCGTCGGCACCGAGGGCGCGGGCCTGGGCAACCCCGACACCAGCGACAACGTGTTCGCCGCCCTCGCCGGCCCGGTGATGGGTCCCGGGCTGGCCTTCCTGCTCTTCCTCGCCGTCGTCGCCAGCTCGGCGTCCTCCCTGCAGACGACATTCCTGCCACCGACCCGCACGATGCTGGCCATGGCCACCTACGGGGCGCTGCCCCGGCGGCTGGCCGATGTCCATCCGCGTTTCCTGGCCCCCTCGACCGCGACGCTCGTCGCCGGCGCGGGAACGGCAGCCTTCTACGTGGGCATGACGCTGATCAGCGAGAACGTGCTGATCGACACCATCTACGCGCTGGGCCTGATGATCTCCTTCTACTACGGGCTCACGGCGTTCGCATGCGTGTGGTACTTCCGCCGGGACCTGGGCCGCAGCGCGCGCGACCTCGTCTTCAAGGGCGTGCTGCCGCTGCTGGGCGGCCTGGCCCTGGCCGCCGTCTTCGTGCAGACCGCGATCGACACCCTCGACCCGGCCTACGGCAGCGGCTCGTCGGTGTTCGGGGTCGGCAGCGTGTTCGTCATCGGCATCGGCCTGCTGGTCGGCGGGGCGGTGCTCATGCTGCTGTGGCGGGCCCGGCACCCGGAGTTCTTCCGGGGCGAGACGCTGCGCCGCGACACCCCCGCGCTGATCATCGACGAGTGACGGGCGCGGCCCGCCTCCCCGGGGAGGCGGGCCCCGCCGTGCTCAGCGCCCGCCGGCGCCGACCGACTCGTACTGCTCGGCCTGCGGTCGCGCGATGTGCCGCTCCAGCGCGGCCCCCTCGACGTCCAGGGTGGGGAGCCGGCGGAGCCAGCGGGGCAGCCACCAGGCCTTGTCGCCGAGCAGGGCGAGTGCGGCGGGGACGAGCACCATGCGGACGACGAAGGCGTCGACGAGGATGCCGGCGGCGAGCGCGAAGGCGATCGACGTGATGGTGGCGTCCCCGGAGGGCACGAAGCCGGCGAACACCGAGAACATGATCAGCGCGGCGGCGACGACGACCGGGGCCGCCTGGCGGAAGCCGGTGCGGACGGCCTCGAGCGGGGCGGCGCCGGAGCTGTGCGCCTCGTGCATCCGGGACACCAGGAAGATCTGGTAGTCCATCGCCAGTCCGAACAGGATGCCGATGACCAGGATCGGCGTGAGGCTGATCAGCGGGCCGGTGCTGTCGAGGTTGACCAGGTCGGCCAGCCAGCCCCACTGGAACACCGCGACGGTGGCGCCGAGCGCGGCGCCGACGGTCAGCACGAAGCCCAGCACGCCGACCAGCGGCACCAGCAGCGAGCGGAAGACCAGGACCAGCAGCACCAGGGCCAGGCCCACGACCAGCGCCAGGTAGACCGGCAGCGCGGCGTCGAGGCTCTCGGCGACGTCGACGCTGACCGCCGTGGCGCCGGTGACCGACGCGGTCACGCCGTCGACGCCGGCCAGCAGGTCGCGCAGGTCGGCCACGAGACGCTCGGTCGCCGGGCTGGTCGGCCCGGACTCGGGGACGACCGTCAGCAGGGCCGCGGTCCCGTCGGCGTTCGGCACCGGCGGGGTCACGACGGCGACGTCGTCCAGCTCGGCCACCGCGCCGCTGACCCCGGCCGCGGCCCGCACCGCGCCGTCGCCCTCGAACAGCACGGTGAGCGGGCCGTTGAACCCCGCCCCGAAGCCGTCGGCGAGCAGCTGCTCGGCCCGGGCCTGCGTGCTGCCCTCGGGCGGGGTCGGCACCAGGGTGGTCTGCATCGAGAAGAAGGGGACGGCGACGGCGCCCAGGGCCGCGGCCGTCAGCAGCAGGGCCGGGGCGCGGTGGCGGGTGACCGTGGTGACCCAGCCGGCGAGGAACCCGCGGCCCGCTGCGTGGCGTGTCGGCGCGGTGGACCGCTGCCGGCGGGGCAGCGCCCGGAACCCCAGGTAGCTCAGCGCCGCCGGGACCAGGGTGAGCGCGACGAGGACGGCGACGACGATGGTCGCGGCCGCGGCGAGGCCCATCTGGGTCAGGAACGGGATGCCGGCGACGAACAGCCCGGCGAGGGCGATGACCACGGTGAGGCCGGCGGTGACCACCGCCGAGCCGGCGGTGCCGACGGCCGTGGCGATCGCGGTGCCGACGTCGGCGCCGCGGCGCAGCTCCTGGCGGAACCGGCTGACGATGAACAGGGCGTAGTCGATGCCGACGGCCAGACCCAGCATCGCAGCGAGGATCGGGGTGGTCGACGACAGGTCGGTGAAGCCGGTGGCGATGGTGATGCCCAGGACGCCGATGCCGACGCCGACGACCGCGGTGAGCAGGTTCATGCCGGCCGCGACCAGCGAGCCGTAGGTGACGGCGAGGACGACCAGCGCGACGGCGACGCCGAGCACCTCGGCCGCCCCGCCGATGTGCGGGGGCGCCTGGATGGCCTGGCCGGTGACCTCGACGGTGAGCGCGCCGTCCCCGGCGTCCTCGACGGCGGCGAGCAGCGCGTCCTGCTGCTCGGGGGCCACCTCGCCGACCGGGGCCTCGAAGGTGACCGTGCTGTAGCCGGTGGTCAGCTCGGGGTCGACCGACGGTGCGGCCGGGTCGAGCGGGTCGGTGGCCGACGCGACGCCCGGCAGGCCGGAGAGCTCGGTGACCAGCTGAGCCAGCGCCGCAGCGCTCTCCGGCGCGGTCAGCGTCCGGCCGTCCGGGGCCTGCACGACCACCTGCGCCGTGGCGCCGCCCGCGGCGCCGAACTCCTCGCCGATGCGCTCCAGGGCGGTGGTGGACTCCTGCCCGGGGATGGAGAAGCTGTCCGAGGTCTCCCCGGCCAGCGTTCCCGCCCCGACGCCGCCGCCCACGAGGAGGAGCAGCCAGGCGAGGACGACGGCGAGCCGGTGCCGGTGCGAGGAGGCACCGAGCCGGGACAACAGAAGAGCCATGGGGGATCAGGCCTCCGCCTGGTCGGGGTCGGGAAGGGTGGCGCCGGGACGGCGGTGGCCGAGCGCGTCGAAGCAGGTCGCGACGACGTACGGCCGCCAGGCGGTGGTCTGGTCCTCGGAGTGCGCCGCGAGGGTCAGGACGGCGAGCGCGGCCAGGGCGCCGGCGACCCGGACCCGCCGCTGCACGTCGTCCCCCTGGGGCTCGACGCCGAAGGCCTGCATCGCCGCGGCGCCGGTGGCCTCGAGCTCGGGAGTCCCGGGGTCGGCGCCGCCCTGCATGAGGGGCGCCAGGAGCAGGGCGACCAGCCCGGGGTGGGCCAGTGCGACGTCGACCAGGACCTCCAGGGCGCGCCGGTCGCGCGCGATCCCGAGCGGCATGTCCTGCACCTGGTCGAGCACCCGCTGTGCGAGGGCGGCCGCCTGCGCGAGCACCGCCTGGTGCAGCGCGTCCTTGCTCGGGAAGTGGTGCAGCAGGCCGGCCTTGGACAGCCCGACCGCGTCGGCGACGTCCTGCACGGAGGTCTTGGCGAACCCGCGGCGGGCGAACAGCGCGGCGGCCCGGTCGAGGATCCCCTCGTCGATCTGCTGCCGGAACGGTCGA
Organism: Geodermatophilus sp. DF01-2; assembly: GCF_004571065.1. Taxonomy (GTDB): domain Bacteria; phylum Actinomycetota; class Actinomycetes; order Mycobacteriales; family Geodermatophilaceae; genus Geodermatophilus. The sequence continues at coordinate 7,939 of NZ_SPQN01000056.1, forward strand.
GCCACGCTCTGCACGGTACGGGACCCCCACCACTTCGGTAGGCCAACCGACCGGAATGGTCGGCGATGTCACTCACCCACGGGCGACCCGACGTCGGGGGGTGGGGAGGCACACCCGGTCGACCTCGGTCCGGCATCGGGGGACGGGGCCATCACCCTCTGCCACCCGGGGCGGGTCAACGCCGCGGCGCCGTCCCGGCCCTTCCGGCCCGCGGCGAAGCCCTGCGCCGCCGGGCCGGCTGCCGGGTGTCGCCGAGCGCCCGGATGCCTTCCGGGGTCCGTCCCGCCGGGCATGGCCTAGATTCGGGCTCTCGACCACTCGAGGAGTACGAGGACCACGCCCATGGATGCCCCGTTGCTGGTCGTCCTGGACCTGGCCGGTACCTTCGCCTTCGCCCTGAACGGCGCACTGACGGCTCTGCGGGCGGCGCGTCTCGACATCGTCGGTGTGGTCGCCCTCGGCATGATCACCGCGCTCGCGGGCGGCACCATCCGCGACGTCCTGCTGGACAGCCTGCCTCCGGCCACCTTCGTCGACTGGCGGTACCTGGCCGTGGCCGCCGGCGGTGGCCTCATCGTCTTCATGTTCGGCCACCGTCTGGATCGGCTGAACACGCCGATCAACGTGCTGGACGCCGCGGGGCTGAGCCTGTTCGCGGTCACCGGGACCAGCAAGGCGATCGACCTCGGCTTCGGTCCGGCGCAGGCCGTGCTCGTCGGCGCGATCACCGCCGTCGGCGGCGGAACGTTGCGCGATGTGCTCGTCCGACGCATCCCGTTCGTGCTCACCAGCGAGCTGTACGCCATTCCGGCGCTCGTCGGCGCCACCGTGGTCGTCGTCGTCGGCCTGTTCGGGGCCGCGACCTCGTTCGCCGCCGTCGCCGGCGCGGCCCTGTGTTTCGTCATCCGCATGGTCGGCATCCGGTTCGGCCTCAACGCGCCCTATCCGCTGGGAGCTCCCGGGCACCGGCCCCGGGACGACGACTGATGAAGGACCCCGTCCTCCCCACTCCCTCGCAAGCTCGGGGCGGTGCCCTGGACGGGGCCGTCGGCCCGGCCGGTCAGACCGCCGGCCGGGCGAGCGCGGCGGCCAGGCCACCATCGCCTGCGCACGGGTGACCACCGAGGCCGGCGCGCTGCCGGCAGGACGCCGGCGACCGGCGATACCCGCCTGGCTCGGCACCTGGTCGCACCACTCGTCCCCGCCCCGCCCCGGCGCCCCCGACCGGTACCGGTGAGGAGCCACCGTGGCGGAGAGCGGCGGAGGACTGTCCGGGGGCGCCGGCAGGTGTCGGGCCCGAGCGGGCGGGGTAGCTGCGTGCGCGCCCGGTGCCGGGGACGCCTCGTCGGCCGAGCCGGTGTGGTGGAGGCGACGGAGTTCCCCGGCGAGCCGCCCGCTTCGAGGAGACGACGATCCGGTGACCTCTCCCACGACGACGGACGGCGGGCGCCTGGCGCGGGTCCGGGCCGGCGTCCGGAAGGTCGGCACGGCCCTGCGGCAGCGCCGCGAGCCGCGCTGGGCCCGGGGCTTCGACCGTGCTCGACACCCGTGGTTGCTGTCGGACGGGGAGCGGGGCAACGCCGCCTCGGCGCTGCCGGCCTGGCGCGAGGGCAACGACGTGCGCGCCTTGATCGACGGCCGCTCCTACCTCCCCTCGCTGGCCGCGGCGCTGGCCGGGGCGCGCGAGGACGACGTGGTGCTGTTCGCCGGCTGGCGCGCCGAGCCCGACGAGCTGCTCGACGACGAGGGGCCGCCGATCGCCGCGGCGCTGGTGGGCGCCGCGTGCCGCGGAGCGCTGGTGCGGGGACTGCTGTGGCGGTCGCACTCCGAGCTGCTCGGCTACACCTACCGGGCCAACCGGGACCTCGCCCGCGCGGTGACCGCGGCCGGCGGGCAGGTCCTGCTCGACCACCGGGTACGTCCCGTGGGCAGCCACCACCAGAAGTTCGTCGTGGTGGCACGCACCTCGGCCGGCCCGGACGGCGACGTCGCGTTCCTCGGCGGAATCGACACCGCCCACGCGCGGCGGGACGGTGGTCCCCATCCCGGTGACCGGCAGACCCGACCGTTCTCCGCGGTGTACGGGCCGACGCCGGCCTGGCACGACGTCCACCTGCAGATGTCCGGGCCGGTCGTCCGCGACGTGGAGACGATGTTCCGCCAGCGGTGGGACGATCCGGCCCGGCTGACCCGGTGGCCGTGGCACACCGTCCCGGACCGGCTGGACGGGCTGCAGCAGACGGCCCGACCGCTCCCGCCGCCGACACCGCCGCCGGCTCCCGCCGGCCGCTGCGCCGTCCAGCTGCTGCGCACCTATCCGGCGCGGCGCCCGGCGTACCCGTTCGCGCCGGAGGGGGAGCGCAGCGTGGCCCGGGCCTACGCCAAGGCGCTGGCCCGGGCCCGCCGGCTGGTCTACGTGGAGGACCAGTACCTCTGGTCGCGCGACGTGGCACGGATCTTCGCCGCAGCGCTGCGCCGCTCGCCGCAGCTGCGGCTGATCGCCGTCGTCCCCCGGTACCCCGACACCGAGGGGCGAGTCGACGTCCCCGCGTCCCTCCTGGGCCGGAACTCCGCGTGGCGGACGGTGCTGGAGGCCGGCGGGGACCGGGTGCACCTGTTCGACCTGGAGAACGCCGCCGGACGCCCGGTGTACGTGCACGCCAAGGTCGTCGTGATCGACGACGTCTGGGCCGCGGTCGGCAGCGCCAACCTCAATCGGCGGTCGTGGACGCACGACTCGGAGCTGACCGCGGCCGTCCTCGACGAGCAGCTCGACGGCCGGGAACCGGTCGATCCGGGCGGGCTGGGGGACGGCGCCCGGACGTTCGCGCGACAACTGCGACTGGCCCTCACGCGGGAGCACCTGGGCCGGATCGACGGCGACGACGCCGACCTGCTGGACCCGGACAGCGCCGTGGAGACGATGCGGCGGTCCGCCGATCGACTCGACGCCTGGCACGCCACCGGATGCGTCGGGTCGCGTCCGGTCGGGCAGCTGCGCAGCCATCCCGGACGCCCCGGCGGTGGGACGTGGCGGCGGCGGCTGGTCAGGCCGGCGTACGACCTCGTCTACGACCCGGACGGCCGCCCCTGGCGGATTCGCCTGCGCCGGACCTTCTGACCGACCGCGCCCTCACCGAGGCCCTGTGCCCGCGGGCGGCGACCCATCAGGGCTGCGCCGGTCCCGCCGAGCCGGCCGGGTACTCCAGCAGCGGGACCTCGTCGGCGGCCCAGGCGGCCAGGACCGGCTCGACGATCCGCCAGCTCTCCTCGGCCTCGACGTCGCTGATCGACAGCGTGGTGTCCCCGGACAGCAGCTCGCGCACGAGGATCCCGTAGGCGGGCAGCTCCTGGCGGGGGAACCCGGCCTGCAGCACCTGGCGCTCGAGGTCGAAGGGGCCGCCGGCGCCGTTGAGGTTGAGCTCGAGGTCGATCCCGTCGGGGTCGAAGCGCAGCCGCAGCACGTCGGGCGCGGGCTGGTCGTCGCCGAAGGGAAGGTGGGGGACCGGCTTGAAGTGGACGGCGATCTCCTGGCGGTCGCTGCCCAGGGCCTTGCCGGTGCGCAGCCGGAAGGGGACGCCGGCCCAGCGCCGGTTGTCGACGGTGACGGTGAACTCGGCGTAGGTCTCGGTGCCGCGGGACGGGTCGACGCCGTCCTCGGCGGTGTAGTCGGGCAGCCGCCGGCCGGCGACGGTGCCGGCGGCGTAGCGACCGCGCACCGTGTCGCGGGCCATGTCCGCCGGGGGGCGGACCACGCGCAGGACGTCGGCCTTGCGCGCGGGCAGGGTGGTGTCGTCGAGGGCGTGCGGCGGCTCCATCGCCACCAACGCCAGCAACTGCAGCAGGTGGTTCTGCAGCATGTCCCGCAGCGCGCCGGCGGTGTCGTAGTAGCCGGCCCGCCCCTCCAGGCCCAGCGTTTCGTCGAAGACGATCTCGACCCGCTCGACGTGGGCGGCGTTCCACACCGGCTCGAACAGGCGGTTGGCGAAGCGCAGCCCGAGCAGGTTGAGCGCGGTCTGCATGGCGAGGAAGTGGTCGATCCGGAAGACGGCGTCCTCCGGCACCAGCCGGTGCAGCACCTCGTTGAGCGCCCGCGCGTCGGCCCGGTCGCGGCCGAACGGCTTCTCCACGACGATCTGCGCGCCCTCGGGCAGCCCGACCTCGACCAGCGCCTCCAGGGTCGGGTGGAAGACGGTGTTGGGCAGCGCGAGATAGACGATCGGCACGCCGGGGACCGCCTCCAGCACCGGCCGCAGCTCCTCGGCGGACGTGACGTCGCCGGAGCTGTACCGCAACTGGGCGATCAGCCGCTCCCGGGCCCGCTCGTCGACCTCCGGGGCGTGCTCCGCCAGCCGTTCGCGCGCCCAGTCGCGGTAGCCGTCGTCGTCCCACTCGTGCCGGCTGACCGCCCGGACCTCGACGTCCTCGCCGAGTGCGCCGGTGGCCACCAGGGAGGCCAGCGAGGGCAGCAGGAAGCGGCCGGTGAGGTCACCGGAGCCGCCGAGCACCACCAGCGAGCGCCTCACCGCCGTTCCTCCTCCGCGCGCGCCAGCGTCCAGCCGCTGGAGATCACCCCGACGTGGCTGAAGGCCTGCGGGAAGTTGCCGAGGAACGCGCCACTGCCGGGATCGACCTCCTCGGCGAGCAACCCGAGCTCGGTGGCTCGCCCGCACAGCGAGTCGTAGAGGGCGTGGGCCTCGTCCAGGCGGCCCTGGCCGGTGAGGTTGTCCACCAGCCAGAAGCTGCACAGCAGGAACGCGCCCTCCTGGCCGCCGAGCCCGTCCGGGGACTCGGTGTGCAGATAGCGGTAGAGCAGCCCGTCACCGGCGTCGAGCTCGCGGCGCACCGCCTCCGTGGTGGCGACCATCCGCGGGTCTTCGGCGGCGACCACCCGGCGCAGCGGCAGCGCCAGCAGCGACCCGTCCAGCCCGCCGCGCCCGCGTCCCTCCGCGTCGGCCAGGTGCTCGGTGAAGGTCTGCCGGTCCGGGTCCCAGGCCCGGTCCAGCAGCGCGGCGCGCATCCGGTCGAGCTCCGCCCGCCAGCGCTCCCGCGGGTGCGGCAGGCCGCACGTGTCGGCGATGCGCAGGGCCCGGTCGACGGCGACGGAGCAGAGCGCCACCGAGTAGGTGAACGGCCGGCCGGTGTCGCGGATCTCCCAGATGCCGTGATCGGGGGTGGCCCACCGTTCGACGGACCGCTCGGTCAGCCGGGACAGCAACTGCCAGAGATGGTCGTCGACCTCTCCGCCGGAGCGGACCCACTGGTAGGCCACGTCGAGCAGCTCGCCGTACACGTCGTGCTGGTGCTGGCCGGCCGCGCCGTTGCCCCAGCGGACCGGGCCGGAGCCGCGGTACCCGGAGAGCGTGACGTCCTCCCACTCGGTGGCCGGCGGGCTGCCGTCGAGGGCGTACATGATGCTGACCCCGCCGGCGCGCTCGGCGTTGGTCAGCGTCCAGGCGAGGAAGGACTCCGACTCGCTGGTCATGCCGATCCGGCGCAGTGCGTAGGTGGAGAAGGCGGCGTCGCGGACCCAGGTGTAGCGGTAGTCCCAGTTGCGCTCCCCGCCGACCTCCTCGGGCAGCGACGACGTCGCCGCGGCCATGATCGCACCGGTCGCGGCGTGGTCCAGCAGCTTGAGCGTCACCGCCGAGCGGTGGACCAGGGCCTGCTGCGGACCCTCGTACGCCAGCCCGCCGGCCCAGCTGCGCCAGGCGGCCACGGTGCGGTCGACGAGCTGGGCCGGGTCGGTGCGGTGGAGGATCCGGGTGTTGCCGGACCAGTGCAGCGCCACGGTCAGCTGCTCCCCGGCACGCAGCGCGACGCGACCGCCGATCGAGCCGTCCCGGGCGACGTCGAGCCGGTGGGAGGACCACAGCACCAGGTGGAGATCGGACCGCGGGGCCCAGCGGATGCGCCATCCGCCGCCCTCCGGAGTGACCTGGACCGGGTCCAGGGGCGTCAGGCGGACGTCGACCTCGACCGACCCGCTGACCGCACGGGCCAGGCGCAGCAGCTCGCTGCGACCGGGTGGCACGAGCTCCTCCAGGTCGGCACCGCCGCGCAGCGTCATGCAGTCGGTGAGCTCGAGCACGCCGTCCGGCCCGTGCAGCTCGGTGACCAGCACGCCGGTGTCCTCGACGTAGCGCTGGGCGGCTGCCCGCAGCCCGACCGGTGTGACGGTGAAGCTGCCGCCGCGCTCGGCGTCGAGCAGCCCGGCGAGGAAGGGCCGGCCGTCGAAGTCGGGCAGGCACAGCCACGGGATGGACCCGTCGCGGGCCACGAGCGCACAGGTGGCGCCGTCCCCGATCAGGCCGTGGTCCTCGATGGGCAGGAACCCGTCGATGCGGGTCAGCGGTCGGGTCGGCACGGCACCTGGTCCTCGGGTCGGGAACTGGGTCGTCCGCATGCCTGCCCGCCGCCCGGCTTCCTCAACCCCGCTCCGTCGGGGCCGAGGCACGCCCGCGCGGCGACGAACTGCACGTCGTCCTTGCCGGGATCGACACCGCGTCCGGCTACGGAGTCCCTGGGGGTACCGGTCACGGATCTCCGCGCGGTCCTCACGGTTCTGGGAGGCTCGTCGCGCCGTCCCGCCTCCGAGCCCCGAGGGAGTCCCGTGTTCACCAAGGTGCTGGTCGCCAACCGCGGCGAGATCGCGGTGCGGGCCTTCCGTGCGGCCTACGAGCTGGGTGCGGAGACCGTGGCGGTCTTCCCGTGGGAGGACCGCAACTCGGTGCACCGGCTCAAGGCCGACGAGAGCTACCAGATCGGCGAGGAGGGGCACCCGGTTCGCGCCTACCTGTCGGTCGAGGAGATCGTCGCCGCGGCGCAGCGGGCGGGTGCGGACGCCGTCTACCCCGGCTACGGCTTCCTCTCGGAGAACCCGGACCTGGCCGAGGCCTGCGCGCGGGCGGGGATCACGTTCGTCGGCCCGCCGGCGTCGGTGCTGGAGCTGACCGGCAACAAGGCCCGCGCGATCGCCGCGGCGCGCGACGCCGGCCTGCCGGTGCTCGCCTCGACCGAGCCGAGTGCGGACCTGGACACCCTGCTCGGCGCCGCCGAGCAGTTGCTGTTCCCGGTGTTCGTCAAGGCGGTCGCCGGGGGCGGCGGGCGGGGCATGCGGCGGGTGGCGGATCCGGCGGAGCTGGCCGGCGCGGTGCAGGCGGCGATGCGGGAGGCCGAGTCCGCCTTCGGTGACCCCACGGTGTTCCTCGAGCAGGCCGTCGTCGAGCCGCGGCACATCGAGGTGCAGGTCCTGGCCGACGGACACGGGAACGTCGTCCACCTCTTCGAGCGGGACTGCTCGGTGCAGCGCCGGCACCAGAAGGTCGTCGAGCTCGCCCCGGCGCCGAACCTGGACCCGGCCCTGCGGGAGCGGATCTGCGCCGACGCGGTCGCCTTCGCCCGGGCCATCGGCTACGTCAACGCCGGCACCGTGGAGTTCCTGCTCGACCGCGCCGGCCGGCACGTCTTCATCGAGATGAACCCGCGCATCCAGGTCGAGCACACGGTCACCGAGGAGGTCACCGACGTCGACCTGGTGCAGAGCCAGTTGCGGATCGCGTCGGGGGAGACCCTCGCCGATCTGGGCCTGGCGCAGGACACGATCGCGCTGCGCGGCGCGGCGCTGCAGTGCCGGATCACCACCGAGGACCCGGCCAACGGCTTCCGCCCGGACACCGGCCGGATCACCGCCTACCGCTCGCCGGGCGGCGCGGGGGTGCGGCTGGACGGCGGCTCGTCGCTGGGCGCGGAGGTCGGCGCGCACTTCGACTCGATGCTGGTGAAGCTGACCTGCCGCGGGCGGGACTTCGGCACCGCGGTGGCCCGGGCGCGCCGCGCGGTGGCCGAGTTCCGCATCCGCGGCGTGGCCACCAACATCCCGTTCCTGGCCGCGCTGCTCGACGACCCGGACTTCGCGGCCGGGCGGGTGACGACGTCGTTCATCGAGGAGCGGCCGCACCTGCTCACCGCGCGCAGCTCCGCCGACCGCGGCACCCGGCTGCTGACCTACCTGGCCGACGTGACGGTGAACCAGCCGCACGGCGAGCGCCCGCACCTGGTCGACCCGGTGGAGAAGCTGCCGCCCGTCGATCTGCGCACCCCGCCGCCGGACGGCTCCCGGCAGCGGCTGCTCGCCGCCGGCCCGGAGGCGTTCGCCGCGGAGCTGCGCGCGCAGACGGCGCTGGCGGTCACCGACACGACCTTCCGGGACGCGCACCAGTCGCTGCTGGCCACCCGGGTGCGCACCAAGGACCTGCTGGCCGTCGCCGGGCACGTCGCGCGCACCGCCCCGCAGCTGTTCAGCCTGGAGTGCTGGGGCGGGGCGACCTACGACGTCGCGCTGCGGTTCCTGCACGAGGACCCGTGGGACCGGCTGGCGGCGCTGCGCGAGGCGGTGCCCAACCTGTGCCTGCAGATGCTGCTGCGCGGTCGCAACACCGTCGGCTACACCCCCTACCCCGAGGCGGTCACCGACGCGTTCGTGCGTGAGGCGGCGGCCTGCGGCATCGACGTCTTCCGGGTCTTCGACGCGCTCAACGACGTGTCGCAGATGCGCCCGGCGATCGACGCCGTCCGCAGCACCGGGACGGCGGTCGCGGAGGTCGCGCTCTGCTACACCGGCGACCTCTCCGACCCGGGCGAGACGCTCTACACCCTGGACTACTACCTGCGGCTGGCCGAGCAGATCGTCGAGGCCGGCGCGCACATCCTCGCGATCAAGGACATGGCCGGCCTGCTGCGCCCGCCCGCCGCCGCGACCCTGGTGACGGCGCTGCGCGAGCGCTTCGACGCACCGGTGCACCTGCACACCCACGACACCGCCGGCGGGCAGCTGGCCACCTTGCTGGCCGCGTGGTCGGCCGGGGTGGACGCCGTCGACGGCGCGGTCGCCTCCATGGCGGGGACGACGTCGCAGCCGCCGCTGTCGGCGATCATCGCCGCGACCGACGCCACCGGGCGGGCCACCGGCCTGGACCTGGCCGCGGTCAACGACCTGGAGCCGTACTGGGAGGCGGTGCGCCGGGTCTACGCGCCGTTCGAGTCCGGCCTGCCCGCGCCGACCGGGCGGGTCTACACCCACGAGATCCCCGGCGGGCAGCTGTCCAACCTGCGCCAGCAGGCGATCGCCCTGGGCCTCGGGCAGCGCTTCGAGGAGGTCGAGGACGCCTACGCCGCCGCCGACCGGCTGCTCGGCCGGCTGGTCAAGGTCACCCCGTCGTCCAAGGTGGTCGGCGACCTGGCGCTGCAGCTGGTCGGCTCCGGCGTGCGCGTCGAGGAGTTCGCCGCCGAACCGGGGAAGTACGACCTGCCCGACTCGGTGATCGGCTTCCTGCGCGGCGAGTTGGGCGACCCGCCCGGCGGCTGGCCCGAGCCGTTCCGCACCCGAGCACTGGAGGGGCGCCGTCCCGCCCAGCCGCCGGCCGAACTCTCCGAGGACGACGTCCGCGGGCTGGCCGAGCGGCCGCGCGAGACGCTCAACCGGCTGCTGTTCCCCGGGCCCACCCGAGAGTACGAGGCGCACGTCGACTCCTACGGCGACGTCTCCGTGCTGCCGACCAAGGAGTTCCTCTACGGGTTGCGCTCGGGTGTGGAGCACACCGTCGACCTCGAGCCCGGCGTCACGCTGCTCATGGGCATCGAGGCGGTCAGCGATCCCGACGAGCGCGGTATGCGCACCGTCATGTGCACGCTCAACGGGCAGCTGCGGCCGGTGTCGGTGCGCGACCGCAGCGTCGATGCGCAGGTCAAGGCCGCCGAGAAGGCCGATCGCCGCGACCCCGGCCAGGTCGCCGCGCCGTTCGCCGGCGTGGTCACCCTGCAGGTCGGCGAGGGCGACAGCGTGGACGCCGGGCAGGCGGTCGCCACCATCGAGGCGATGAAGATGGAGGCGGCCATCACCGCGCCGGTCGCCGGCACCGTGGAGCGGTTGGCGATCGGCGCCGTCCAGCAGGTCGAGGGCGGGGACCTGCTCGTCGTCCTGTCCTGAAGAGGGACTGCCCCGCGCCGCCCGCGAGCTCGCCGCGGGACCCTGCAGAGGGGCCGCCGTCCTCACCCCTCGACGGCGACGCACCGAGGCTCGGCCGCCTCGCCTGGTCGCGGGTCGGCGACTCTTCGTGACCGCTCGCCCGGGGTGTCGCGGACCTCCGGGACCCGGCCGTTCAGCTGGGCCCGAAGTGGGCAAGGACTTCATGTGCAGCCACGCGCGCCGGCATCGGTGCGTGGCGCTGCGGCTGACGGGCGATGGCCGACGTGCGGCCCGTGGCGATGCTCTCCCGGGCCTACGGGAGTGGGGAAGACGGGCGCGCGGAGCGCGCCCCCATCGGCAGCACGGGGACGGAGCGCGGTGTGACCACGGTCGGCAGGGGGCGGCAGACCCTGGGTGGCCGCTACGAGCTGCAGGAGCTCATCGCCACCGGCGGGATGGGCCAGGTCTGGCGCGGCCGGGACACGATGCTGGACCGGCTGGTCGCGGTGAAGGTGCTGCGCAGCGAGTACGCCGACGACCCCACCTTCCTCGCCCGGTTCCGCGCCGAGGCCCGGCACGCCGCGGCCCTGAACCATCCGAACATCGCCGCCGTCCTCGACTACGGGGAGGGGACGGCGGAGGACACCGGTGAGCACCTCGCCTTCCTGGTGATGGAGCTCGTCGACGGCGCGCCGCTGGCGGCGTTGCTCGCCGAGGAGGGGGCGCTGGAGCCCGACGCCGCGCTCTCCGTGCTGTCCCAGGCCGCCGCCGGGCTGGCGGAGGCCCACCGCGCCGGCGTCGTCCACCGCGACGTCAAGCCCGCGAACATCCTGGTCAGCACCGACGGCAGCGTGAAGCTCACCGACTTCGGCATCGCCTTCTCGGCCGAGAGCGTGCCGCTGACCCGGACCGGTCAGGTCATCGGCACCGCGCAGTACATGTCGCCCGAGCAGGCCGCCGGCGAGCGGGTCGGCCCGGCCAGCGACGTCTACGCGCTCGGCCTGGTCGGTTACGAGACGCTGACCGGCCACCCTGCCTTCGACGGCACCAACCCGGTGACCGTCGCGCTCAAGCACGTGCGGGAGGACCCGGAGCCGCTGCCCGCCGAGCTCCCGCCCGACGTCCGGCAGCTCATCGACGCCGCGCTGACCAAGGACCCGCAGGAGCGTCTCGCCGACGGGAATGCGTTCCTGCACGCGATCGAGGAGACCGTCTCCCGCTCGCCGAGCAGCGCGCCGCCGACCCGGCCGATCGCGCCGGCCGCCGTCGCCGCGGTGGTGCCCCCGGCGGTGCACCGGGTCTCGACGGCCGAGCCGCCGCGTCCCCACGACGACGACCGAAGCTGGCGCCGTCGGCCGCTGTTGCTGGCGCTGGCCGTGCTCGCCGTCGTGCTGCTCGGCGGCGGCCTGGTCGCGCTGGTCGGCGGGTCCGGGGACGAGGGCGGCACGGCTGCGCCGCCGCCGCCGTCGGCCGTCGCGCCGTCGGAGGCGGGCCTCGTGCTGGCCGCCGCGGACTACGTGGGGCGTCCGGTCGAGGAGGTCGTCGCCGAGCTGGCCGGGCTCGGGCTGACCGTCGCCCAGCAGCCCGAGGTCACCGCAGAGGCTCCGCCGGGCACCGTCACCGCGCTCGACCCGGCCGGCACCGAGCTGCAGCCGGGGGACCGGGTGGAGGTGACCGTCGCGGCTGCGCCGCCTCCCGCCCCCGCGGAGGAGCCCGCCCCACCTGCGCCGGCCGAGGACGCGCCTACGTCGAGTTCCGAGGACTCCGCTCCTCCTCAGGACTCTGCTCCGGTGGAGGACTCTGTTCCTCCCCAGGACTCTGCTCCGGTGGAGGAGCCCGCTCCGGTGGAGGAGCCCGCTCCGGCGGAGGAGCCCGCTCCGGCGGAGGAGCCCGCTCCGGCGGAGGACCCCGCTCCTGGGGAGGAGCCTGTTCCTCCCCAGGACTCCGCTCCGGCCGAGGATCCTGCCCCCGCCGAGGAGCCCGGTCCGGCGGAGGACTCTGCGTCTACCGAGGAGCCTGCTCCGGCGGAGGATTCCGCCCCTGCCGAGGAGCCTGCGTCTACCGAGGAGCCTGCTCCGGCGGAGGATTCCGCGCCTGCCGAGGAGCCTGCTCCGACCGAGGAGCCTGCTCCGGCGGAGGATTCCGCCCCTGCCGAGCAGCCCGCTCCGACCGAGGAGCCCGCTCCGGGAGAGGACTCCGGCCCGGCCCCCACGCCGCCGCCCGGCGACGTGACCACCGGAGCGCCGCCCGAGTCGTCGCCCGAGCCGACCGCGCCGCCCTCCCCGACGGACGGCGGCGACGCTCCGCCAGCCTCGGAGGAGCCCACGCCGGTGGACGGCGGCACGGACACCGGCACCAGCAGCGCCCCTGAGAGCAGCCCGGCCACCGGCAGCGGCGCGGGCAGCACCGCCCCGGAGGCGACCGGCGCCGGTTCGTCGGGCGCCACCCCGAGCACCTGACCCACGGTCACCACGGCGGGCACGGAAGCGGACCTCGAGGCCTCCTGCTACCGGCACCGGACCTGTCAGACAGAGGCACGCCCGATCAGCACGACGACCAGCGTGCGCGGGCCGTGCACGCCCTCGACCCGGGACAGCTCGATGTCGCTGGTCGCCGACGGGCCGCTGATCATCGTGAGCGGCGCGGTCGGGTCCAGCCGCGGCAGCGCCTCCGGGACGCCGCCGACGACCTGGCCGGCCTCGACCACGCAGACCAGGCAGTCCGGGAGGAGGGAGAGCGCCCGCCGTCCGGAGAGCGGGGAGCCGTCGAGGACGAGGGTGCCGGTCTCGGCGACCGCGACGGCGACCCCGGTGAGCGTGGCGGTGAAGGCGGTGAGCTCGACCGCGGGCCGGCCGTCGTCCTCGCTGAGCCCCTCCGGCCGCCAGCCGCCCGGCACGCCAGGGGCGACGACGACGTCCGCCGGCGCCCAGCCGGGGCCGAGGCCGGTCTCGAGTGCGGCGGCGACGGTCGCGGCGACGTCGTCCGGACCGCAGTGCAGCACCGACCCCTCGTAGTCCTCGAGCCGGTCGACGAGGACGTCGAGCAGCTCGGCTACCGGGCGGTCGTCGGTGGTGCGGTAGTCGCGGGGGACCGCCACGTCCGGACGCCGGTCGCCCAGCGCCGTGCGGATCCGGCCGAGCACCTCGTCGCGTGCGCTGGTCATGCCCTTCCCTCCGCGGCACTCTCGCGGCGTCGTTCGTGCTGTTGCGGCCGTGCAGTGCAGCAGGAGCGGGCGGGGGACCGCAGGAGTCGGGTCATCGCCCGTGCTCCCGGGCCCACGACTGGGTGAAGGTCTCCCGCGGTGGGGCCGGCAGGTCGCGGCTGCGGGTCCAGCCCGACAACGGCGGCGGCAGCGCGGCCGGCAGGGTGGGCCGCCCGCGGGCGAGGAACCGACCGAGGCCGGCCGCTCGCTGGGCCAGCCGCCACAGCCGCGGGTTCGACATCGCCCTCGCCAGCCCCCGGAAGGCCAGGGCCTCCGGCGTCGGCCGCTCCTGCGCCTCGACGTGCTCGGCGCGCAGGTGCACCAGGATCGACGGGATGTCGATGGCGACCGGGCAGACGTCGTAGCACGCGCCGCACAGGGAGCTCGCATACGGCAGCGAGGCGTTGTCCTCGACCCCGGTCAGCTGCGGGGAGAGGACGGCGCCGATCGGGCCGGGGTAGACCGAGCCGTAGGCGTGCCCTCCGGTGCGCTCGTACACCGGGCACACGTTGAGGCAGGCCGAGCAGCGGATGCAGTGCAGCGCCTCGCGGCCCACCTCGTCGGCGAGCACCGCCGTCCGCCCGTTGTCGAGCAGCACCAGGTGGAACTCCTGCGGGCCGTCGCCCGAGGTGACCCCGGTCCACAGCGTCGTGTAGGGGTTCATCCGCTCGCCGGTGGAACTCCTCGGCAGCAGCTGGAGGAACACCTCGAGGTCCCGCCAGGTCGGGACGACCTTCTCGATGCCCATGACCGTGATCAGGGTCTGCGGCAGGGTGAGGCACATCCGGCCGTTGCCCTCGCTCTCGACGACGGCGAGCGTGCCGGTCTCGGCGACGGCGAAGTTGGCGCCGCTGACCGCGACCCGCGCGCGCAGGAACCGTTCCCGCAGGTGCTGCCGGGCGGCCATGGCCAGCCGGCGCGGCTCGTCGGTGAGCGTCGGGTCGACGTCGGCCATGGCCCGCAGGAAGATCTCGCGGATCTCCGCCCGGTTCTTGTGGATCGCCGGCACCAGGATGTGCGACGGCTTGTCCTCCCCGAGCTGCACGATCAGCTCGGCCAGGTCGGTCTCCAGCGCGGCGACCCCGGCGGCCTCCAGCGCCTCGTTGAGGCCGATCTCCTGGGTGGCCATCGACTTGACCTTGACCACCTCGTCGGCTCCCGTGGCGCGCACCAGCCGGGTGACGATCGCGTTGGCCTCGGTCGCGTCTCGGGCCCAGTGCACCGTGCCGCCGCGCTCGGTGACCCGGGCCTCCAGCTCGAGCAGGTGCTCGTCGAGCCGGGCCATGGTCGCGGCCTTGACCGCCTTCCCGGCCTGGCGGAGGGCCTCCCAGTCGGGCACCTCCCCGACGACGGCGGCCCGTTTGGCGCGGATGGTGGACGTCGCGTGCCCGAGGTTGGCCCGCAGCTGCCCGTCGCGCAGCGCGTCGCGGGCGGCGTCCGGGAACGACCGGTCGCCGCGCAGGTGTCCCACCCCACGGGGGGCGGTCGGCAGGCCGAGGAAGGTCGGTGCCGGGCGCGGTACCGACTCGTGCATGGGGGGCGGGGACGTCGCGGTCATGCGGTCACCGCCGGCTGCGTGGTCTGGTGCGGGCTCACGGCGTCCGTCGGGGTGGTGGGGCGGGTGAACTGCTCGGTCGAGGCCAGGATCTCGGCCAGGTGCACCGTCCGGGTGCCCGAGCGCAGCCGGGAGAGGCCGCCGCCGATGTGCATCAGGCAGGAGGCGTCGCCGGCGGTGCACACCTCGGCGTGCGTGGACAGCACGTTGGCCATCTTGTCGGTGAGCATCGCGGTCGAGGTGTCGGCGTTCTTCACCGCGAACGTGCCGCCGAAGCCGCAGCAGGACTCCGCGCCCGGCAGCTCGACCAGCTCCAGGCCGCGGACCGCCCGCAGCAGCCGCAGCGGCCGGTCGCCGACCCGCAGCAGCCGCAGCGAGTGGCAGGTCGGGTGGTAGGTGACCCGGTGCGGGTAGTAGGCGCCGACATCGGTCACCCCGAGGACGTCGACGAGGAACTGCGACAGCTCGTACGTCCGCTCCGCCAGCGCCTCGGCGTCGGCGGCCAGCCCGTGCTCGCCGCCCCGGCGCAGCACCATCGCCTGCTGGTGGTGGATCGAGGCCACGCACGACCCGGACGGCGCCACGACCGCCTCCGCCCCGGCGAAGGCCCGCACGTGGTTGGCCACGACCGGCACCGCCTCGCGCCGGTACCCGGTGTTGACGTGCATCTGCCCACAGCAGGCCTGCCCCGGCGGGACGACGACCTCGTGGCCCAGCCGCTCGAGCAGCACCGCCGTCGCCCGCGCCACCTGCGGCACCATCGTGTCCACCAGGCAGGTGGCGAACAGTGCGATCCTCATGCCGTCCCCTCCCGACGTGCGGTGTGTTCCCGGCAGACCATGCTGGACCCCCGGACACCAGGGTGGTTCACACACAGCTGCTCGCGCAGGTGGTCGTCCCTT
Source organism: Geodermatophilus sp. DF01-2 (assembly GCF_004571065.1). Classification (GTDB taxonomy): domain Bacteria; phylum Actinomycetota; class Actinomycetes; order Mycobacteriales; family Geodermatophilaceae; genus Geodermatophilus. The sequence continues at coordinate 23,565 of NZ_SPQN01000056.1, forward strand.
CCGGCCTGGCCGAGCCCGGCCGGTCGGGAACGTCTCGCTCGGCCCGGTGCGCCCGCCGGGGAGCCGCCGTCCGGAAAGAGCACCGGCTCCGCGATCACGGGGGCCGGCGCGGGGTCGGCGTCCGGCACGGCGACGACACCGATCTTGTCGTGCGGCGTCCTGCAGTCGGCCAGGGCGTCGTTGGGGCTGTACGAGGAGACGTACACCAGCATCCGGTCGTTGGCGGGGGCGGGCACGAGGGTGTTGGTGTGGCTGCCGCAGTCGGTCGCCACGCTGGCCAGCAGTCGCGGCTGCGACTCGTCGCTGGTGTCCCGGACGCGGATGCCCTCCGAGTAGTCCTGCGGATCGGCCGTCCCGGGTGCGTCACAGGCGTCGCCGGCCCGGCGCGAGTCGGTGGGCGTGATGACGATGTCGCCGTACGCGGAGGCGTCGTGCTGGGAGCCGAGGCAGGAGGTCTGACCCACGAGCGTCGGGGCGCCGGGCTTGCGGACGTTGCTTCTTCTCGGCGCAGTCCCACGGGATCCCGTGGACCCGTGTGGAGTGCTGGGCGGACAGCAGGTCAGCAGCACGCTGTCGTGGAAGGGTCGCTCGGCGTGGCACAGCGTCCGACCGCCCTGCTGTCCCGCCGGAGTTCCGCCCTTCGGCGGCACGGAGACCCGGCGCCCGGACCGGACGGATCAGCGCCGGTCGGCGCCGGCCGGGCGGCTGAGCACTCGGGTGACCGCGGAGGAGGAGCGCAGGGCCACCGGGCGCCCGGCGAGCTCGGCGGCCTCGACGTGGTCGAGCAGCAGCTCGAGGCCGGGCTCGGACAGCGCCGTCACCGACCGGGCGTCGATGCGGTCGACCCGCGCCGGCTCGCGCCCGTAGCGCCGCCAGAACGAGTCGACGGCGGCGGCGTCGACCGAGCCGGCCAGGCAGAGCAGCCGCCCACCGGTGGTGTTGAGCAGCCGGACCACGCCGCGTCGGGTGACGGGGCTGTCGGGGATCTCCGCGGTCACCGCACCAGTGTGCGGTCCCGGGGGACGATCGGCCGGGGCAGCGGCGGGTAGGCGTCCGGGCATGGGCGCGAGCGCAGCGGCAGGTCCGGAGCCGACCGAGCGGGAGGCCGAGGGCCTGGCCCGCCGGCTGGACCGGCCGATGAGCGTGCTGGGGCTGGTGTTCGTCCTCGTCGTCCTCGGCCAGTCGCTGGCGCGGGAGGCCTGGCTGGTCACCACGCTGACGGTCGTCGGCTGGCTGCTGTGGGCGGTGTTCGTCGCGGAGTTCGCGTTCCGGGCGTTCCGCGCCCGCGACCGGCGGCGGTTCTGGGCGCGCAACTGGTGGCAGCTGGTCTTCCTCGCCGTCCCGTTCCTGCGCTTCGCCCGCGCCCTGTCGGTGCTGCGGGCGGCGCGGGTCGGCGGGATTCTCTCCGCCGCCGTCCGGGGCTCGCGGTCGGCCGGGCGGCTGCTGTCGGGCCGGATCGGCTGGCTGGCCGGCGTGACCGGCGTCGTCGTCCTGGCCGTCAGCCAGCTGCTGTACGTGACCGGCAACTACGGGGGGTATGCGACGGCGCTGCACGAGACGGCACTGGCCACCATCACCGGGGAGCCGCTGTCGGCCGAGGGCGGGCTGGCCCGCGTCGTGGAGGTCGTGCTCGCCGTCTACTCGGTCGCCGTGTTCGCCACACTGGCCGGTGCGCTCGGCGCCTACTTCCTCGAGCGCGGTCCCGAGCGGTCCGGGCCCGTGCCGCCCTGAACCGGCGTACCCGGCTGTTCACCGAGGGGCTACCCCACCTCCACGGTCGCGACGTAGCGTGCTGGCGCCATAACTCGTCGTCGACCGAGGAGATCCCGATGAGCCCCCGTCCCCTGACGGTCGCGACCGCCACCGCGTGTCTGGCCGTCCTCGCCCTCGCGACCGCCGCCCCCGCGGCCGCCGGTCCCCAGCCGGGTGGCTCCCAGCAGAAGGCCGGCCCCCCGCCGGTCGAGGTGCAGCTGCTGGCCTTCAACGACTTCCACGGCGCTCTCGAGCCGCCGACGGGCTCCGGCGGGCGGGTGACGCTGTCCGGCGGCACCGTGGACGCCGGCGGCCTGGCGTACTTCGCCACGCACCTGGAGCAGCAGGAGGCGGAGAACCGCAACACCCTCACCATCAGCAACGGCGACCTGGTCGGCGGGAGCCCGTTCCTGTCCGCGCTGTTCCGCGACGAGCCCACCGTGGACGCGATGGACCAGCTCGGCCTCGACATCGCCACCGTCGGCAACCACGAGTTCGACGAGGGCGTCGACGAACTGCGCCGGGTCATCGAGGGCGGTGCCTGCCACCCGGACGACGGCTGCCTGGACGGCGACGGCTACGACGGCTCCGACGCCGCTTGGCTGGCCGCCAACGTCGTCGACCGGGGGAAGGAGCAGCGCCCGATCCTGCCGCCGTACGAGATCCGCAAGGTCCAGGGTGTCGAGGTCGGCGTCATCGGCCTGACCCTGGAGGGCACGCCCTCCATCGTCTCGGCGGCGGGCATCGCCGACGTCCGCTTCCTCGACGAGGTCGAGACGATCAACCGGTACGCCGGGGAGCTGCGCCGCGAGGGCGTCCAGACGATCGTCGTCTCGCTGCACGAGGGCGGCGCGGCCGGCGGCGGCATCAACGCCTGCGACGACCCGACCGGCCCCGCGTTCGACATCGCCCGGAACGTGGACGACGCCGTGGACGTCGTCCTCACCGGCCACACCCACAGCGGCTTCGTCTGCCAGGGCGCGCAGGAGGTCGACGGCAAGCTGGTCACCCAGGCGCTGTCCAACGGCCGGCTGATCACCGACATCGACCTGTCTGTCGACCGTCGCACCGGCGACGTCGTCGCCGCGCGCGCCGAGAACGTCGTCGTCACCCGCGACGTCGCGCCGGACGCCGGGGCGCAGCAGCTCGTCGACCGCTACGCCGCCATCGCCCGGCCGATCGCCGACGAGCCGGTCGGGGCGATCACCGCGGACATCGCGCGCAGCGCGGAGAAGATCGGGAGCCTGAACGGGGAGTCCCCGCTGGGCAACCTGATCGCCGACGCGCAGCTCGCGGCGACCGACGACGAGGCGGGCGCGGTCGCGGCGTTCATGAACCCCGGCGGCGTGCGGGCCGACCTCACGTACGCCTCGTCGCCGGCCGGTGAGGGCGACGGGGTCGTGACCTACGGCGAGGCCTTCGCCGTCCAGCCGTTCAACAACCTGCTGACCACGCTGACACTCACCGGTGAGCAGCTGTACGCGCTGCTGGACCAGCAGTTCGCGGTGGGGAGGGTGCTGCTCCCGTCGAACAGCGTCCGGTACACGGTCACCGGGGGTGCCGTCACGCCGGGCTCGCTGACCATCGACGGCACCCCGGTCGACCGGGTGGCGAGCTACCGGATCACGGTGAACAACTTCCTCGCCGGCGGCGGGGACGGCTTCACCGTGCTGACCCAGGGCACCGACGCGGTGAACCAGCCCGGGTTCGACGTCGACGCGCTCCTCGCGTACCTCGCCGGGGAGCCGGTGGCTCCGCCGGCGACCGACCGGATCACCGTCGCCGGCTGATCCGGCTCCACCCTGCGGCGGGCGTCGCCGGTCCTCGCGACCGGCGGCGCCCGCCGCTGCGTCTCGGTGAGGACCCCGGCGACCGCGTCGGCGAGGATGGTCGCGTGAAGAGCCTCCTCGACGTCGCAGACCCCGGGACGGCGGAGCGCTTCGGCGCCGGAGTGCAGGCGGCTGCCCGCCGGCTGGCCGGGGTGGTCGAGCGGACGCCGCTGCAACGCAACGCCCGGCTGTCGGCGGCGACCGGTGCCGACGTGTGGGTCAAGCGCGAGGACCTGCAGATCGGCCGGTCCTACAAGATCCGCGGCGCCTACAACACAATCAGCCAGCTCGATGCCGCCCGGCAGGCCGCCGGGGTCGTCTGCGCCAGCGCCGGGAACCACGGGCAGGGCGTGGCTCACGCCTGCCGGGCCCTGGGCGTGCGCGGCGCGGTCTTCGTTCCGGGGACGACGCCGCGCCAGAAGCGGGACCGGATCGCCGCCCTCGGCGGGTCGATGGTCGAGCTGGTGGTCACCGGCGACTCCTACGACGAGGCGGCCGCCGCCGCGCTGGCCCACGCGCGGGACGCCGGGGCGACGCTGGTGCCCGCCTTCGACGCCGTTCCCACCGTGGTGGGCCAGGCGACCGTTGCGTTGGAGCTGCTCGAGCAGCTGCCCACGCTGCCGGACGTCGTCGTCCTGCCGGTGGGCGGCGGAGGGCTGCTGGCCGGTTGCGCCACGTGGCTGCGGCTGCACAGCCCCGGCACGCGCATCGTCGGCGTGGAGCCGGCCGGCGCGGCGGGGATGGCGGCCGCGCTGGCCGCCGGTGCGCCGGTCGAGCTGCCGCAGCTGGACACCTTCGTCGACGGCGCCGCCGTCCGCCGGGTCGGCGACGTGACGTTCCCGCTCGTCCGCGACAGCGGCGCTGAGCTGGTCGCGGTGCCGGAGGGGCAGGTCTGCACCGAGATGCTCGACCTCTACCAGGTGGACGGCGTCATCGCGGAGCCGGCCGGGGCGCTGGCGACCGCCGCGCTGACCGGCGGGCTGGTACCCGTCGGTCCGGGGCAGACGGTGGTCTGCCTGCTCTCCGGCGGCAACAACGACGTCAGCCGCTACGCCGAGGTGGTCGAGCGCTCGCTGGTGCACCGTGGCCTCAAGCACTACTTCCTCGTCGAGTTCCCGCAGGAACCCGGCGCGCTGCGGCGCTTCCTCGACGAGGTGCTCGGCCCGGACGACGACATCGTGCTGTTCGAGTACGTCAAGCGCGACAACCGCGAGACCGGGGCCGCGCTCACCGGCATCGAGCTCGGGAGTGCCGCCGACTTCCCGGCGCTGCTCGCCCGAATCGAGGCCAGCCCGCTGCGGATCCAGCACGTGGCACCGGGGACGACGGCCTACCGCTTCCTCGTCTGAGACACGGTCGCCCCCGGCGAGCGTCCGTTCACCGGCTGCGCGGGAGGCGTCTGCTGCCGCGTGTCGGCTCTCGCCGAACCACCCCGCTGACCTGCGTATCCGACTTGCTCATCGGCGCGTTCGAACGTATGATCGACGGCATGGACGGCGGGACGCGGACCGGCACTCCGGGTGCTGGCGCACCTGCCGTGGGGTGGGCGTCCGGGCCGCTGGGGGTGGTGCAGGCCGCGGATCGGGAGATCGGGCGGCAGACGGCTCTTCGGGCGCGGGCGGTGGCGGAGTTCGCCGACACGCGGCCGGCGTCGGCCGACCGCGCCCAGGGTGAACGTGGTGCGATGAGCGCCGAACGCTGGGCCGCCCGGGCCGAGGTGTTGCGCCCGGTGTCGGAGTGGGCGACGCCGGAGGTGGCGATCGCGTTGAACCTGACCCAGCAGGGCGCCGAGCGGCTGCTGGCCGAGTCGCTGATCCTGGTGCACCGGCTGCCGGCGACGCTGTCGGCGCTGGAGTCGGGGGTGCTGCACGAGGGTCATCTGTGGCATCTGATCGACAAGGTCGCTCCGGTCGCCGACGACGTGCTGCGCGCGGAGGTCGAGGCCGAGCTGATCGCCTGGATGGGCCGGCGGCAGGCGGTCACCTCGCCGGCGCAGCTGGGGGACAAGGCCCGCCGGGTGGTCGCGCAGCGGGACGCGGCCGCGGCGGCGCGGCGGTTGGCCCGGGCGCTGACGGAGCGCGGGATCTCGATCCGCCCGGAGCGGGCCGAGGGGATGGCGGCGCTGACCGTGGTGTGCACCATGCCCGAGGCGCGGGCGCTGCACGCCGCGCTGGTGCGGTACGCCGACGCGCTGGCCGACGACCCCGACGGTCCGGACGGTCCGGAGGGGTCGGTGCGGACGCGGGGGCAGAAGATGGTCGACGCGCTGCTGGACCTGGTGCTGCGCCCCGGTGAGACGGAGCTGCCGCCGGTGCAGGTGCTGCTGTCCGTCGTGGCGTCGGTGGGCACGCTGCTGGGTGGGGACGCTCCGGCCGAGGTGGATGGGGAGCTGGTGCCCGCGGAGATGGCCCGTCAGCTGGTGCGCGCCTTCGCCGGCCTGGGCCGGGTTTCCACACCTGCTGCGACGGACGCCGCCGATCCGGCGAACCCGACGGAGCCCGCCGACCCGGCCGCCCTGGCCGAGTCCGCTCCGGCCGGTTCGGGCGTTGGGGTCGATGAGCCGGTCGACGCCTCGGAGGAGGACCCGGCCGGTCTGGGCGCCGAGGCCGGCGAGCCGGTCGGCGCGCCGGAGGAGGAGCCGGCC
>NZ_SPQN01000057.1 GCF_004571065.1 Geodermatophilus sp. DF01-2
CGGCCCACCCGGCGAGTGCGCGGAGCACGACACCGACGGCCGCGACGAGCAGCGGCCCGGTCACCGCGCCGTCGGTCTGGCCGGCCGCGCGGGCCACTGCGTGTGCCAGGCCGGCCGCCAGCAGCACCAGTCCGGCGACCTGGCCGAGCGCGGCGAGCGCGGCCCGGAGCAGTGCCCCGGTCACCCCCGGAACGCCGGCCAGCTCCCCGAGCGGCCCCCGCGAACCGCCGTCATCGCGATGTCGGCGGGTCACGCGTGCGTCCCGGCGGGCTCGCCGTGCTGTGGTTCGGCGGTCAGCCGCGTGCGGAACACCCAGTAGGTCCAGGCCTGGTAGCCCAGGACCACCGGCAGTCCGACCGCCGCGGCCCAGGTCATCACGGTCAGCGTGTAGTCGCTGACCGAGGCGTCGGCCACGGTGACGTCGAACGCGGAGTCGATCGTCGAGGGGGCGACGACCGGGTACGCAGCACCGAAGATCGTGGTCGCCGCCGCGGCCAGCATCGCACCCCAGGCCGCGAACGCCTGGCCCTCGCGGCCGACGCGCAGCCGCGCCCAGGCGACCAGCACCGCCAGCGCCGCGGCCAGCCACAGCGCCCCGGTGACCGGCGTCCCGTACCGCAGGTGCACCAGGCCGGCCCAGGCCAGCAGCGGCAGCGCGGCTCCCGGCGCCCACCGCAGCGCGAAGCGCCGGGCGGCGACCCGCACCGGGCCGTCGGTCTTCAGCGACAGGAACACCGCGCCGTGCACGACCGAGAAGGCCAGGACGGCGACCGCGCCCAGCAGCGCCGGCCAGCCCAGCCCGGAGAACGCGCCGCCGACCCGGGTGCCGCCCTCGCCGAGCGGCAGGCCGAGGGTGGTGGCCCCGAGCGCGGCGCCGATACCGGCCGCGGCGACGAGCGAGCCGCCGGTGATGACCCGCGTCCAGGTGGTATCCCACGCGTCGGTGGAGTGGGAGTGCCGCCACTCGAAGGCGACCGCCCGGACGATCAGCCCGAAGAGCACCAGCACGAACGGCAGGTACAGCGCCGGCAGCCAGGTGGCGTACCAGCCGGGGAAGGCGGCGAACACCGCACCGACCGCGGTGATCAGCCACACCTCGTTGCCGTCCCAGAGCGGGCCGATGGTGCGCAGCATGAGGTGCCGGTCGGCGGGACGCCGGCCGAGCACGGGCAGCAGCGCAGCGACGCCGAAGTCGAAGCCCTCGAGCAGCAGGAAGCCGGTCCACAGCAGCGCGACGGCGGCGAACCAGAGGGTCTGCAGGTCCACGGGGGAGCTCCTCAGTAGGCGAAGGAGAGGACGTCGTCGTCGGTGTCCTCGCGGGACTCCGGCGCCCCTTCGGTCGGGGTGCCGGGCGTCGGGGCGCCGTCCCCGGTGAAAACGCCGCGGCGCACGAACCGGGTGATCAGCCACAGCTCGACGACGGCCAGCGCGCCGTAGACGAGGGTCAGCAGCGACAGCGACGTCCAGACCTCGGCGGCGGTGACGCCGGGGGAGACGGCCTGGGCGGTGAAGAACCACGTCTGCTCGCCCACCGGGACGTCGGGGTTCGGGTACACGACGAAGGGCTGACGGCCCATCTCGGTGAAGATCCACCCGGTCGCGTTGGCCACGAAGGGCGCCGCGACGGCGAGCAGTGCGCCGTACACGCCGATCCGCGAGGTCGGCACCCGGCCCTTCCGCGTCGCCCACAGCGCATAGGCGGCGATCCCGGCCGAGACCGCGCCCATGCCGATCATCAGCCGGAAGCTCCAGTAGCTGACCGCCAGCAGCGGTGTGTAGTCGATCTCCTCGCCGGCCAGCGCGCCGAAGCGCGACGGGTCGTCGGGGTAGGTCTCGCCGTAGACCGCGGCGTACTCCTCCTGCAGCTCGTTGACGCCGGGCACGGCACTGGAGAAGTCGCCGTGGGCGAGGAAGGACACCAGCCCGGGAACGGTGATCGAGTGGACGTCGTCGCACTCGTTGGAGCCGAGCTTGCCCCAGGCGAAGACCGAGAACGGGGCCGGCGCCTCGGTCTCGCACAGCGCCTCGGCCGAGCTCATCTTCAGCGGCTGCTGGGCGTACATGAGCTTGCCCTGCCAGTCACCGGTGAGGGCGACGAGGACGAACGCGGCCAGCGACACCCAGCCGCCCAGCCGCACCGAGCGGCGCCACACGCGGTGGTCGACGTCGGTCTCCGGCTGCTCGGCCAGCTTCCGCCGCCGCAGGTGCCACAGTCCGATGCCGACCAGCAGCGCGCCGGCGACCATGAGGGCGGCGACGATCGCGTGGGTGAAGGCGGCCAGCGCGGTGTTGTTGGACAGGACGGCGAGGAAGTCGACCTGCACCGGGCGGCCGGTGGCGTCGTCGACCTCGACCCCGACCGGGTGCTGCATCCAGGAGTTGGCCGCGATGATGAAGTACGCGCTGACGATCGAGCCGACGACCGCGGCCCACAGCGCGGCCAGGTGCAGCTTCTTCGGGATGCGGCCCCAGCCGAAGATCCACAGGCCCAGGAAGGTCGACTCGAGGAAGAAGGCCAGCAGCGCCTCCAGTGCCAGCAGCGAGCCGAAGACGTCGCCGACGAAGCGCGAGTACTCGCTCCAGGCCAGGCCGAACTGGAACTCCTGCACCAGGCCGGTGGCCACGCCGAGCACGAAGTTGATCAGGTAGATGCGGCCCCAGAACCGGGTCATCCGCAGCCACTCGGGCTTGTCGGTCCGCACCCACATCGTGTGCATGACGGCGACCAGGAGCCCCAGGCCGATGGTCAGCGGGACCATCAGGAAGTGGTAGACGGTCGTGATGCCGAACTGCCAGCGGGCGATGTCCAGGACGTCCACGGCGGGCCCCTCCCTGGCGACGTACGATCTTCTACGTCAAGTAGAACACGGTCTTCTACGTTCGGTAGAAAGAAGCTGTGTGATCCGGAGGACAGGAGGGCACGTGGCGTCGTTGGGAGAGCTCGAGCGCGCGGTCATGGACCGGCTCTGGTCGGCCGACGGCCCGATCGCCGCGACCGAGCTGCGCGACGGTCTGGCCGATCGCGGCCTGGCGCTCACCACCGTGCACACCGTGCTGAGCCGGCTGGAGCACAAGGGCTTCGTCGTCCACGACGACGCCCGGCCACGCCGCTTCCGGGCGCGCGGCAGCCGCGAGGACCACGCCGCCGAGCTGATGCACGAGGTGCTCGGTCAGGCCGGTGACCGGCAGGCGGTGCTGGCCCGCTTCGTCGGCGGCGTCGACCCCGACGAGGCCCGGCTGCTGCGCGAGCTGCTGGCCCGGGCGACCGGTCCGGACGACATCAACCGCTGAGCATCCGGCCCACCCCGCCACCCCGACCGATGCTGCCCGCCACCGCGGCCGCCCTCGCCGTGCTGGCCGCGCTGCTGGCGTGGCCGGTGCCGGCGCTGCTGGCCCGCGCCCGGTGGCCGCGCCGCGACCCGCTGGTGGCCCTGGTCTGCTGGCAGGCCGTCGGGCTGGCCGGTGGCCTGTCGATCATCGGGGCGCTGCTGGTGCACGGCCTGGCGCCGTGGGGTTCCTCGCTGCCCGAGGCCGCGTGGTCGGTGGTCACCGGCCGGTCCGCCGAGGCCGCGGTGCGCGGCGACCACTGGGTCACGCTGACCCTCGCCGGCGTGCTCGCCGCCGAGCTGGTCGGCGTCCTGCTGCTGTCGTGGGTGCGAACCGCACGCGCCCGCCGCCGGCACCGCGACCTGCTGGAGGTGCTGGTCCGGCCGTCGACCCAGCCCGACGCCCGGCTGCTCGAGCACCCGGCCCCGGTGGCGTTCTGCATCCCGGGCGCGCGGCCGCTGCTGGTGCTCTCCTCCGGGATGGTCGCCGAGCTCGACGACGCGCAGCTCGCCGCGGTCGTCGCGCACGAGCGGGCGCACCTGCGCGAGCACCACCACCTGTACCTGCTGCCGTTCGTGGCGTGGGAGGCGGCGCTGCCGGTGCTGCTCGCCGCGGCCCGCGCGCACGCGGCGGTGCGCACGCTGGTGGAGATGCGCGCCGACGACGTGGCGCTGGGCTCGCTGCCCGGTCCGGCGCCGCGTCGGACGCTGGCCCAGGCGATCGTCGTCGCGGCCGGCGGCGCCGGGGGAGCGGGGGTGCCGTCCGGGGCGCTCGCCGTCACCGGCAGCGCGGTCGGTGCGCGGGTGGTGCGGCTGCTCGAGCCGCCGTCCCCCGTGCCGGCCTGGGCGCGGGCGCTCGCGCTGCTGTCGGCCGGCCTGCTCCTCCTGGTCCCGACCGTCCTGCTACTGCTGCCCGCTGCGCTCTGACGTCGTCCGACCGCTGTCGATCATGGGGTTTGTGCCGCCCCGGACGGTGTGTCCGCGCGTGTCGCCGGCAACATCCCCATGATCGACTCGGCGGGCTGCTCGCCTCGCGTGGATGGGTGAGGTCACCCCTGCTGCACTCACCCGCTGACCCACGTCCTCGACCGCGTCTTCGCAGGTCAAGCCCGAAAGTGTCGTACCTGCGCCGTAGGTTCGTGGTGTGTTCATCGGTGGTGGCTACGGCGTCGGTCTGACGGTGACCGACGTCGAGTTGCCGTTGGTCGCGCCGCCGGGGACGGCGTGGCCGTCGCTGGGTGAGCTGCTGCCGGTGCACGCCCGCTCGCCGGAGGAGAAGGCGCTGGAGCTGCAGCGGGTGCAGCAGCTCAAGGCCGAACTGGCCGCCTACGAGCTGGAGCTGGTGGCTGCGCTCGCCGCCGACCGGCCGGCCTCGGCCGACCGGCAGCCCGGTCAGCCCGGTGCCGCGGCTGACGCCGGGAACGACGCGGTGCCGGGCGTGGGGGCGCCGGAGGGGGTGAGCGAGTTCTTCGCCGACGAACTGGCCTTGACGGTGAACTGCGCGCGGGCGACGGCGACCACGCTGACCGAGTACGCGCTGACGCTGACCGGCCCGCTGCGGGCCACTCACGCCGAGCTGACCCAGGGCCGGCTGGACTGGCCGCGGGCCCGGGCCATGGCCGCCGAACTCGGCTGGAAGATCCGCGACACCGACCCCGACATCGTCGCCGCGGTGGAGGCCGCGGTGCTGCCCGACGCCGCCGGGTTGTCGGTGCGCAAGCTCAAGGAGCGGCTGCGCGCCGAGTTGGCCGCCCGGAACGCCGCGGCGTCGGATCGCCGCCGCGAGCAGGCGCACCGAGCGGTCAACGTCCGCCGCCGTCCGGTCGGCGACGGGATCAGCGAGCTGGTCGCCGGCATGCCCGACGAGCTGGCCGCGGCGTGCCAGGCCACCATCGACGAGCTGGCCTGGCGGGCCAAGCAGGCCGGCGACGAGCGGCCGATCGGGATGCTGCGGTCGGGAATCCTGGCCGACCTGGTGCTGCGGCCCTGGCTGGTCACCGAGCCGGTGGCCGCCCACGTCGAGGTGCAGGTGCCGATCGGCGCGCTGACCCCGGAGCGGTTCCTCGCCTCCGGCGCCCCGGTGCCGCCGGCGTTCGCCCGGCCCGGATCGGTGGTCGAGCCGACCGGCGCGGTGGCCGGCACGCCGATCACCGCCGCGCACGTGCGCGACCTGCTCGCCCAACTCGACGCCATCGGCCTCCAAGCACCGCCCGGGGGCAGCCTGACCTTCTCCTTCACCGACGACGCAGGCGCCCTGCAGGCCCTCGCCACGCTGCGCGAGCTGCGCGCCGCCGGCCGGCGCGGCTGCCGCGACCACCCGGGGAGCGACTGCGGCTGCCCGGTGATCACCCGGCCCGCACCGACCGACGCCTACCAGCCCACCGCGGCGCAGGACCGGTTCATCACCACCCGCGACCGCAGCTGTCGGCACCCCGGCTGCGACAACCGGGCCGGCTGGGCGGACGCCGACCACGTCATTCCGCACGCCGCCGGCGGGGCCACCGACTGCTCGAACTTGTGCTGTCTGTGTCGGCGGCACCATCGACTCAAGACCTTCGCCCCGGGTTGGACCTACACGATGACCCCCGACGGCATCCTCACCGTCACCACCCCCGCCGGCGTCACCCGCACCAGCCGACCACCCGGCCTCCAGCTCACCGGACCCCGCGTGCTCACCCGCCCACCCGAGCAGCCACCACCGGCACCCGACCCCGCCGACGACCCACCACCGTTCTAGGTCGCCGGGTCGGCGGGTAAGGAGCAGGCTCCCGGAGGTGTCCGAGACGGCCGTGACCCCCTTCCGCATCGACGTCCCGCAGCAGGACGTCGACGACCTCACCTATCGGCTCCGGCGCACCCGCTGGCCGGTCGCGCAGGACCTGTCCGGCGAGCGCGGCATCCCCGTCGAGCGGGTCCGCACGCTGGCGGAGCGGTGGGCGACCACATGGGACTGGCGCGCGCAGGAGGCCGCGCTCAACGCCTGGCCGCAGGTGGCGACGATCGTGGACGGCGCCCGGGTGCACGCGCTGCACGTGCGGTCCCCGGAGCCGGACGCCGCCCCGCTGGTGCTGCTGCACGGCTGGCCGGGCTCGGTGGTGGAGTTCCTGCGCGTGCTGGGGCCGCTGAGCGACCCCGCGGCGCACGGCGGCGACCCGGCCGACGCGGCGCACCTCGTCGTCCCGTCGCTGCCCGGGTTCGGCTTCTCCGGGCCGACGCCGGACGGCGGGTGGACGCCGGCCCGGATGGCTCGCGCGATCGCCGAGCTCGTCGCCCGCCTCGGCTACGACCGCTACGTCGTCCACGGCGGCGACTGGGGCTCCCACGTCGGGCGCGACCTCGCCGTCGCCGACGGCGCGCACGTCGCCGGGCTGCACGTGACGATGACACCGGGGATCGACGTCTCGGACGACCCCGCCGCGGCCCAGCGGTGGAAGCACTACGGACGTGAGCTGGCCGGCTACAACAAGCTGCAGTCGACCCGGCCGCTGTCGCTGGCTCCTGCGCTGACCGACTCGCCGGCCGGGCTGCTCGCCTGGATCGCCGAGCGGTTCGTCGACTGGACCGACCCGGCCGGCGAGGTCGACGACGAGCAGCTGCTGGCCAACGTCGCCGTCTACTGGTTCACCCGTACCGGGCCGTCGTCGGCGCAGCTCTACTGGGAGCGCGCGCACGCGCCCACCCCCGGGTGGTCGCGCGACGTGCCCACCGGCGTGGCGGTGCTGCCGCACGACCTCGCCCGGCCGCCCCGCGCGGCGGTGGAGGAGGCGGTCGACCTGGTGTCGTGGACCGAGTTGCCCCGCGGTGGACACTTCGCCGCGATGGAGGTCCCCGACCTGCTGGTCGAGGAGCTCCGCCGGTTCGTGCGCCGGGTCAGGCAGTGACGGCGCTGTCGGCGGTGCGGTGGCCGGCCGGGACGGCGGTGGCCGCGGCCGCGTTGCCCGGCAGCGGGGCGAACCGGCGCAGCCGCAGGCTGTTGGTCACCACGAACACCGAGCTGAACGCCATCGCGGCCCCGGCGATCATCGGGTTGAGCAGCCCGGCCATGGCCAGCGGGATCGCCGCGACGTTGTAGGCGAACGCCCAGAACAGGTTGCCCTTGATGATGGCCAGCGTGCGCCGGGCCAGCCGGATCGCGTCCGCCGCCACCCGCAGGTCGCCGCGCACCAGGGTGAGGTCCGAGGCCTGGATCGCGACATCGGTGCCGGTGCCCATCGCCAGCCCCAGGTCGGCCTGCGCCAGTGCGGCGGCGTCGTTCACCCCGTCGCCGACCATGGCCACGACCCGACCCTCGCCCTGCAGCCGGCGGATGGCGTCCACCTTCTCCTGCGGCAGCACCTCGGCCACCACCTCGTCGATGCCGACCTCGGCGGCGACCGCCCGCGCCACCGTCTCGTTGTCGCCGGTCAGCAGCACCGGGTGCAGCCCCAGGTCGCGGAGCTGGCGGACCGCCTCCGCCGAGGTCTCCTTGACCGCGTCGGCGACGGCGAGCACCCCGCGGGCGGCGCCGTCCTCCGCGACGAGCACGGCGGTCCGGCCGGCAGCCTCGGCGGCCGCCTGCGCGTCCGAGAGCTCCGCCGGGACGGACACGCCCTCGCGCGCCAACAGGCCGGCCCGACCGATCAGTACCGACGTCCCGTCGACGACGCCGCGCACCCCGAGCCCGGCCTCGTTGGCGAAGCCCTCGACCGGCCGCAGCGGACCGGTGCGCGCGGCGGCCGCCTCGGCGACCGCCCGGGCGATCGGGTGCTCGGAGCCGGACTCCAGCGCACCGGCCAGCGCCAGCACCCGGTCGGCGTCCTCGCCGGCGGCCGGGACGACGTCGTGCAGCGTCATCCGCCCGGTGGTGACGGTGCCGGTCTTGTCGAGCACCACGGTGTCGACGGCGCGGGTGGACTCCAGCACCTCGGGGCCCTTGATGAGGATGCCGAGCTGGGCGCCCCGACCGGTGCCGACCATGAGGGCGGTCGGCGTGGCCAGCCCCAGCGCGCACGGGCAGGCGATGATCAGCACCGCGACCGCGGCGGTGAAGGCGGCGGGCAGGCCGGCGGAGGCGCCGATCCAGAAGCCGAGCGTCGCGACGGCGAGAGCCAGCACGACCGGCACGAAGACGCCGGACACCCGGTCGGCCAGCCGCTGCACCTCGGCCTTGCCGTTCTGCGCCTCCTCGACCAGCCGGGCCATCTGCGCGAGCTGGGTGTCGGACCCGACCCGGGTGGCGCGGACGACCAGCCGGCCGCCGGCGTTGACGGTGGCGCCGACGACGGCGTCGCCCGGGCCGACCTCGACCGGCACCGACTCGCCGGTCAGCATCGAGGCGTCGACGGCCGAGGCGCCCTCGGTCACCACGCCGTCCGCGGCGATCTTCTCTCCGGGCCGGACGACGAACAGCTCGTCCACGGCCAGCCGGTCGACCGGCACCCGCGTCTCGGTGCCGCCGCGCAGCACCGTGACCTCCTTGGCGCCGAGCTCCAGCAGTTCCCGCAGCGCGGCGCCGGCCCGCCGCTTGGAGCGGGCCTCGGCGTAGCGCCCGGCCAGCAGGAACGTGGTCACCCCGGCGGCGGCCTCGAGGTAGATGTTGGCGCTGCCGTCGGTGCGGGCGATGGTCAGCTCGAAGGGGTGCGTTATGCCCGGCTCACCGGCGGTGCCGAGGAACAGCGCGTACAGCGACCAGAGGAACGCCGCGCCGGTACCCAGCGAGACCAGGGTGTCCATGGTGGCCGCGCCGTGCCGCAGGTTGGTCCAGGCGGCGCGGTGGAACGGCAGCCCGCCCCAGACGACGACCGGCGCGGCGAGGGTGAGCGAGAGCCACTGCCAGTAGGTGAACTGCAGCGCCGGGACCATCGCCATCGCGACGACCGGGACGGTGAGCAGGATGGAGACCAGCAGCCGCTGCCGCAGCGGGCGCACCCGGTCGTCGTCCGCCGGCGTTGCACCGCGGCCCCCCTGCAGGGACCCGCCGCGAGCCTGCGAGTGGCGGGGGGCAGGGGGGTCCTCTTTCAGGGCCGCGGTGTAGCCGGTCTGCTCGACGGTGGCGATCAGGTCCTCGGGCGTGACGTCGCCGCCGTAGCTGACCCGCGCCTTCTCGGTGGCGTAGTTGACCGTCGCGGTGACGCCGTCCATCCGGTTGAGCTTCTTCTCGACGCGGGCGGCGCAGGACGCGCAGGTCATGCCGCCGATGATCAGCTCGACGTCACCGGTGCGGACCTCGGGAGTGCTCATCGCGGGGCTCCTCAACCGCCGTGGCCGTGGCCGGCGGGCTCGTCGGGTGCCGCCTCACCGGCGCCCGGGCTCACCCGGACGGGAAAGGCGGCGGTGTGCACGGCGTCGCCGTGCCGGAAGTCCAGGAACAGCCGGTACGTACCGGCGGACGGCGCGGTCGTGGCGAACTCCACGTGCGGCCCCGGGGCCGGAGCCACGGCGTCGTCCTCGACGGGGTGCACGTGCAGGTACTCGAGGTCGCCGTCCCGCAGCGCCACCAGGTGGCCGTAGGCGCCGAGGTAGGGCTGCAGGTCGGTGACCGGGACGCCGTCCCGGCTCACGCTGAACGTCAGCTCCGACTCCTGCCCGGCGGCCAGGTCCCCGGTCAGGACGACGGTGTAGCCGTCGACCTCGGCGACCGCGCTCGGCTCCGGCAGCGGCTGCGGGTCGTAGCTGCCGGCCACCTTGAGGTCACCGGTCAGCGCGAGGTCCTCACCCGAGGCGGCGGGGGTGGTGTCGGCGACCAGCCGCCAGCTGCCCGGGGCCAGGGTCAGCGGAGCCGTCCACGTCCCGTCGGCCGCCATCTCGGGGTGCACGTGCTGGTAGCCGGACAGGTCGCTCCGGACGGCGACCAGGTGCAGGTCCTCGCCGTGCTCCTCCGTGTAGTCGAGCACCGGGGCACCGTCGGAGCCGAGCACCCGGAACTCCACCGTCGTCGTCCCGGCCGGGGGCTGCTCGTCGAGCACGTCGAGGACGTACCCGGAGGTGGCCGGGACATCGGTCGCCGGTGCGTTCTCGTGTGGCTCCGGGGCGCCGATCGGCCCGACCGCCGCGCCGACGCCCACGGCGGCGGCGAAGACGGCACCGAGGCCGACGGCGACGACGGCCAGCCGCGTGGGCGTCTGCATGGCGGGTCCTCTCGGGTCAGCTGCCGGCGACCTCGTAGCCGGCCTCCTCGACGGCGGCGCGGACGGCGCCCTCGTCGACCGGCTCGCTGCTGGTGACGGTCAGGCCGCCGCTGGCCAGGTCGACGTCGACGGCGGTGACCCCGGGGACGGCGCTGACCTCCTCGGTCACCGCGTTCACGCAGTGGCCGCAGGTCATGCCGACGACGGTGTAGGTGGCGGTGCTCATGAAGGTGTTCCTCTCGGGCTGGGGGGTCAGGAACGGACGAGGCGGGCGATGGCCTCGGAGGCCTCGCGGACCTTGTCGTCGGCCTCGCGCCCACCGGTCTGCGCGGCCTGGACGACGCAGTGCGCCATGTGCTCCTCGAGCAGACCCAGGGCGACCGACTGCAGCGCCTTCGTCATCGCCGAGACCTGGGTGAGGATGTCGATGCAGTACTTCTCGTCCTCGACCATCCGCTGCAGCCCGCGGGCCTGGCCCTCGATGCGGCGCAGCCGCTTGAGGTAGTCGTCCTTGCGGTGGATGTAGCCGTGCTGACTCGCGGCGGTGCTCTCCACAGGGTCCTCCCGGCGTCTCGGTGGGCGCTCGACACCAACCATACCCCCCTAGGGCATGACGCGCATGCGATGCCGGTCACCCGTCGGCGCGGGCGTCCCTGTCGCGCAGTCGGTCGACCGTGGCCTGCAGCCGTTCGGTGTCGGCCCGTGCGCCGGCCAGCTCGTCCTGCAGGCCGAGGATCACCTCCGCCGAGGCGAGCGTGTGCCCCTCGTCGAGCAGGGCGCGTAGCCGCGCGGCCAGGGCGAGCTGGTGTCGGGAGTAGCGGCGGTGCCCGCCGGGGGAGCGGTGCGGCTGCAGGACGCCGGAGGTGTCCAGGCTGCGCAGGAAGGCCGCCTGGACGCCGAGCAGCGCGGCGGCCTGGCTCATGGTCAGCGCGGGGAAGTCCGGGTCGTCCAGGCGCCCGAGGGGGTCGCTGCCGCGCGCGTCGCCCCGGCGGCCGGGTGTGGTCATCTCGGTCCTCCGGGCTCCGATGGCGCGGGGGCCGGGTCCGCACGGACCCGGCCCCCGCGGGGTGTGCCGCCGGTCAGCTCTCGACGGCCTTCTCCTCCGAGGGCTCGCCCTCGATGGTGCGCCCCTCGACGGCGACCGGCGTGTCCGTGCGGGTGACCGTGATCTTGCGGGCCCGCGCCTTCTCGGCGACCGGGATGCTGATCGTGAGCACGCCGTCGTGGTAGCTCGCCTCGAGCCGGTCGGTGTCCAGGCTCCGGCCGAGGACCAGCTGGCGGGTGTAGCTGCCGAACGGCCGCTCGGCGATCGCCCACTCGGCGTTCTCCAGCCGGGGCACGGAGCGCTCGGCGGTCACGGTGAGCGTGGTGCCCTCGACCGAGAGGTCGATCGAGCCGGGGTCGACGCCGGGCAGGTCGAAGTGGGCGACGAAGCTGTCGCCCACGCGGTAGGCGTCCATCGGCATGCCCGACAGCGGGCGGGCGGTCGAACCGGTCCGGCCGGTCAGCTGGTCCAGCGCCCGGAAGGCGGCGGACGTGGCGGCGAACGGGTCGTAGGCGGTCAGCATGGCCATGGCTGTGCACCTCCTGGGGTGATTCCGGTGTGTTCGCTTCCGAGGGTTAACCTCCAGCGGGAACTATAGATTACCTCCATCGGATACCGTGTAAATGTCCACCGCGCACAGTTGCTCCCGCACGCTCGGACGCCGGGACGGGCAGGTCCACGCCGATCAGCTCGGCCGAGGCCGCCCACAGCCGCCGGACGAGGTCGGGGTCGCCGGCCGCAGGTTGCGGCCCAGCAGGGTCGGAGCCCCGCGCCACTCGCCCGGGCCCCGGCGTCGGAGGCCGGCTGCCGGCTCGGACCGCGATGGCGCCGGACACCAGCGGCCGCGCGTGATCTCCGGCCCTGCGGGGCAGGAGGATGGCGTGGACGACACCAGCGCATCCCGAGCGCAGGGGGAACCGGACGGGCACCGCCGCGGGGACGTGGAGCCGGAGGTGACGACCGCCCTGGACGGCGACGTCCCCACGCTGACCGTCGCCGGGGAGCTGACCGAGGGCGCGCGGCGTCCTCTGGTCCGGACGATGACCGACCTGCTGCTGGACCGACCCGACCTGCGGCAGGTGCGGTTGGACCTCCGGGCGGTCAGCTACGTCAACTCCGCCGGCATGGCCGTGCTGGTGCAACTGCAGAAGCTCGGCCAGCCGCGCGGCGTCGACGTGGTCCTGGTGGCGCCGCCCTCGGCGGTCTCCCGGCCGCTGCAGCTCTCCGGGCTGTGGCTGCGCTTCCCGGTGGAGGAGAACCCCGGCGTGCAGTCCGGCGAGGAGCGGCCGCGCGAGAGCTGAGCCGCCGCGCCGAGGGCCGGTGCGGTGGCCGGGCGCGCCGGGCGAGGCTCCTAGCCTGGCCGGGTGCCGCCGAGCCATCCCCACAGCCACGGTCCCGACCGGGACGCGCCGCCCCCTCCGCCGGAGGTCCTCGCCCGGCGACGGCGGGCGGTCTGGCTCATGCTGCTGCTGCTCGTGCCGGTCGGCCTGGCCACGCTCGTGGGGCTGGTCGCGCTGTGGCCGGGCGACGAGCCGACCCGCGCCGAGCAGGCCGCCGAGCTGTTCCTCCCGCCGGGCACCACCTACCCCGAGGGCCGGGTCTCGGCCGTCGAGCCGTTCGACTGCTCGCTGGCCGGCGGGGAGGGCCGGCCGGCCCAGCAGCTGACCTGCGCCACCGTCGTGGTCGAGGTGCTCGACGGGGACGGCGCGGGGGAGTTCCAGCAGCTCGAGCTCCCGGCGGAGGTCTACGCCGCCGGCATCGAGGTGGGCGACGTCCTCGTCCTCACGCGAGACGCCGGCGTCGAAGGCGGCGCCCAGTACGGGTTCTTCGACTACGACCGCGACCTGCCGATCATCGCCCTGACCGTTGCCTTCGCCCTCGTCGTCGTGGCCGTGGCGCGGCTGCGCGGGCTGGCCGCGCTGGTCGGGCTGGCGTTCGCCTTCTTCGTGATGCTGCAGTTCCTGCTGCCCGGCCTGCTGGGGGACTCCTCGCCGACCCTGGTCAGCCTGGTGGGCTCGGCGGCGATCATGTTCGTCGTCCTCTACCTGGCGCACGGGTTCTCCGCCCGGACGACGACGGCGCTGGTCGGCACCCTGTTCGGCCTGGCGTTGGTCGCCGTCCTCGGGGCGGTGTCGGTGGCCACGGCCCGGCTCACCGGACTGACCAGCGAGGAGACCACCACGCTGCTGCAGTACGACCCGGCTCTCGACTTCTCCGGCCTGGTGCTCGCCGGCGTCGTCGTCGCCGGGCTCGGGGTGCTCAACGACGTGACGATCACCCAGGCCTCGGCGATCTGGCAGCTGCACGAGGTCGACCCGGAGATGACCGGGCGGGAGCTCTACCGCCGCGGGATGGCGGTCGGCCGCGACCACATCGCCTCGACGGTCTACACCATCGTCTTCGCCTACGCCGGTGCCTCGCTGCCGCTGCTCATCCTCTTCGAGGTCTACGCACAGCCGTGGGACGTCGTCCTCACCAGCTCGGCGTTGGCCGAGGAGGTGATCCGGACGCTGGTCGGCTCGATCGCGCTCGTCCTCGCCGTCCCGGTGACGACGGCGGCCGGCGCGTTCTTCGCCAAGGCCGCCGGCGCGGCGACCGAGCGGCGGATGACCGCCCTGCGCGCCCGGCTCGCCCGGTGAGCGCGGATCGGCCCCGTCCCGAGGCTCGCGCCGAGCGTGCGAGGCGGGAGGAGGACGGGATCCTTCAACTGCTCGCCGCCGCCCGCGCCGCTCCCGGCTTCATGCCCGACGACGAGGGGACGGCGCTCTACGAGGCGGCCCGGGCGGTCGCCGCCCCGGGGCCGCTGCTGGAGGTAGGCAGCTGGATGGGGAGGTCGGCGCTCTACCTGGCCGCGGCGGCCCGCGAGACCGGACGGCAGGTGGTCACCGTCGACCACCACCGCGGCTCGGAGGAGCACCAGCCCGGCTGGGAGTACCACGACCCGTCACTGGTCGACCCGGCCGTCGGGCGCATCGACACCCTGCCGCGGTTCCGCCGGACGATCGCCGACGCCGGCGCCGAGGACGTCGTCGTCGCCGTCGTCACCCGCTCGGAGACCCTCGCCCCGCTGTGGTCGACCCCGCTGGCGCTGCTGTTCCTCGACGGCAGCCACACCGAGGAGTCCGCCCGCCGCGACCAGGACGCCTGGGTGGCCAAGCTGGCCGTCGGCGGCACGCTGGCCATCCACGACGTCTTCCCCGATCCGGCCGACGGCGGGCAGGCGCCCTACGGCGTCTACCGGCGGGTGCTCGCATCGGGGGACTTCACCGAGGTGCCGGGCACCGGTTCCCTGCGGCTGCTGCGCCGTGAGCACTGAGCGGCCGGGCGGGGGAGAGGCGCTGGAGCGCGAGCGGACCGCGACGCTCGGCCCCGCCGGATCCTGGCGTCGTCCACAGATCGAGCTCGACGTCGACGTCCGGCAGCTCGGCCTGCACCGCCCGGTGGAGCCGGTGCGCCCGGTCGTCGAAGCACCGCTGGGCCGCCGGGCTGTCCCAGCCGCCGTCCCAGTGGAAGTGGGCGTCGAAGAAGCGCTGCCACGCCTGCAGCTCCGCGGCGAGCCCGTCGGAGAGGCCGAGGTCGGAGGGCGTGACCATCCCGCCGTCCCACAGCGGCCACTCGGCGGTGTAGTCCGGCATGAGCCGCAGCGTCGTCCGGTCCACGCCCCGGAGCGTAGGCGCGTCAGCTCACGTAGCGGCGGGCGGTGGAGGTCCGCTGAGCCTGCTCGAGTGCGGCGAAGCGGGCCTCGGCGTGCGGGGGCAGCACCCGCCGCTCGCGCAGCACCCACGGCAGCCCGCGCGCCGCGGCCAGCAGGCCCTCGACGGTGACGCGGTCGCGCGGGAGGGTCCGCAGCAGGTGCAGCGTGCGGCGCAGCGCCGGGCGCAGCGGCCGGCGCAGCCACGTCGTCCAGAGGGTGTTGCGGATGCCGTCGCGGCGCCGACGGTGGGAGTCCCGCGCCTGCGACGCCTGGTGGTGCACGGTGAGCCGGGGCAGGTAGCACAGCTCCCAGCCGGCGGCGGCCAGGTCGCCGGCCATGAGCTCCTCCTCGCCGCCCAGCCACAGCCGCTCGCAGAAGCCCCCCACGTCGGTGAACGCCTCGCGCCGCACGACCGAGGCGCCGGCGAGGAAGGAGCCGAGCGCCGGGCCGGGCAGCCAGTCGGCGCCGCGGACGGGGGAGTCGCGCAGCTCGAGCACGATCGGGTCCTCCCGGCCGCCGGGCTCGACGAGGATTCGCGCGGTCACCACCGCCAGCCGCGGGTGTGCGTCGAGGACGTCGGCGGCGGTGCGCAGCGAGCCCGGATCCCACCAGGTGTCGTCGTCGCAGAAGGCGACGTAGGGCGTGTCCACCCGGGCCACGCCGACGTTGCGGCCGATCGCGCCGAGGTTCTCCGGGCTGGCGACGAGCTCGACCTCGGGAAAGCGCTCCGCGACCGCCGCCGCCGTTCCGTCGGTGGAGCCGTTGTCGACGACGACGACATGCGGCTGCTCGGGCAGTGCGACCAACCGGGAGAGCGCGAGCAGCACCTCGTCGCGGCGCTGATGGGTGATGACGACAACGGCGACCCGCGGGTCCTTCCTCACGTCGTGGCCTCGGCCAGCATGCGCAGGTCGGCGCGGACGCGCTCCGGGACGACCCGGCGGCGGCGCAGCGCGGCCGGCACCTCGGGGATGGCGCGCAGCACCCCGCGCCGCCCGGGTGCCCCGGTGCGCAGCGCCTCCAGTACCAGGCGGCCCACGTCGGGCCACGGACGGCGCATCACCGCGGTGAGCAGCCGGCTGCGCCAGATCGCCGCCCGCCGCTGCTCGGGGGCGTGCCGCCGGGGCGAGGGATGGTGGTGCACGGTGACCCCGTCGACGTAGGCCATGCCCCAGCCGGCCGCGGCCAGGTCGAGGGCCAACCGCTCCTCCTCACCGGGGAAGCGGACGACGTCGTCGAAGCCGCCGACCGCGAGGAACGCCTCGGTGCGGACCATCGCGCCGCAGGCGACGAAGCCCAGCAGCGCCGGGCCGGGCAGGTCGGCCGGCGTGCCCAGCGGGCTCCGGGCCATCTCCGCGCAGATCGGGTCGAGCCGCTCCTGGGGGCCGACCAGGATCCGGGCGTTGAGCACCGCCAGCCGGGGGTGGGCCCGCATGATCTCCGCCGCGCGGGCGAGGTCGCCGGGCGCCCACCAGGAGTCGTCGTCGGCGAACGCCACGAACGCTGTGCCGGCGTGCTCGACGCCGACCGTGCGGGCGTAGGAGCCGGTGTTGTGCTCCTGCGGCAGCACGGTGACCTCGGGCAGGGTCGCGCGCACCGCCTCGACGGTGCCGTCGGTGGAGGCGTTGTCGACCAGCACGACCGGTGCCTCGTGGCGCGGCAGCGTGGC
Organism: Geodermatophilus sp. DF01-2; assembly: GCF_004571065.1. GTDB lineage: Bacteria > Actinomycetota > Actinomycetes > Mycobacteriales > Geodermatophilaceae > Geodermatophilus. The sequence goes on from NZ_SPQN01000057.1 coordinate 16,841, forward strand.
GAGGAGGTCCTCGCGGCGGTTCTGGCTCATGACCACGACGGTCACGTCGTCGGGACGGGCGGGGCTGCTCACGGCCTTCCCCTGCCCGCGCCGCCGGGAAGCCAACCCGCCGTTTCCCGTGAGGTCTCGGTCCCGGTCACCGGCAGCGCCCCCGGGCCGGTGAACAGACCGGAGGCCCCGGTCGCGCCGGAGAGCGCGTCGGCGGCGAGGACGACGGCCGCCGCGGTCCACGTCGTCCGCTCGACCGGCCAGCGGGCGTCGTCGGGGTAGACGTAGCCGGTCCAGTAGGACCCGTCGTCGGCCCGCAGGTGCTGCATCGCCGCCACCTGCTCCAGCGCGGCGTCCGGCCGACCGGTCGCCGCCAGCGCCAGCGCCAGCTCGCAGGTCTCCGCGCCGGTGACCCACGGCCGGTCGGCGACGCAGCGGGCGCCCAGCCCGGGGACGACGAACCGGTCCCAGTCGGCGGCCAGCCGGGCGTCGGCCGCGACGTCGGTGACCGCGCCGCCGAGGACCGGGTAGTACCAGTCCATCGAGTAGCGCGACCGGTCGGCGAAGGCCTCGGGCCGGGTGCGCAGCGCGGTGCCCAGGTCGGTGACGGCCAGCTCCCAGTCCGGCTGCGGCTGCCCCAGCAGGCCGGCCAGCGCCACCCCGCAGCGCAGCGCCTGGAACAGGCTCGCGTTGCCGGTGAGCAGCGCGGTGTCGTCGGCGGTGCCGTCGGGGCGCAGCGCCCAGCCGACGGCGCCGCCGGGCAGCTGCATGCGGGTCACCAGGTCCAGGCCGCGGCGCACGGCCGGCCACAGCGCGCCGACCAGCTCCTCGTCACCGGTGCACAGCCAGCTGTGCCAGATCCCGACCGCCAGGTACCCGGCGTGGTTGCTCTCCGCGGCGGGGGCGGTCTCGACACCGGCCCGGTACTCGGCCGCCCACGACCCGTCGGGCCGCTGCCGGCGGGCCAGCCAGCGGTAGGCCGCCCGCGCCCGCCCGTGCTCGCCGCCCACGTCGAGGGCCATCGCCGCCTCGACCATGTCCCACGGGTCGAGCTGGCCGCCGCGGAACCAGGGCAGCGCGCCGTCGGCGTCCTGCTCGGCAGCGATGGCCGCGACGGTGGCGCGCACCTGCTGCCCGCTGAGGACGCCGGGCAGCTCGGGGAGCAGGTCAGACAGCGGTCCGCTCCAGCTCCGACCCGCTCACCGGGACCGCCGCCGCCGGCTTGCTCGCGTAGACCACCAGGCTCTTCCCGATCACCGGGTCGAGCAGCCGCTCGGCGACCCGGGTCGGCCACGGCCGCTCCGTCAGGTCCCACACCAGCAGCCGGTGGTACGCGCGGACGGCGACGGGATTCCGCTCGACGCCGACCGCGCACTTGAGCCACCAGAACGGCGCGTGCAGCGCATGCGCGTGGTGCTGCCCGCCCGGCACCAGGCCGGCGGCGGCCAGCCGGGCGCGCAGCACGTCGCCGCGGTAGATGCGGATGTGGCCGCCCTCGTTGGCGTGGTAGGCGTCCGACAGCGCCCAGCAGACCCGCTCCGGTCCGTAGCGCGGCACGGTCACCACCGCCCGGCCGCCGGGCTTGAGCACACGGGTGATCTCGGTCAGCGCCGCGGCGTCGTCGGGGATGTGCTCGAGGACCTCGGCGGCGATGACCCGGTCGACGCTCGCGTCGGGGAAGGGCAGCGCCAGCAGGTCGGCGCGCACCACCTCGTAGGCCGCCCCCGCCGGGGTCTCGCGGGCCTGCGCGAGCGCGTCGAGCCAGCGCTTCGTCGTCTCGACCTCGGACACGCCCCGGTCGACGGCGACCACCTCGGCGCCCCGGCGGTAGGCCTCGAAGGCGTGCCGGCCCTCGCCACAGCCCAGGTCGAGGACGGTCATCCCCGGCCGCAGGTCCAGCCGGTCGTAGTCGACGGTCAACACCGGTGCGCCGCTCCCTTCCGCGTCGTCGTCACAGCCGGCCCTTGCGCTCGAGCACCTCGCGGTACCACTCCGCCGTCCGTTCTGCGGTCGACCGCCAGGTGTAGGAGGCCAGCACCCGGCGCCGTCCGGCCCGGCCCAGCTGCTCGGCCAGCGACGGCGAGTCCAGGACCAGCTGCAGGGCGGCGGTCAGCTCGCCGACGTCCCCGGCGCGGACCCGCAGGCCGGCCTTGCTGCCCACCACCTCGGGCAGCGCCCCGGCGTCGGTGGTGACCAGCGCCGTGCCGCAGGCCATGGCCTCGACCGCCGGCAGCGAGAAGCCCTCGTACAACGACGGGATGGCCACGACCGCGGCGCTCTGCAGGAGTCGCACGAGGTCGGGCTCGGGCAGCGGGCCGGTGAAGCGGACGGCGTCCCGGAGCGCCAGCCGGTCCAGCGCCGCCTCGGCCGGGCCACCGGGCCGCGCGGTGCCGACGACGGTCAGCTGCACCGGCCGCTCGGTGCGCAGCTTGGCCACCGCCTCCAGTAGGTGCACCAGCCCCTTGAGCGGGACGTCGGCGCTGGTCGTGACCACGACCGAGTCCGCGGCGCGGGGCCGGTCCGGAGGTGGTGGGGTGAAGACGTCTGGGTCGATGCCCACCGGGATCACGCGGACGCCCGTGGCGGGGACGCCGAGGTGGGTCTCGATGTCGCGGCGGGAGTTCTCCGAGACGGTGGTGATGCCGTCCAGCCGCGGCGCGACGCGGGCCTGCATGGCGGTGAAGCCGTACCAGCGGCGCAGGGTGACCCGCCGGCGCAGCGACGGCGCGGCGGCGAGCTCGAGGCCGCGGTCGATGGCGACCGGGTGGTGCACCGTGGCGACGGTCGGCACGCCCGCGCGGACCAGCCGGAGCAGGCCGGAGCCCAGGCTCTGGTTGTCGTGGACGATGTCCAGGCCGTCGGCCCGGGGGAGCAGCAGCCGGGCCGCCCGCAGGCTGAAGGTCAGCGGCTCCGGAAAGCCGGCCGTGCACATGGTCGCCCACTCCAGGACGTCGATCCGGTCACGGAACTCCGACGGCCGCGGGGTCCGGAACGGGTCGGGCTCCCGGTACAGGTCCAGGCTCGGCACGCGGGTGAGCGGCACCCCGTCGTCCAGCTCGGGGTAGGGCTGGCCGCTGAACACGGTGACCGCATGACCGAGGGCGGCGAGCTCGCGGGAGAGGGCCCGGACGTACACGCCCTGTCCGCCGCCGTGCGGCTTGCTCCGGTAGGACAGCAGTGCGATGCGCAGCGGCCGTCCCATGGTCGGCGACTCTACGACCGCTTGTTACTGGCCGGTTCACCGGTGCCCGGGCCTCGCTGCCGCGGCGGGGCCTGACAGGATCGCGGCCGTGCTGCGCCACGTCGTCCTGTTCACCTGGTCCGACGACGCCGACGAGGAGTGCCGGGCCGCGGCCCTGGCCGCCCTGCGCCGGCTGCCCGACGAGGTGGGTGGGATGACGTCCTTCGCCGTCGGCCCGGACGCCGGGCTGCGGGAGGGCAACGCGCACACCGCCCTGGTGGCCGACTTCCCGGACGTCGCGGCGTGGCAGCGCTACGCGGACGACCCGGTGCACCTGCAGGTCATCGCCGAGCACGTGCGCCCGATCCTCGCCGCGCGCAGCGCCGTCCAGTACGAGCTCTGAGGCCACCCTGCAGGGGCCCCTCCGAGCGGGCGAGGAGGGGGGCAGGGTGGTCCTTCGACCTCCCCGCGCCTCGTAGGAGTACCCCGTCCTCCTCACCGTCCGCAGGCTCACGGTGAGCCTCCGGACGGGGCCGACCCGGGACGGGGCCGGCGGGATGCTGCAGGAGGGCCGCCGTGCGCCTGCCGCACCGTCCTGCGCGCCACGGGGCCCGGTCGCCGTCGCGGCGCAGGCGCCAGGCCCTGGACCGACGAGTCCCCGCCGGGCGTCCACAGGCGCCGGGTCGGTCCACAGATGTCCGTGCACCGGCCGCCCGGGGACGCCGGGTGGCGAGGGTCGGCGCATGGACGAGCCCCTGCGCCCCACGGTGCGCCTCACCGACTCCGCCGAGATCGCGGCCGCGCTGCCGTACCTGCTCGGGTTCCACCCGCGCGAGTCGGTCGTGCTGGTGGCCCTCGGCGGTCCGAGCGGCGGGCGGGTCGGCCTCACCGTCCGCGCCGACCTGCCGGCCCGGGCGCAGTCGGCCGCGGTCGTGTCCGCGCTGGCGAGGAGCGTCGCCACCGACGACCCGGCCGGTGTCGTGGTCGCAGTCGTGTCCGAGTCGCCCGACGACCGCGAGCCGCTGCCCGGCGGCGACTCCCTCGCCGGCCTGCCGCACCGCGACGTCGTGCACGACGCGGTCGTCGCGCTGGCCGGGCTCGACATCCCGGTGCGCGACACGCTGCTCGTGCGGGGCGGCCGGTGGTGGTCCTACGACTGCCCGCACCCGTGCTGCGAGCCGGGGGCCGGTGAGCCCCTGCCCGGTGGAGTCACCGCTCTGGCGGCGGCCTCGGTGGCCACCGGGCAGGTGGTGGCCCGCGACCGCGCGGCCCTGGAGGCCCGGGTCGCACCGCTCGACGGCCCGGCCCGGGCCGCGATGGAGGCGGTCACCTGGCGGGTGGTGGGCCGCCGTGCGCGGGCGGCGCGGGACGACCCGGACGCCGAGGCCCGCCGGTCCTGGGACGCCGTGCGAACGGCCGTGCGGCGTTGCCGGCCCGGGTCCGGTGGCCGGCCGACCGACCGGGAGGTGGCCGGCGTGCTGTGGGCACTGGCCGACGTCCGGGTGCGGGACCGCGCGCTCACCCTCGCCCTCGGGGACGACGCCGCCGGGGCCGAGATGCTGTGGGCCGAGTGCACCCGCCGCGGCCCGGCCCCGCTCGATGCCGCCCCGGCCACGCTGCTGGCGGTGAGCGCGTGGCTGCGCGGGGACGGCGCCATGGCCAACGTCGCGCTGGAGCGGGCACTGGACAGCCTGCCGACCTACCGGCTGGCCCGGCTCCTGGCCCGGGGGCTGGCGGCCTGCCTGCCCCCCGCCGAGCTGCGGGCCATGCTCGCCTCGATGGCCGCCGACCCCGACGAGGTCTGGGCCGTCGGGTGAGCCCGGTCGCGGCAGCCGGACGACGTGCGGCCCGCCCCGGCCCGCCCCGGCCCGCTCCCGGGTCCCACCCCGAGCCTGCGAAGGGTGGGGAGGACGGTCCTTCTTCACAGAATCCATGGCCCCTGCGGGCCGCCTCGAACGATGGGAATCGCCGATTTCCATTACAGCAGCTCGGGACGCCGCCACTCCTCACCGAGGACGTGCTCGGCCAGGAAGCCGAGCACCGTCTCGTACCAGACCTGGGCGTTCCCCGGCGTGAGCACCCAGTGGTTCTCGTCGGGGAAGTACAGGAACCGGGACGGAACGCCGCGCTTCTGCAGGTCGTACCAGAGCCGCAGCGCCTCCCCGATCGGCACCCGGTAGTCGCGGTCGCCGTGGATGACCAGCATCGGTGTCCGGATCGCGTCGGCGAAGCGGTGCGGCGAGTTCTGCTCGTAGCGCTTGGGCTCGCGCAGCGGGTCGCCCCACTCCTTCTCCCAGTAGTAGGCGGCGTCGGTGGTGCTGGTGAAGGAGTCGAGGTCCCACAGGCTGGCGTGGGTCACGATGGCCCGGAACCGGTCGGTCTGGGTGGCCACCCAGTTGGCCATGTAGCCGCCGAACGACCCGCCCATCGCCGCGGTGCGCGTCGCGTCGATCTCCGGCCGCTGCTCGGCGGCGTCCACCGCCGCCATGAGGTCGGTGTAGGGGGCCTCGCCCCACTCGCCCCAGCCGCGGCGGACGAAGTCCTGTCCGAACCCCTGGGAGAGCGCCGGATTGGGCAACAGGACGGCGTACCCGCGGGCGGCCATCACCCAGGGGCACCAGCGCCACGACCAGGAGTTCCAGCTCATCAGCGGGCCGCCGTGGATCCACAGCAGCAGCGGGGCCGGGTGCTCCGCCGACGCACCCTCGGGCAGCACCAGCCACGACTGCACCCGGGTCCCGTCGGCGGCGGTCGCCTCGATCTCGTGCAGGGTGCCGGGCAGCGCGGCGAGGGTGCCGGGGTTGGGCAGCGGCTCGGGGTGCTGGCCGGTCGCCTCCGGGTCCAGCCGCACCGGCGCCGGCGGCTCGTCGTAGGCCGAGCGCAGGGCGTAGAGGGCGCTGCCGTCCCGGGCCACCTGCAGGTTGCTGTAGGCCCCGTCGGTGGTCAGCCGTACCGGCTCGCCGCCGTCCACCGGAACGCGGAAGAGCGCGTGCCGGCCGTCGTCGTCGGCGAGGAAGTAGACCGCGCGTCCGTCGGCGCTGAACTGTGGCGCGGACGGCCAGCGGTCGAAGCCTGCGGTGAGCTCGCGGGCCGCCCCGCTGGCCACGTCGACGTGCAGGAGCGTGTAGTCGGGTGGCTCCTCGTAGGTCGACATCGCCTCCCGCACGCAGACGACGGCGGTCCCGTCGCAGGAGAAGCGCGGGGAGTGGACGTCGGCGAGCGGGTCGTCGACCAGCACGCGGGAGTCCCCGGTCGCGGTCTCCAGGAGGGTGAGCCGGTCCCGCCGGCCGGCCGGCCCGTCGGGCACCGCCTCCACGCGCACGAGGAGCCGGCCGTCGGGGGAGAGGTGGAGGTCCCCGCCGGCGCCGTCGGGCGGGACGGCGTCCGGGGTCAGGTCGCGCAGCTGCACCGCCGGAGGCTCCCCACCGGCCGGCGCGTCGGCGGGCAGGGCGCCGGCCCAGAACAGGTGCGGGGTGGCGGGGCCGAGGTCGGCGTCCCAGTGGCGCACCGGGTAGGCCTCGTGCAGGACCGCGGTGACCCCCGCCTCCTTGCGCCGCTTGCGGCGCCCGGCGTCGGCCTCGGCGTCGGCCGCGCCGGGCATGGCCGACGCCGTCACCACGACCTCGCCGGTGTCCGCGGCCACGGCCACGCCGCCGACGCCGCCGGGATGGGTGAGCACCGGCCGGGCCTCACCGCCGTCGGGGGGCAGGCTCCACAGGGACGGCTTCGGCTCCTCCCCGTCGGACTTGGCTGCAGGGTCGGGCCGGGCGGCGGTGAACAGCAGCGAGCCGTCGGGCGCCCACACCGGTGCGGACTCGCCCGGTGCACCGCGGGTCAGCCGGCGGGCGGGACGCCGTCCCTCCGGGTCGACCTCCCACAGCGCGGACTGCCACTTCGTCCTCTCGGGGTCGAGCGTCTGCACCGCGACCGCCAGCCGGCGGCCGTCAGGCGACAGCGCGAGGCCCGCGACCCGCGGGATCGCGACGAAGGCGGCCAGGTCGGCGAAGGGAGAGGACGGGCTGGCGGGGACGTCGGGGGGCTCGCTCACCCGGCCCACCGTAGGAGCCGGACCGGCTCCGGCCCGATGGCCCCCTTGCAGAGGCCCGCCGCGAGCCTGCGGGGGGCGGGGAGCAAGGGGGTCCGCTTTCAGAGCTGGGGAGCAGCCGGGGCCGGGGTCAGCTCCTCGTCGAGAGCGCTGACGAACACGTGCTGGGCCACGCCGGCGGGCAGCATGTTCCCGTCGATGCTGATCGATCCGGCGGTCAGCTGCGCGACGCCCGTCGTGCCCGGCCGCACGCCCTGCTCGGCGAGCGTGCGCAGGAGCTCGGCGTCCTCCTGCAGTTGCTCGCTGATCCGCTTGATCTCCACCCGGCGTCCCTCGGGCGTGGCCGTGGTCGACAGCAGCGTCAGCGAGTCCTGCACCGCGGAGGTCTCCCCGCCCAGGGCGTCGAGGCCCGGGATCGGGTTGCCGAAGGGGGACACCGTCGGGTTGCCGAGGAGGGTGAGCAGCTTGCGTTCCACGGCCTCGCTCATGACGTGCTCCCAGCGGCACGCCTCCTCGTGGACGTCGGCGTAGTCCAGGCCGATGACGTCGACCAGCAGGCACTCCGCCAGCCGGTGCTTGCGCATGACCGCCGTGGCCAGCTTCCGGCCGGACTCGGACAGCTGCAGGTGCCGGTCGCCCTCGACCGTCAGCAGGCCGTCGCGCTCCATCCGGGCGACCGTCTGGCTCACCGTCGGGCCGCTCTGGTGCAGCCGCTCGGCGATGCGGGCGCGGAGGGGGACGATCCCCTCCTCCTCCAGCTCGAAGATCGTCCGGAGGTACATCTCGGTGGTGTCGATGAGGTCGTTCACAGCTCTCCTCCGTGTCGCCCTGATGGTACGGCGAGAGGGTGCCTGCGACCGCGCACGCGGCGGGCCGTCGTCGGCACGGCGCCGAGGCCCCGGCGGTAGCGTCGCCTGCGACAACGTCGTCAGCGACAGGAGTGCCCCGTGAGTGACTCGGTCGCGGTCGTCTGGGACGACGCGCTGCTCGGCTACACGATGGGCGGCGACCACCCGCTGCACCCGGTCCGGCTGGATCTCACGATGCGGCTGGCCGACTCCCTGGGCGTGCTGGCCTCGGACCGGCTGGAGGTGCTGCGGCCCACGCCGGCCGACGTCGACCTCCTGACGCTGGTGCACGACCCCGCCTACCTCGAGGCGGTCAAGCGCGCACCGGCCGACCCGGAGGTCGGCCACGGCCTGGGGACGCCGGACAACCCGATCTTCGAAGGCGTCTACGACGCCGCCGCGCTGATCACCGGCGGCAGCGTGCTCGCCGCCCAGCAGGTGCACACCGGCCGGGCGCAGCACGCGGTGAACATCTCCGGCGGGCTGCACCACGCGATGCGGGACCGCGCGTCGGGGTTCTGCGTCTTCAACGACGTGGCCGTGGCGATCCGGTGGCTGCTGGACCAGGGCCACCAGCGGATCGCCTACGTCGACCTCGACGTCCACCACGGCGACGGCGTGCAGACGGCCTTCTACGACGACCCGCGGGTCCTGACGGTGAGCATCCACCAGACGCCGCTGACCCTCTTCCCCGGCACCGGGTTCCCCGAGGAGACCGGCGACCCCGACACGGCCCTGGGCAGCGCGGTCAACCTCGCGCTGCCCAACGGCACCGACGACTCCGGCTGGCTGCGCGCCTTCTCCGCGGTCGTGCCCAGCGTGCTGCGGGCGTTCCGGCCGGAGATCCTGGTGACCCAGTGCGGCTGCGACGCCCACCACGAGGATCCGCTGGCCGACCTCGGGCTGACCATCGACGGGCAGCGGGCGAGCTACCGGGCGGTCCACGACCTCGCCCACGAGCTCTGCGACGGCCGGTGGATCGCTCTGGGCGGCGGCGGGTACGGCCTGGTGCGCTGCGTGCCCCGGGCCTGGACGCACCTCATCGCCGAGGCCGCCGGCGCTCGGCTGGACCCGGCCACGGAGATCCCCGAGTCCTGGCGGGAGGACGTCCTGCGGCGCGGGCTGCGGGCCCGGCCGCCCACGCACATGACCGAGGGCGGCTACACCGGCTTCGCGGCCTGGGACCCGTTCACCGAGTCCCGCGTCGACCGCGCGATCGCCCGCACCCGCCACGCCTCGTTCCCCTACTTCGGCCTGGACCCGGACGACCCACGTGACTGAGCAGAACACCCAGAAGGCGACCCTCCCGCGGGACAGCACTCCGCCCCATCCGCCGGCGCACTGGGAGGCCGACATCATCGCCGCCGACGGCGGCACGGTTCACCTGCGCCCCATCTGCCCGGAGGACGCCGAGGGTCTGGTCGGGCTGATGGACCGCAGCTCCGACCAGACCCGCTACTACCGGTTCTTCGGCCCGGTGAGGCGGCTGTCCGAGAGGGACCTGCACCGCTTCACCCACGTGGACCACGACGCCCGGGTGGCCTTCGTCCTGGTGCTCGGCGACCAGGTGGTCGGCGTCGGCCGCTACGACCGCTACCCCGGCACGGACGACGCCGAGGTGGCCTTCCTCGTCGAGGACGCACACCAGGGTCGGGGGCTGGGCTCGGTGCTGCTCGAGCACCTCGCCGCCGCGGCGCGGGAGCGGGGCATCCAGCGCTTCGTCGCCGAGGTGCTGGCGCAGAACAACCGGATGGTGCGGGTCTTCCTCGACGCCGGCTACACCCCCGAGCGCGCCTACGAGGAGGGCGTCGTCCACCTCACCTTCCCGATCGCGCCGACCGAGACCGCCCTGCAGGTCGCCTACGAGCGGGAGCAGCGCAGCGAGTCCCGGTCGATCGCGCGGCTGCTCACCCCGTCGTCGGTGGCCGTGGTCGGGGCCAGCAACGACGAGGGCAAGATCGGCAACGCCGTCCTGCGGCACCTGCTCGACTACGGCCTCCGCGGCCCGATCTACCCGGTCAACCCGGGCACCCGGCACGTGTGCGGGGTACCGGCCTACGCCGGCATCGAGGACATCCCCGACGACGTCGACCTCGCCGTCCTCGCGGTGCCGTCCGACGAGGTGGCCGGCGTCGTCGAGGCGTGCCGGCGCAAGCGGGTCCGCGGGCTGGTGGTGATCTCCGGCGGGTTCGGCGAGTCCGGGCCGGAGGGTCGGATGGCCGAGCGGCGGCTGGTCGCCGCCGCCCGCGCCTCGGGTATGCGGGTGGTCGGCCCCAACTGTCTGGGCATCGTCAACACCGACCCGGCGGTGCGGCTCAACGCCAGCCTGGCGCCGCGGGTCCCCGGCCGCGGGCGGGTGGGCTTCTTCGCGCAGTCCGGAGCGCTCGGCTCGGCGCTGCTGGAGCAGGCGCGCAGCCGCAACATCGGCCTGTCCAGCTTCGTGTCCGCCGGCAACCGCGCCGACGTCAGCGGCAACGACCTGCTGCAGTACTGGGCCACCGACCCGGGCACCGAGGTGGTGCTGCTGCACCTGGAGAGCTTCGGCAACCCGCGCAAGTTCGCCCGGCTCGCCCGCCGGGTGGGCCGCACCAAGCCGGTGGTCGCGGTGAAGAGCGGCCGGCACGTGCGGATGACCGAAGGGCTGGCCGGCACCTCGGTGGCGGTGCCCGAGGAGTCGGTGGCGGCCCTCTTCGCCTCCGCCGGCGTCATCCGGGTGGAGACCCTGGCGCAGCTCTTCGACGTCGGCACCCTGCTGGCGCACCAGCCGCTGCCGGCCGGCGAACGGATCGCCGTGGTGGGCAACTCCACCGCGATGGGGGTGCTCGTCGCCGACGCCGTCCTCGAGCAGGGGCTGCACCTGGCCCGCGAGGCGCCCACCGACATCGGTGCCGGCGGTTCGGCCGAGGAGTTCCGGGTCGCACTGCAGGAGGCGGTCGACGACGAGGGCGTCGACGCCGTCGTCGCCGTGTTCCTGCCGCCGCTGAGTCGCGGGTCGGAGGAGTTCGGCCGAGCCCTGCGCGAGGTGGCCTCCGGTGCGGACAAGCCGATCGTCGCCACGTTCCTCTCGGCCGAGGGCATCCCGCCGGAGGTCGCCGTCCCGGGGGAGGACGGGACGCCGGCCCGCGGCTCGGTCCCGTCCTTCTCCACGCCGGAGCGGGCGGTGATCGCGCTGGCCAAGGTGGCGCAGTACGCCCGCTGGCGACGCCGCCCGGTCGGTGGGCTGCCGGAGCTCGAGGGCGTCGACGAGCGGGCCGCCCGGGACGTCGTCCTGCGGGCGCTGGCCTCGGTTCCCGACGGGCGCGTGCTGACCGACGACGAGGTGATCGCGCTGCTGGCCGCGTACGGCATCCCGCTGCTGGGCACCCGCACCATTCCCGACGCGGAGGCGGCGGTCGCCGCGGCCGAGGAGATCGGCTACCCGGTCGTGCTCAAGTCGACGGCCCCGTGGCTGCGGCACCGGTCCGACCTCGGCGGGGTCCGGCTCGACCTCGCCGACGCCGACGCGGTGCGCACGGCCTTCGCGGCGATCCCCGCGGGCGACCCGGTGGTCGTGCAGGAGATGGCCGCCCCCGGGGTGGCCACGGTCGTGGAGGTCGTCGACGACCCGTCCTTCGGGGCGCTGGTCAGCTTCGGCCTCGGCGGCGTGGCCACCGACCTGCTCGGCGACCGGGCCTACCGCACGCTGCCGCTGACCGACCTGGACGCCGCGGAGCTGGTCCGCGCCCCGCGGGCGTGGCCGCTGCTCGACGGCTACCGCGGCTCGGAGCCGGTCGATGTCGCGGCGCTGGAGGACCTGCTGCTGCGGGTGGCCCGGCTGGCCGACGACCTGCCCGAGGTGCTGCGACTCGCCTTGGAGCCGGTGATCGTCGGCCCGGCCAACCCCTGGCACGGCGGGCGGTCGCTGGTCGTCGCCGGCGCCGCCGCCCGGGTCGGTCCGCCGACCGCCCGGATCGACCCCGGCCCCCGCCGCATGCGCGTGCCCGGAGTCTGAGGGCGATGACATCGCGGTCCTCCGGACCGCACCGCGGCCACGTGCCCTCCCCCCGGCTGCGCGGAGCCGCGCCCCTCTGCGACTCGACGGCGTGCCCAGGGTCTTCCCGTCCGTCGCTCCGTCACGGGGTCGCCGCGCGGGAACCCGATGATCAGCTCAGTCTTCCTGTCCCTATCGGTGACGCCTGGCAGGCGTGAAAATGTGGCCGGGTCGCCCGCCGACGTCGGTCTCCCGCCTGGGACACGATCCCGTAGCTCAGTCTGACGCTGGGGCCTGGA
>NZ_SPQN01000058.1 GCF_004571065.1 Geodermatophilus sp. DF01-2
CTCCACGAGACAGCCGACGAGAGCTACGGTTCGACACGACATCCTCCTGGTTGGGGTTGGGACACCAAGCCCGTTCACCCCACCAGGGGGATGTCCTGGGTCTTCAACCGCTCAGGGAGTTACTACGCCGGGGCAGGCGCGCCCACCCGGCCCCGTGCAGACCGGCGTCTTCGACGGCCAGCCGGGACCGGCGCACGCCGGTTCCCCGCCGGCGGCGAAGGTAGCCTTCTTCGCCAGCCTGTTCGCCGCTCGAACCGACGCGTACGCGCTGCGGTGGGAGAACGCCCGAACCGGCCGCGGAGGCTGGGTGCCCGCGGTGCGCGGCGGCTGGCGCAAGGGCGTGCCGGCCGCGGACCGGGAGTACCTGCCATTGACAGACGAGGTCACCACCGCCCATCTGTCTGGCGAGCTGGAGCTGGGCCTGTATCCGCTGCTGGACGGCGACCGCTGCCACTGGCTGGCCGCCGACTTCGACGGTCCCGCCGCCATGCTGGATGCGCTCGCCTACCTCAAGGCCGCCCGCACGGTCGGCGCATCGGCGGCGCTGGAGGTGTCCCGCTCAGGTCTCGGCGCACATGTCTGGCTGTTCTTCACCGCGTCCGTCCCCGCGGCCACTGCCCGCCAGGTGGGCACCGGACTCCTGCGCGAGGCGATCGCCGTGCGCGGGCGGATGGACCTGGCCAGCTACGACCGGCTCTTCCCCTCCCAGGACGTCCTCGCAGTCGGCGGTCTCGGCAATCTCATCGCGGCGCCCCTGCAGGGCCGCGCCCGCCGCCGCGGAGCCACCGTGTTCCTCGACCTGGCCACCATGGAGCCGCACGAGGACCAGTGGTCCTACCTGTCCAGCCTCGGGCGACTCACACCCAAGGAGGTCGACCGGCTGGCGCAGCGACTCGGCCAGGTCGCCGTCGGCGCCGAGGTGAACCGGCTTCGCTCCCCCACCTCCACGAAGATCGCGGTGCAGCCGCCCGCGGTGGTGCGTGCCCGACTCGGTGCCAGGATCACGGTCGAAACAGCAGCGCTGCCCCCAGCGCTGCTCGCCACACTCAAGCACGCCGCCTCGATGCCCAACCCGGTCTTCTACGAGCGGCAGCGCCGCCGTGCCTCCACCTGGGACACCCCACGCTTCCTGCGCAACTACGACGAGACACTCACCGGCGACCTGCTCCTACCGCGCGGATTGCAGGACCAGCTCACCGCCCTCGTGGAACAGGCCGGCAGCCGCCTCCAGCTCACCGACGAACGGACCGCCGGCGAAACGCAGAGGTTCGAGTTCGCCGCAGAACTCGATCCCGAGCAACAGCAAGCCTTCACGGCCCTCACCGACCAAGAAGCCGGCGTGCTGGTCGCCCCGCCCGGAGCCGGAAAGACGGTCATGGCCTGCGCGCTGATCGCTCACCACGCCGTCCCCACACTCGTGCTCGTCGACCGCAAGGCGCTGGCCGACCAGTGGCGCGCCCGCATCGGCGAACTGCTCGGCGTGAAGGCCGGGCAGCGCGGCGGCGGACGCAGCAAGACCACCGGCATCATCGACGTCGCCACCCTGCAGACCCTCGCCCGGGACGACGACGTCGCCGGCTGGACCAGCGACTACGGGCTGGTGGTGGTCGACGAGTGCCACCACGTGCCCGCCGCCGCCTTCGAGCACGCCGTGCGGCAGATCCCGGCTCGCCGCTGGCTCGGACTGACCGCCACGCCGTACCGGCGCGACCAGCTCGACGACCTCATCGCCCTGCAACTGGGCCCGGTCCGCCACACCGTGGCCCAACCTCGCTCCGGCACTCTGGGCAGCCGGTTCTCGGACCTCCAGGCCCCCGAACCGGTCTTGCACGTCCGCCCCACCGGCTACCGCTACACCGGCGACGCCGATCCCTCCGCTCCCGGCGGCATCGCGGCGATCTACCGCGACCTGATCGCCGACGACGCCCGCACCGGACAGATCACCGATGACGTCGTCGGCGCTCTCGCCCGTGGCCGGCACTGCCTGGTGCTCACCCAGTGGACCGAGCACCTGGACCGGCTCGTGACCGCGCTGAGCGAGCGCGGGCACGAACCCGTCGTCCTCCGCGGCGGCATGGGCGCGAAGTCCCGGGCCGCCGCCCTCGCGCGTCTCGAGCCACAACCGGACGGGCCGCCGCTGCTCGCCGTCGCCACCGGCCCCTACATCGGCGAGGGCTTCGACTGCCCGGCGCTCGACACGCTCTTCCTCGCCGCTCCCGTCGCCTTCAAAGGCCGGCTCGTGCAGTACGCCGGCCGTGTTCTCCGTCCGTTTCCCGGCAAGACCACCGCCGAGGTGCACGACTATCACGACGTCGCGACCGGCGTCCTCGCTGCATCGCTGACCAAGCGCGCGACCGGCTACACCAGCCTCGGCTTCCCGGATCCCCGACGCCTCATTCGGTAGCGAGCAAGGTCGGATCACCAGGCCCGGAGCCGTGTGCGTATGTAGCGTGTCGCCCCTCGGACACAGCAGAGCACCCCCGCGGTCACCGACCGTGGGGGTTGCGTCGTCTTGGGCTCCGGCAAGTGACAGGTCCCGGAGATCCGCCACCTGGGGACAACGCGGACTGATGTCGGTTCCTGCCGGGAGGCTCCCGGGCATGTCACAAGTCCTGCGCTCCCCCGTTCCGATCACTTCCGCCGCTGAGCTCAGCATCTGGTGGGCCGAAGTGCTCTCCGAGCCCGATGCGCCCGATCAGGTGCTGTCGTTGCTGTGGCTCGACTCCGCCGGCCACCGAATCGGTCGTGCGCTCTCCATCTCGAGGGTTGGCCCGCGGCCGGATCCGAGGGTGACCGGCTTCGTCCGCCAACTGCGCGACACCGTGGTCGGGGACTCCGGCGACCCGGCGCACCTCGCCCTCGCGCTCTCCCGACCAGGCCCTTCCTCGGTCACGAGGACCGATCACCAGTGGGCGGCGGCGCTGGAGGCGGCTCTCGACGCAGGTGGCGACGTGAGCTGGAGCCTGCACGTGGCGACCGACCGGTGGATCACCACCGTCGTCGACCCGCCGGCGGAGAGGTTCCATGGACGCCGTATTGCTCGGCGTCCGCCGATGGACCTCCTTGACCGCGACTGGCTGCCTGACCAGAATTGAGGTCATGACGACGCAGTCCTTGGCAGCGGTGAAGGCGCACTTCAGTCAGGTCATCGACGAGGTCGCCGGCACGCACGAGCGGGTCACGGTCACGAAGAACGGCAGCCCGGTCGCCGTCATCCTCGCCGTCGAGGACTACGAGTCCCTGATGGAGACCCTCGAGATCCTCTCGGATCCCCAGGCCAGGTCTGCAATCCGGCAGGCCGAGACCGAGATGGCCGGCGGCGAGGTCTACGACGAGGCCCAGGTGCGGGCCGCACTCGCGACCCGCCGCCGGTGACCGGCCCCCGGGCCTACACCGTCGTCCTGTCGGCAGCCGCCAAGGGGGCGATCGAGCGCGACCTTCCCAAACCGGTGGCCGTTGCGGTCGTCGACTTCCTGTACGGGCCGCTCGCCGCAGACCCCCACCGCGTGGGCAAGCCCCTGCGGTTCGAGCTCGAGGGCTACTGGTCCGCGCGACGAGGCCAGTACCGCGTCATCTACTCCATCCAGGACGACGAGGTGCTCGTCCGAGTCGTGCGCATCGCGCACCGCGCCGACGTCTACGGCTGACGGGCCCGTTCACGCGGGGGCAGGCGTGTGCGGACGTACCGTGTCGCCCTCGGACACCGAGTTGAACCCCCACGGCTCGACGTCTGTGGGTCCGATCGTCGATGGTTCATCGGTGTGGGCGCGTACTGGCTCGTACTCTCGGATGCGCATCTCACCAACGCCTGACGCGGGTCGGTCGCTCGCCGACGCGATGCTTCCCCGAGCCGGCGAGGTCATCGGCACTCGATGAGACGACCTCCTGCCCAGGTTCCCGGATCTCTCATAGAGGTAGCTGCGCGTCCAGCGCTCGGGCGTGGCCGACGTTCCTCCACTTCGACCGGTCGCCGATGACGTACAGCCGGTCCTTCGCGCGGGTGACCGCGACGCTTAACAGGTTCGGGCTGCCGGCCGCCCACTGGCGCGCGCCGGGCGAGCCGCCCCCGAGCACGAGGATGACCGCGACCTTCTCCCGGCCTCGGAACGTGTGCACCGTGCCGACCTTCACCGCCTCCAGCGCCTTCTCCCGCTCCCCTTGGTCCTGGAGGCGCTCGGGTGGGAGCAGCCCGAGAACCTCTCGCTGGATCCGCCGTGCCAGCCCACGGACGACCTCCTTGAACGGGGAGATGACCGCGATCGGCTGCAGCTGGGCCCAGTCCGGCTGCCGGAGCAGGGCGAGGACCTGCTCGGCGTCCTCGTTCCGGAAGTGGGCGCCGTCGGGGCGGGGGACGTCGAACCACCGGCTCGGTCCCAGCGGGTGTGCGTCGTCCGACCCCTGACGGCCGTGGATCATCGCGCCGTCGTAGGCCATGTCGCTGGCCACGGTGAACATCGGATTCAGGCAACGGTTGTGCACCAGCAGCGGCAGGCCGATCCACTTTCCCAGCCGCTCGGTCCCGGTGCGGCTCACCGAGTCGGTCAGCGTCTGCACCGACGCGCGGTTGGGCGCAAGCTCCGCCGGGGCACGGTGGTGCCGCATCAGCTCGGCTACGAGGGCGGCCGGCAAGGTGACGACGGGCTCCAGCTGCTGGGGGTCGCCGACGACGACAGCCCGCGGGAACCGGGCCAGCCCGCCGACCGCCGCAGCGGGCACCGCCTGCCCGGCCTCGTCGACGATCAGCCAGCCACAGCGAGCCGGTCGGCACGTCTCGCAGCAGGCGGGCCAGCGAGGCGAACGTCGTCGAGGCGAGCGGCACGGGCAGCAAGAACGCCTGCCAGGCGGCCAGTGCGACCTGACGGCCGACCGTCGTCTCGACCTCGTTGGTCTGCAGGGCCATCCAGGTACGCAGGTTCGCCGCCATCTGGGTCCCCGCACGGCGGGCGAACACCTCGTGGACGTGCATCGCGGCCGCGAACAGCTCGGCGCGCCGACGCTGCAGCTCCTCGTCCGTTCACACCGGCACCAGCTCGCGGACCTCGCGTCCTCGCCGGCCACGAGCTCGGCGTCCTGGTCGCTCCACCCGGGGCCGGCAAGACGGTCATGGCCTGCGCGCTGATCGCCCACCACGCGGTCTCCACGCTGGTGCTGGGCGTTCCGGCCGGCCAGCTCGGCGGCGCGGCGCAGCAGGACCACTGGGGTCATCGACGTCGCCACCCTGCAGACCCTCGCCCGGGACGACGACGTCGCAGGATGGACCCGCGACTACGGGCTGGTCGTGGTCGACGAGTGCCATCACGTCCCCGCCGCCGCGTTCGAGCACGCCGTCCGGCAGGTCCCGGCCCGCCGGTGGCTCGGGCTGACCGCCACCCCGTACCGACGCGACCGGCTCGACGACCTCATCGCCCTCCAGCTCGGCCCGGTCCGCCACACCCTCGTCCCGGCACCGGCCGGCACCCCCGAAGGCCGGTCAGCGGACACTCCGGAGCCGGTTCTGCACGTCCACGCCACCGGCTTCCGATACACCGGGGACGCCGATCCTTCGGCGCCCGGCGGCATCGCTGCCGTCTACCGCGAGCTCGTGGCCGATGACGCACGCACGCGTCAGGTCACCGACGACGTGATCGCGGCCCTGGCTCGGGGGCGGCACTGCCTCGTGCTCACCCAGTGGACCGACCACCGCGACCGCCTGGCCGCCGCACTGCGCGAGGACGGTCACGAGCCGGTCGTGCTCCGCAGTGGTATGGGAGCCAGAGTCCGCGTCGCCGCCTCGACCCAGCTCGATCCCCGACCCGAGGGACCGCCGCTGCTCGTCGTAGCCACCGGCCCGTACGTCGGTGAGGGCTTCGACTGCCCGGCGCTCGACACCCTGTTCCTCGCCGCACCCGTCGCCTTCAGAGGACGCCTCGTGCAGTACGCCGGCCGTGTTCTCCGCCCACATCCGGGCAAGGCCACCGCCGAGGTGCACGACTACCACGACGTCGCGACCGGCGTCCTCGCCTCATCGCTGGCCAAGCGCGCTCCCGGCTACACCAGCCTCGGCTTCCCGGACCCGCGGCGCCTGGTCAGATAGCCGGCACTGACATCGGTGACGAGCGACGCGGGCGCGGCCCTGTGCGGGTGCGACGTCAGGTCACACCACGCCGACACGGTCGAGTCGCTGAAGGAAGGAGATCTTGCGGCGCTGCTCCCGGCGCAGCTGCGCGACCCGGTCCGCGAACGTCTCGCTGGTGCCCTCCCGGCGGCAGACCTCCACCAGATCGGCGAGCAGCGCCGCCGCCGCGTCGTAGTCGGCCGCGGTGCGGCGCTCGACCAGTTCGAGGACCTCGCGCCACGCCTGGTCCTGCCGCCCCGCGAGCTGGGTCAGGTGCGCTTCGCGAGCGCGCTCGGCGGCAAGGCGACGCTCCGCGGCCCGCCGGGCGGCTGCTTCCTGGGCCGCACGCTGCCGATCCTCACGGCGCCCCCGGGCCCACGCGAGCAGCTCTCCCGCCGTCCGGCCGCCTTCTCCGCCGGCCCCGAACGACGCGGCCATCCGACGGCAGCCGGCCAACAGCTCCGCGCGCACCCTCGGCCCCTCGCCACGGGCGACCCGCAGCAGGAAGGCGTCCTTGCTCTCCTCCGGTAGCTGCGCCAGCCAGCCGGACAGCTCGGTCAGCGTGTCGTCGATGCGGAGCGGAGCGCTGCGCTCGGCGGCCACGGCGACCAGATCGGGGTCGATCCGCAGGAAGTCGACCACCATGCGCAGCGCCGCGCTCAACCGGTCGAGTCCCGGGGGGACGGGCGGCTCGACCTCGTCCTCGTCGACCTCACCGTTCACGACGGCGAGCAGCCACGCCACGTAGAGCAGCCGCAGGTCCCCGGCCATCACCTCGGCGCGGACCGGCACGATCGAGGCCAGCAGGCCCGAGCCGTCGAGCCAGTCGTCGTCGTACTCGCCGTCGTCGTCCCCGGTGGACAGGTCGACGACCGCGTGCCCACCGGTCGTCCACGCGGTCGAGCAGTCACCGACGAGGTACCGGTTCAGCACGGCCGTCGCCGAGGAGCCGAACACCTCGGCGGGCAGCCGGAACGCCAGCCGGCGCGTTCCCCAGTTGGCCAGGTAGAGGAACGCGTCGAAGTAACCCTCGACCAGCCGCCGCGGCTCGGCCTTCAGGTCACCCCACTCGTAGTGGTTGACGAAGCTGGTGGGCGTGATCAGGGCCCGGGTGGAGATCGTCCGCAGTTCCGCCTGTTGGTCCTCGGTCAGCGGCTGGTCGATTGCCACGAACTCGTAGTACTGGTACTCGCTCATCGCCTGCAGCCCTCCGGCCTCGTCGAACTCGACCCACCGTGCGGGAGCCCGCGACGCGGGCGATCGCGAACCGCGATCACCCTCCACCAGCGCACGAACCGGGCCGCAGGTCCACCATCGGCTCTGCAACCGCTGTAGACAAGGCCCCAGTCGGTTGCCGATCGCGACGGCCCTGCACCGCCCCCCGGCTCGGCCACTGCGAGGCCTCGAGACCCTTGCCGATCGCGACCGTAGCCGTGTCCGTATGCAGCCGAGTCCCCGCTCGGACACCGGTTGGTGCACACCCGCCCGGGGTTCCGCTACACGGACCCCCGCGGCAGGACCCATCGGTTCTCGAACTCGAGTACCTCGGCAGCGATCTCGAAGTCATCGTCGTAGTGCAGGACCGTCATCCCGTGCTCGGCTGCCAGCACCGCGGTCAACAGCTCGGCGATGCCGACCGCCCGATGCCGCCCGGTACGAGCCAATGCGCACTGCGCGTCGAACGCACGTTGCCAGTGACCGTCGTCGGTCGGCAGGTACTCGTAAGCCTCGCGGCGGTCGGCACGCAACTGCTCGTACTCTTCCGGGCTGCGGGCGCTGTAGAGCGCCTCGGCATCCAAGGTGGCGCAGGTGGCCACCAGGCCGCCGGTGATCAGTGGATCCAACCGGTCCGCGACGGCGGCCAACCGCATCCGGGCCGCCGCACTCGTGTCGATGAGGAACCGGGCGATCACCGCCACACGTCAGCTCGCTGGGCCGAATCCGCCATCGTCTCCAGCGCCCCTTCGCGCAGCCAGGCCACCTGCCGCGCGCGGGCAGAGGCGCTCGCCGCCTGCCGCAACGCGGCGCGGACCGTGTCCGACACGCCGGTGGTCTTCAGCTCGCGCTGCGCTGAGGCCAGCAGCTCGTCGTCGAGGTCGATCAAACGCTTCGTCACCGGGGAAGTCCTTTCCGTGCGTATATAGGAGGCCTGGCCGCAATATAGACGGGTGCCGTGGCAGAGATGTATTGCGCAGCTGCCGACCCGCGGGCGTTCGACGGCGGAAAGGGCGGACGAGCCCGGCACGGAGGAGCCGCACGACGAACGTGGTCTTCCGCCGATGAGCTCGACGCGGTTGCTGGACGCCGTCCGTAATCCGACCCGGCCAGGTCCGGCAGTGGCCCACTGCGGCACCCCGATCCGCGAGCCGCGGACAGCTCGACCCGGCCGGGTGCGACGAGAGACTGCGCGATGAGACGTTGACGGGAGCATGGCCACCCCCTGGTCGAGCTGCCGTGGCGCGCCGGCGGGGGCTTCGTCGCTCGAGTCGGCCCCAGACGTCCCCGGGTCAGCAGCCGGTCGGTGAGGCTGCGGGTGACTGCGGCGACGCCGACAGCGCGTCGGTCAGCAATGCGACGAGCGCCTCCACCTGCACGTCGGCCGACGAGGAGACCTCCTCGTCCGACCCGTCCAGCGCCCGGGCGGCGAGCCCCGCCTTGCTGTCGATCAGCTCGGCGATCCGGGCGTCGATGGTCTGCGCGGCGATGATGCGCCACGCGGTGACCGGCTGGGTCTGCCCGATGCGGTGGCTGCGGTCGATGGCCTGGGTCTGCTCCGCGTCGGTCCATGACAGCTCGGCCAGCACGATGTTCGAGGCGACCTGCAGGTTCAGGCCCACGCCGGCTGCGGTCAACGAGCACACCGCGACGGCGACGTCCGGGTCGTTCACGAAGGCGTCGACGTTCGCCTGCCGCGCCGTGGGCGTCTGGTCGCCACGGATCGACGAGAAGCGCACCCCCCGGCGGGCGAAGGTCTCTGCGGCGGCGTCCATCACGTCGACGTGCTTGGCGAAGAAGACGACCTTGCCGGCGCTGCGGGCCAGCTGCGCCGCGTAGTCCGCGGCCAGTTCGGCCTTCGCCTGGCCGATGCGTCGCATCATGGTGAACACGTTCTCGCCGGACTGCGCGGTCGTCGCGTCCTTCAGCTCCGACCGGGCCACCCGGCGGACGAGGTCTATGTCGATGCCACTGTCGATGCCACTGTCGATACCGCTGTCGATGCCCTCGACGACGGCATCGGCGGACCGGTTCGCGAGCGCGGTCTCGTACCGCGTCACCATCCGGCGGGCGAGGTCGCGCTCGGCCGCCCGGATCGACCGGCCGACCGGTCCGTCCAGCTCGACGGGGAGGTCGGCGATGCGGCGGTCGGGGATGTCCGCGGCCACGTCGACCTTGCGGCGGCGCACGATGCCGAGGTCGATCACGCACTGGCGCGCCGCGGCGTGGAAGCCCCGGTCGGCGGGCGTCAGACCGGTGTCCTCGAGCGCGTCCGTCAGCTCGTCGAGGGGCGTGCTGTCGTCGATCCAGCCGAGGAACTGCCAGATCGCCCGGAAGTCCTCGATGTCGTTGATCAGCGGGGTACCGGTCAGCGCCATCAGCAGGTGCCGTGCGCTGCGGGACCGGATGCGCTCGGAGATCGCGAGGACGTGCTGCGAGCGCTGCGAGGTCCTGTTCTTGATGAAGTGGGCCTCGTCCACGACCATGCCGCGGAAGCCGAAGTCGCCGAGCCAACCCATGTGGCGGTCGAGCACCTCGTAGTTGACCACGACGATGTCGGCGAAGCCGTCGACCGTCTCGCCGTCGCCCTGCACCACGGTGGCCGGGCGGTGGGGCGTCCAGCGGGCCGCCTCACGGGCCCAGTTGGTCTTGACGACGTTCGGCACGACGACGAGCAGCGGGTAGGCCTTCGCCGCCTCCGCCGCGAGCAGCGACTGTGCGGTCTTGCCCAGACCCGGCTCGTCAGCGAGCAGGAAGGTGCGGTGCCCGGCAGCGGCCGCGGCGACCAGCTGCCCCTGGTGCGGCATCAGCTCCAGGCCGACCGGGGTGAACCGGGACGTCGGCGCGGGGAGCGCCATGCACGCCGGGGCTTCCCCGCCGGCGCGCTCGAACGAGCTGAACAGCGGGTCGAGCAGCTCCCACCCCGCCAGGCGGCGCGGCCGCGGCGCGCTGGGGCGTGCGGCCGAGAAGTCGGGGGCGAGGAAGGGGTTGGCCAGCTGCCGGGAGATGACCGACTGCGGCACGACCTGACGTTCGGTGGTGGCGGGAACGGCCGCGCGCTCCACCGGCGGAGCCTCGTCGAGGGGGAACTCGATGCCGGCGTTCCGCAGCATGTCGCGCTTGAGCGACCTGGCGGCGTCGGAGACCAGGGCGTCCTCGGCGAGCAGCGCCAGGAGCGCGGAGTCGCCCACGGCGGTCCGCGCAAGGATCGTCGCGATCCCGTCGAGGCGCTTCAGGCGCTCCGCCCGGTTGCTGTCGCTGCCGGCGCCGTCCGCTCGGACCCGCGCGTGCTCCTCGCGCACCAGCAGGGCGACGGCCTGGAACTTCGTGCGCACGGCGGGCGTCACGCGGCGACGCTGGACGGCCGCCTCGACCTCACGGACGGCTCCGGCGACTACCGAGACGACGTCGCCGCGGTGGCGGCCCCGTCGCTGGTTCCGCGGGGTGGTACGGCGAGCGCCCGTCCGGCGCTGGCCTGGTCGAGCCACGGACTCCTCCTCTGAATTGCCGGGCACGGTCGCCGCGGCAGCATGCCGCACGGCCCCGCGACCGGGACGAAGAACGTCCCGAGCAAGGGCCCGGGTGCTCGGAACCCCGAGCCGGTCTCGGATCTCCGAGGAGCGACGCCGCGGACCTCGGCCGGCCTCTCACCGGGAACCCGGAGCCGCCGGTGGGTGGGCTGGTGACCACAGCACAGGGGCGTCGGACGACCGGCTTCGGTCGCGTGATCAGGTGCCCCGCTCATGCCAACGCGTGCGAGGACGCATCATTCCCGGCCCGTCGCCCGCCCGCTCCCGGACCACGGCGATCACGAGCGAACCATGGCCGCCGGCCCAGCTCGTCACGGCGTGACCGTGGTGGAAGTCGGCTACCTCGCAGCTGAGGACGGTCTCCTGGCCGTTGTCCATGCCAGGAGAGCCCGGCGGAAGCATCTCGAGGGAGGGTGATCACGACGCCGCGCAATTTCGAGGAGATCCTCGACCTGGCGAGGAACTGTCCCGCGTCCTCGACGAGGACTTCGAGCCGGCCGTGTCCAGGGAGGCAGCAGTCCGGCCGCCCCGTCCACATGCCACGGCCCAGGGACCTGCACCGCGGCCACTGAGCAGCAGCGCACCGTCCGCCGCGACGGGACAGGGCCGCTCCCGGACCGGAGTGACCGCGACGCCGTCGCAGGCACCGGTGCGTTGCTGGGTCTCGGTCTCCAGTGGTCAGGCCGGGGACGGCGCCGCCACCGACGCTCGGTACCGGGATCGCGCCGCGTCCCCTGCCCGCTCGGCCGCGTCCCGGTCCAGGACGGCAGCACCCCCGCCCGTCCGCGCGGGATCGGTGCCCCGGTGCCTGCGGAGTTCGAGGCGGGCGACCTGGTTGCGGTGCACCTCGTCCGGACCGTCCGCCAGCCGTAGGTAGCGGGCGGTGGTGTAGGCCGCGGCCAGACCGAAGTCGTCGGTGACGCCGGCGCCGCCGAAGGCCTGGATCGCCCAGTCGATGACTCGGCACGCCATCGTGGGGGCGACCACCTTGATCATGGCGATCTCCGCCCGTGCGGCCTTGTTGCCGCTGGTGTCCATCGCCCAGGCCGCCTTGAAGGTGAGCAGGCGGGCCTGCTCGATGAGCATCCGTGACTCCGCGATCCGCTCCAGGGTGGTCGTCTGCTCGGACAGCGGCGTTCCGAAGGGCGTCCGGAGGTCCGCCCGCCGGCACATGCGCTCGAGCATCCGCTCCGCCAACCCGATCAGGCGCATGCAGTGGTGGATGCGCCCCGGGCCGAGCCGGCCCTGCGCGATCTCGAACCCGCGCCCCTCTCCCAGCAGCATGTTGCCCGCCGGCACCCGGACGTCGTCGAAGACCACCTCGGACGCCTTGTCCAGCACACCGAGGAACCCGAAGATCGGCAGCGGCCGGACCACCCGCACCCCCGGGGTGTCGACCGGGACGAGGATCATCGACTGCTGCCGGTGCCGATCGGCGGCGTCGGGGTCCGACTTGCCCATCACGATCATGATCCGGCAGCGCGGGTCGGTCGCGCCGGTGGTGAACCACTTGCGCCCGGTGATCACGTACTCGTCCCCGTCGCGGCGGATGGAGGTCTCGATGTTCGTGGCGTCGCTCGACGCCACGAGCGGCTCGGTCATCGCGAACGCCGAGCGGATCTCACCCGCCAGCAGCGGCTCCAGCCAGCGTTCCTGCTGCTCCGGCGTCCCGTACCGGGCGAGTACCTCCATGTTGCCCGTGTCCGGAGCGGCGCAGTTGAAGACCTCCGGCGCCAGCAGCGACCTGCCCATGATCTCGCAGAGTGGCGCGTACTCGAGGTTGCTCAGGCCCGGCTCGCCGTGACCCGGCGGGAGGAACAGGTTCCACAGGCCCGCAGCCCGCGCCCGGGGCTTGAGCTCGTCGATGATCGCCGCGTGCCCGTAGGGGCCGACGGCCTCGGCCTGCTCGACGTGCAGGGCCTCGTTGGGGTAGACGTGCTCAGCCATGAAGTCCTCCAGCCGCTGCTGCAGCTCGAGGACCTTCGGTGAGTGCTGGAAATCCATCGGGCGACTCCCATGAGGGGGCTCGGGCGGACGGGGCAGCGACGCTATTCCAGGCGACCCCCTCCTGTCCCGTCGGGCAGGCACCAGCCAGCGGCTGCTGAACGTCGGACGGATCACCGGTCCCCGGCCGGCCTCGCAGACCCGACCGCCCGCGACCGACGCGGTCCTCCGTGGGTCCGGTGACCGGTCGCCCTCGCTCAGCCGTTCTGGTCGCGCAGCTCCCGGCGGAGGATCTTGCCCGTCACCGTCTTGGGCAGCTCCTCGACCAACTCCACGGATCGCGGGTACTTGTATGCCGCCAGCCGTTCCCTGGCGAACGCGATGAGCTCCGCGGGCGTCGCGGTCGCGCCCGGCTTGAGGGAGACGAAGGCCCTGACCGTCTCCCCGCGGTACTCGTCAGGGACCCCGACGACGGCCGCCTCGCGCACCGCGGGGTGCTCGTAGAGGACGTCCTCCACCTCCCGGGGCCACACCTTGTAGCCGGAGGCGTTGATCATGTCCTTCTTCCGGTCGACGATGAACACCCAGCCCTCGGGCGTCATGAAGCCCACGTCGCCGGAGTGCAGCTCCCGCCCGGGCAGCGCGTGCTCGGTCTCCTCCGGCTTGCCCCAGTACCCGAGCACCACTTGCGGGCCCCGGGCGCAGATCTCGCCGATCTCGCCCAGTGGCACGGGCACGCCGTCCTCGTCGAGGATCCGCACGATCGTGTTGTTCACGGGGACGCCCACGGACAACGCCCCGGAGGTGGGGTCGACCGGTGAGGCGCTGCCGGGCGGGGTGGCGGTCATCGGCGAGGTGGTCTCGGTGAGTCCGTAGGCGTTGTGGATCGGCACGCCGGTCGCCTTCTCGAACGCCTCGGCCGTCGAGGGGGCAAC
Source organism: Geodermatophilus sp. DF01-2 (assembly GCF_004571065.1). GTDB lineage: Bacteria > Actinomycetota > Actinomycetes > Mycobacteriales > Geodermatophilaceae > Geodermatophilus. Next base: position 13,719 of record NZ_SPQN01000058.1, read on the forward strand.
CGCCGCGCCGCCCGAGTAGACCCACTGGAAGGACGCGACGTCGTCGCGGGCGAACCCGGGGGCGTTCATCAGCGCGATGAAGGCGGTGATCGCGCCGACGGTGAAGGTCGGCCGGTGCTCCCGGATGGCGTCGAGCATCACCTGCGGGTCGAAGCGGTAGGCGAGCACCAGCGGAGATCCGGTGAGCAGACAGACGCCGATGTGGCCGATCAGGCCGGTGATGTGGAACAGCGGTGCGACGCCCAGGACCGAACCCTCGGTGCCCACGCCCACGAAGTCCCGGTAGACCTGCGAGGTGAAGCAGACGTTGCCGTGGGTGTTCATCGCGCCCTTGGGCACGCCGGTCGTCCCCGATGTGTAGGTCAGGAACGCCACGTCGTCGACGCCGTAGGTCACCTCCGGCACGGACTCGCCGCGGTGGGTCTCGATGAGCTCGGCGAGGTCCGTGGTCCCCTCGGGGCGCTGACGGGCGATCCCGGCGAACAGCCGGGGGTCGTGCCGCGTCTGGTGCTCCAGCTCCGACGTGGTCAGCACGAGGTCGACCGCCGTCTCCGGGACGACGTCCCGGGCCACCGACCCGTACAGCGACTCCAGGCAGAGCAGCACGCGGGCGCCGGAGTCGGTCAGCTGGTGGCGCAGCTCCCGGGCCCGGCTCATCGGGTTGACCGAGACCATGATCCCGCCGGCCTTCCAGGTGGCCAGCATGGCGACGACGAACTGCGGGACGTTCTGCAGGTAGACCGCCAGCCGGTCCCCCGGTGCGAAGCCGTGCGCGCGGAGGCCGGCGGCCATCGCGGTGGACTGCTCGTCGAGCTCGCGCCAGGTGAGGACACCGTCGAAGTAGCGGATCGCCGGGTCGTCGGGCCGGGATGCCACGGTCGCCCGCGCCATGGCGAGCGCGTCGTCGTGCTGCCTCACGACGTCGGGCTCCTGATCGGGGGTGTAGCGGGCCAGCCAGGGGCGGTCCTCGTACGCGGTCACGGCGACGCTCCTCGGGGCGGCGGCGGGAGGCCCATCCAAGCCCGGAGGCACGCCGGCGACAAGCGCATGGGTCGGCCGACGCGGACCTCCGCCCCCCGAGCGCGCTGCCGGCTACACGACCCTCGTGCTGTCCCGCCCGCGGGCGACGCCGAGGTGGTGCGCCATGGCCTCGCGCAGGGAGACGGCGTCAACGGCGACGGTGACGATCGTCGCGCCCTCGGCGGCGTAGCCGGCAGCCTCCTCGCCGCTGTAGGCGTGGACACCGACGGGCACGCCGGCGGCGCCGGCCCGGGCGATGATCGAGGACACGACGCCGCGCAGCTCCGCCCGGCGGTCCGCGCCGGTCAGCTCCAGGGACAGCGAGAGGTCCCCCGGACCGACGTAGACCCCGTCCAGCCCCTCCACGGCGAGGACGGCATCGAGGTCCTCCAGCGCGCTCGCGGCCTCGACCATGACGACCACGAGCGGCTGATCGGCCCCGCCGGAGAGCCGCCCGATCGACCGCCCACCGGCCGGGGCGTAACGGCTGGCGGCGACCACCTCCCGGGCGTGGTCGGCGTCGCGCACGTTGGGCACGATGACGCCCCGGGCACCCAGGTCCAGCGGGCGGCCGACGTCGGCGAAGGACGGGCTGCGGGTCCGGACCAGCGGCACCGAACCCGCCGCGGTGATCGCCGCGGCGACCCCCGGCAGCTCGGCCTCGGCCAGGGCGCCGTGCTGCAGATCGACGACGACGAAGTCCGCACCCGTCCGCGCCAGGACCTCACCGGTCACCGCACCGGGCAGCCTGCTCCACAGGCCGTGACACGGCTGCCCGTCGGACCACCGCCGCCGCAGGTCGACCTCGCTGATCGCCATTCCAGGATCCGCCCTTCCCACCCGGCTCCCGGCGACACCGGCGTCGTCGGACACCGACCCGGGGACCTCACCAGAGGCGATCCTGCCTCACGGACCGGACCGCACGGCCCCGCGGAGGCACCTGCTCGCCGCGGCCGTGCGCCCGGTGGGGGGCCACGGCTCGGGTGGCGGTCACCGGCGGGAAGCCGCGACGGCCCCGGCGCTCCCTGGACGTGCGTCCGGCCGGAAGGCAACCGGTCGGGGCCTGGGCCCTGCCTTCACGCCGCCGTGACGACGACCTTGATCTGTCCCGACCTCGGGCTGATCGCGTGCTCGTAGGCCGACTGCGCCTCGGCCACCGGGAAGACATGGGTGACGTACTGCTCCGCCAGTCCCGGGTGCTCGCGGAGATAGTGCTCTGCCCGCGCCAACACCCGACGTCGCTCCAGCGTCACCCCGGACCGCAGGGTGAGGTTCTTCCGCAGGAACAGCCGCATCGGCAAGGGATAGGTCAGCTCGTCAGGGACGCCGAAGTAGAAGATCTCTCCGCGGAACGCCACGGCCTCGACGGCATGGGTCAAGGTGGCCGTCTGGTGGCCGACGGCCTCGATCACCAGGTCCGGGCGTCCCTCGACGGGCAGCGACGCTGCCCACAGGTCGCTGGACGCCCGCACGCTCTCGTCCACCCTGAAGGTGGCGGCAACTCCCGATCGGTCGACCCGGTCGACGCCCAGGACGTGCGCGGCGCCCGCCGTCTTCGCCACGTGGCTGAACAGCAGCCCGATGGGACCCTGGCCGATCACGGCGACCGAGCGTCCCTCGACCGGGCGGACCTGCTCCATGGCGTACAGGACGCAGGCGAGGGGCTGGAGCATCACGGCGGTTCGGGCAGCCAGCCGGCGGTCGTGCGCGTACAAGCCGTCGCCGTCGCAGACCACACGTTCGGCCAGGCCGTCGAAGCGCGGTGCCCAGCCGACGACGTCATCGCCTGCCTGGATGTCCGGATGCCGGGAGGCGAGGACCGTCCCGGCGATCTCGTGCATCGGAAACCCCGGCGTGCCGAACTCGTGGACAGCCGGGCCCGCGTCCGGAGAGACCCCGCCGCGGAAGAACGGCAGGTCGCTGCCGCAGATCCCGCCGGCGGCCACCTCGACGAGGACCTCCCCCGGCGTCAGGGCGGCCTCCCGTGGCGCCGGGACGTCGGTCCGCTCGAGACGCTGGGGAGCCACCAGACGCTGTGCCCACATGCCTACCTCCTGGGTCCGTCACGCCACTGCCGGCAGCTCGTACGCCGCTGGTCATCGTCCCGAGTGCCACGCGTCGCAGGCTGCTGATGTCAGCCCGCAGCGGAGAGCCGGTAGAGCGCGGTGTGGTGTACCTGCAGCACGGGCTCGCCGCCGGCCAGGACCAACGCGTCGTAGCCGACTTCCTCATGTCGGCCGCGCCGGCCGACGTCGGTGACCCGCCCGTGCACCGTCATCTGCGCAGGCAGCCGGGCGACGCCGAGGAAGCGGCAGTCGCTCGAGGTGTGGATCCACGGACCGAGGGCGACGTTGCGCATGAGCAGTCGGTTGACCAGCCGCAGCAGCAGGCCGGGATGCGCCCACGACCGCTCCCGGTACAGCGGCAACGGCTCGCCGATCGCATCGAGGTACCACTCGTTCTCCTCGATGGTGCCGGCCTCGTGGACGCTGCCGAACGGTCCGGCGACCGGGTCGACCACCGGCTCGGCTCCAGCCGACACCTCCGCGAGGCCGACGAGGTCGGGCCGGTCCGCCGTGTGGCCGGCCGAGCCCAGGCAGCGCACCTCGCCGTCCGGGCCGCTGACCGTCACCCGGCCGTCGCTCACCTCGACGAGCAACTCCTCACCGTCGTACACCGGCCGGCGGAAGCGCAGGTCGATCCGCCCGCCGGACAGCCACTCCTGCCCCCAGGCCGCCACCAGAGGCGTGGTGGTGCGGGCGAACAGCTCGACCCCGGGCACCAGCGCGCCGGAGAAGCCGAATCGCCGGGCGACGCCGTCGTCGTGGATCTTGTTCTCGGACTCCTCAACGACGCGGGCGACGAAACGGTGTGGCGCAGGGGCGTCCATGTCACCGGATGTTGCCGCTTCGGACACCCGCTGTCGCCTCGAACCGGCCGACCGGGCCGGCGGGGCGTGGAGCCTCCTGTGGCAGCCGGGGCGGATGGATCACTCCCGTGGCCGGGCCGCTGCCGTGGCGGTGTCCCGGGGCTGCGCACGGAGCTGGTTCGATCCGCGTCGAGCTGAGCGGAGGTAGCAGGTCGCCCCTCGGACACCGACGTCGTGCACGCAGCGGCTCGTCGGTCGATGCTTCCCGGCGGGTCGCCGAGTCGAGGTCGACGACCGGTGGGCGGACCAGCGAACAGCGTGGACGCCGACGCCAAGCAGTAGGGCCTCGGTCGAGCATCTCCACGGCCACCCCGAGTGCCCGGTAGGTGTCCAGAGCCCGGCGGTCGCGGCTGACCAGCGTGAGGCCGTGCTCGATCGCGGTTGCTCCGACCAGGGCGTCCCGCACCGACCCTCCCGGCGATGCGGTGGTCAGCCAGCGACGCCAGGAGTGCCGCTGTCTGCCGCTGCTGAGGAAGCGACTGCGTTGTGCCGCCGCCACCGCGGGACGGCGGCACGGTCAGGCCGTGACGTCGACCAGGTCGATGACGAAGGTGAGGGTCGCCCCGCCGGGGATGGGCCCCTGCCCCTGCGGGCCGTAGCCCAGGTCACTCGGGATGGTGACCAGGCGCCGGCCGCCGACGTTCATGCCGCTGATCGCCTGCTCGAAGCCGGGGATCACCTGGCCGGCGCCGACCACGACCGGCAGGGTCTCGTCCGGTCCACGGCTCCAGGAGGAGTCGAACTCCTCGCCGCTCTCGTAGAAGGCGCCGACGTACCTGACCGCGGCGGTCGAGCCGGCCACGGCCTCGGGACCGGTCCCGACCACGACGTCGCTGATCAGCAGGTCGCAGGGCGGCGGCACGTCGGACGGCGGCACGTCGGGCGCGACGCTCAGGTCGGTGGAGATGCCCGCGGCCGGCTCGGCCGTCGGGGGGCGGGACTGGCACGTCTGGGTCGCCGGTTCCTCGAGAGGGGACTCCTCCGCGGCAGGTGCCTCCACGGCTTCCCCCTGCGGCGGACCCGAGTCCTCGTCACCGCCACCGCCGCAGGCGGCGAGCGAGAGCGAGACGGCCAGCGCGAGCAGCACGCGGTGGACGGGGCGACGGGTCATGGAGCTTCTCCTGCGGATGGCATGCGGTCGGCGTCCCGTGGGTCGAGCGCGCCGCGTGCGATGTCACGCCGCCTTCACCGCTCGAGGCCCGGCCGGCGCATTCGTGCACCCAGCGTAGTCGTCGGACGGGAGGACTGCGGTGTGCGGCGGGTCGGCGGGCTCGCCCGGAGACGGCCGAGGGCGCGGAGGGAGCGCGCCGGGTCCTCGGGCAGAGGCTGGACGGGACGTGCCGGCCGGCCGAGCTCCGGCCGGTCTCAGCAGCACAGCAGGTCGAACGTGAGCACCCGGACCGGGTCGCCGGCGGCGTCCTGGCGGATCCCGTCGGCGGACGCCCACGACCGGCTCGTCCGCCCACCGGTCTGCGGAACGACGGCGAGCGCGGTCCCGTGCTCGCCGTCGCGGATCGACGCCGCGACAGCGGCGGGCAGCGTCACCGCGCACCTGGTCGAGGCGACGCCGCAGGACCCGATGTGCGTTCCGAACCGTCTGGCCCACGGCCGGTCGTGGGGAGGTCGCGGGTGAGAGGTCGAACGCGGCGGGGACGTGCCGGAGGTGGAGTCCCGTGTGCGGTGACCCTGCGGTCGGCCCGGTCCGCGACGAGCATGGCGACGACCGGACACGCCGACCCGAGGAGTCCGTCGATGTCCCCGATCGACCTGTCGCAGTCGTCCCTCGAGCAGAAGGTGTCCCTGCTCTCCGGGCGCGACTTCTGGTCCACCCGGCCGATCCACGACGTGGGCGTCCCCTCGGTGGTGCTGACCGACGGGCCGCACGGCATCCGTCGCCAGGTGGCCGGCTTCGACCACATCGGGCTGGGCGAGAGCCTGCCGGCCACGTGTTTCCCGCCCGCGGTCGCGGTGGGCAGCAGCTGGGACCCCGCGGTCGCCGAGCAGGTCGGTGCGGCGGTCGGCCGGGAGGGCCGTGCGCTCGGCGTCCAGGTCGCGCTCGGGCCGGGCGTGAACATCAAGCGCTCGCCGCTGTGCGGGCGCAACTTCGAGTACTACTCGGAGGACCCGCTGCTCTCCGGCGTGCTCGGCGCGGCGCACGTGCGCGGCCAGCAGGGCGAGGGCGTCGGCGCGTCGGTCAAGCACTTCGCGGCCAACAACCAGGAGACCGACCGGATGCGGGTCAGCGCCGACGTCGACGAGCGCACCCTGCGGGAGGTCTACCTGCCGGCCTTCGAGCGGATCGTCACCGAAGCCGCGCCGGCCACCGTCATGTGCTCCTACAACCGGGTCAACGGCGTGTTCGCGTCGGAGAACCGGTGGCTGCTCACCGAGGTGCTGCGCGACGAGTGGGGCTTCGGCGGCGCGGTCGTCTCCGACTGGGGTGCGGTCGACGACCCGGTCGCCGCGCTGCGCGCCGGGCTGGACCTGGAGATGCCCGGTCCCTCGGAGGCGAACGTCCGGCGGGTCGTCGACGCCCTCCGGGCCGGTGAGCTCGACGAGGCCGTCGTCGACGCGGCCGTCCGGCGGGTGGTGGCGCTGACCGACCTGGTCCCCACGGAGGAGCCGGGCGACTTCGACGTCGACGCCCACCACGCGCTGGCCCGCGAGCTGGCCGCCCAGTGCGCCGTCCCGCTCAAGAACGACGGCGAGGTGCTCCCGTTCGCCGACGGGACGCGGATCGCCGTGCTCGGCGAGTTCGCCACCACGCCGCGCTACCAGGGCGGCGGCAGCTCGCACCTCACCCCCACCCGGGTGGACACCGCTCTCGACGCGATCCGCGCGCTGGCCGCCGGGCGGGACTGCACGGTCGAGACGGCTCGCGACCCGGCCGCCGCGGTCGAGGTCGCGCGCACCGCCGACGTCGCCGTCGTCTTCGCCGGCCTCGGCGAACGCGAGGAGTCCGAGGGCTTCGACCGCGACACCCTCGACCTGCCCGCCGCCCAGGTCGAGCTCATCCGCACGGTCGCCGCCGCCGCGCCGCGCACCGTCGTCGTCCTCTCCAACGGCGGCATCGTCTCGCTCGAGGGATGGCACGACGACGTCGACGCCGTCCTGGAAGGCTTCCTGCTCGGCCAGGCCGGCGGCGGCGCGATCGCCGATCTGCTGTTCGGCGTCGCCAACCCGTCGGGCCACCTCGCCGAGACGATCCCGCTGCGGCTGCAGGACACCCCCAGCTACGTGAACTTCCCCGGGGAGCAGGGCCACGTCCGCTACGGCGAGGGCGTGATGGTCGGCTACCGCTGGCACCAGACCGTGGGGACGCCGGTGCGCTACCCGTTCGGCCACGGCCTGTCGTACACGACCTTCGCGACCAGCGACCTGGCCGTCGAGGCCACCGGCGACGACACCGCCCGCGTCACGGTCACCGTCACCAACACCGGCGAGCGGGCCGGCCGGCACGTCGTCCAGGTCTACGTCGCGACGACGGCCGGGCCGGTGCGGCGGCCGGCGCGCGAGCTGCGCGCGTTCACCAAGGTCGCGCTCGAGCCCGGCGAGGTCCGCACGGTCACCCTCGACCTCGACCGCCGCGCCTTCGCCTACTACGACGTGCCGGACGCCGGGTGGGTCGTCGCGCCGGGGGAGTACGTCGTGCAGGTCGGCCAGGACGCCGCCACCGTCGTCGCGGAGGCCGGCCTGCCGCTCACCGGCGACGTCGTCGTCCGCGAGCTGACCCTCGAGTCCACCGTCGCCGAGTGGTCGGCCCACCCGGTCGTCGGCCCGACGCTGCTGGAGGAGATCGCCGCGGACCTGCCCGGGGACGGCGCACCCGACCCCGACGTCCTGCGCATGGTCGAGTCGATGCCGATGGGGAAGGTCGCCGGGATGCTCGCCGGCCCGGCCCTCGACGCGACCCTCCAGCGCCTGATCCAGCGCAGCCGCGCCGCAGCCACCTCCTGACCGATCAGCCTCCCCGAGGAGGAGCCAAGCCCGTCGACCCGCTGCTCCCCGTCCTGCGGGGCCTACGTGCCGGAGGCGGGGCAGGCGGTGACCACCACGCTGCGGCGCGCGGGCGAATCGTCAGCGGGCGAGCTGGCGGCTGATGACCAGGCGCTGGATCTGGTTGGTGCCCTCGAAGATCTGCATGACCTTGGCCTCGCGCATGTAGCGCTCGACGGGGAAGTCGCGGGTGTAGCCGTAGCCGCCGAGCACCTGGACGGCGTCGGTGGTCACCTTCATCGCGGCATCCGTGGCCACCAGCTTCGCGACCGACGCCTGCCGGCTGTACGTCCGCCCGGCGTCCCGGCGGCGGGCCGCGTCGAGGTAGGTGGCGCGGGCGGTGTCGACCGCGGCCGCCATGTCCGCGAGCAGGAAACCCAGCCCCTGGTGGTCGACGATCCTCCGGCCGAAGGTGCTGCGCTCGTGGGCGTAGTCGACCGCGGCGTCCAGCGCGGCCTGCGCCAGGCCGGTGGCGACCGCCGCGATGCCCAGCCGCCCGGAGTCCAGCGCGGAGAACGCGATCGACAGCCCCTGCCCCTCGGCGCCGATCAGCCGGTCGGCCTCGATCAGCGCGCCGTCCCAGTTGGCCATCGTGGTGGGGATGGCGTGCAGGCCCATCTTCTCCTCGGGCCGGCCGAAGGAGAGCCCCTCGACCCGGCCCGGGGCGAGGAAGCAGGAGATGCCGCGGGAGCCCTCCCCGGTGCGGGCGAACAGCGCGTAGAAGTCGGCCACCCCGCCGTGGGTGATCCACGCCTTGGTGCCGGACACCCGGTAGCCGCCCTCGGCCCGCTCGGCCCGGCAGGCCAGCGCCGCGGCGTCCGACCCGGCCTGCGGCTCCGACAGCGAGTACCCGCCGACCAGCTCACCGGCGAGCATCCGCGGCAGCCACCGCTCCCGCTGCTCCGGCGTCCCGAACGTGGCCAGCGGGTGGCAGGCCAGCCCGTGCACCGACACCGCCACGGCTACCGCCGCCCAGCGCGCGCCGAACTCCTCCAGGACCTGCAGGTAGACCTCGTAGGGCTGCCCGCCGCCGCCGGACTCCTCCGGGTACGGCAGACCCAGCAGCCCCAGCCCGCCCAGCGTCGCTAACAGCCCGTCGGGGTAGGTCTCGGCCCGCTCGTGCTCGTCCACCCGGGGAGCCAGCTCCTTGTCCGCGACGTCGCGGACGAGGGCCAGCAGGGCTTGCGCCTCCTCGTTCGGCAGCAGGCGGTCGACGGTCACGGCAGGTCCCTCCGAGAGTCGCAGGTCAGCTCTTGAGCTCGGGGAACTGGTCGTCCCGCCACTCGACGCCGGAGCCGGTGTCGGCGGTGGCGAGCTCCTCCTCGCGGGCCCGCAGCTCCACCCGCCGGATCTTCCCCGAGATCGTCTTGGGCAGCTCGGCGAACTCGATCCGCCGCACCCGCTGATAGGGGTTCAGGCGCTCACGGGCGTACCGCAGCACCGACAGCGCCGTCTCCTCCGTCGGCTCGTGTCCCGGAGCCAGCGTGACGTAGGCCTTCGGTACGGCCAGCCGCAGGGCGTCGGGGGCCGGGACGACGGCCGCCTCGGCGACCGCCGAGTGCTCGATGAGCACCGACTCCAGCTCGAACGGGCTGATCTTGTAGTCGCTGGCCTTGAAGACGTCGTCGGTGCGGCCGACGTAGGTGATGTAGCCGTCGGCGTCGACGCTCGCGACGTCCCCGGTGTGGTAGTACCCGCCGGCCATCGCCTCGGCATCGCGCTCGGGGTCGCCCTGGTAGCCGGTCATCAGCGGTAGCGGGTGCTCGGCGAGGTCCAGGCAGACCTCCCCCTCGCCGGGGCCCTCGACCGGGCGGCCGGTGAGCGGGTCGACCAGCACCACCGGCACGCCCGGCAGCGGACGGCCCATCGACCCGGGCTTCACCTCCGATCCCGGGGTGTTGCCGACCTGCGCGGTGGTCTCGGTCTGCCCGTACCCGTCCCGGATGGTCAGGCCCCAGGCCCGGCGGACCTGCTCGATGACCTCGGGATTGAGCGGCTCCCCGGCACCGATGACCTCCCGGAGGGAGCCCGGCCCACCGGACAGGTCGGCGTTGACGAGCATCCGCCACACCGTCGGCGGCGCACAGAAGGTCGTGACCCCGCGCTCGCGGATCTGGGCCAGCAGGGCCGCCGCGTCGAAACGCCGGTAGTTGTGGACCACCACCGTCGCCTCGGCGATCCACGGGGCGAAGAAGCAGGACCAGGCGTGCTTGGCCCAGCCGGGCGAGGAGATGTTGAGGTGGACGTCCCCGGGCTGCAGGCCCAGCCAGTACACCGTCGACAGGTGCCCGACCGGGTAGGAGACCTGGGTGTGCTCCACCAGCTTCGGGCGGGACGTCGTCCCGGAGGTGAAGTACAGCAGCAGCGGGTCGCCGGGCGCCGTCCCGGGGTGCTCGACCGGGGCGTGCTCGAGGTCCGCGGCGGCACGGAGGTCGGCCCAGCCCTCGGCCGACCCGACGCCGATGCGGGTGTAGTCCCCGGGGACCTCGTCGAACTTCCCGACGTCGGCGGCGTTGCAGACGACGTGGCGGGCCCCGCCGCGGGCGATCCGGTCGACGAGGTCGGCCGGGCCGACCGCGGTGGTGGTCGGCATGATCACCGCCCCGAGCTTCATGACCGCGAGCATCGACTCCCACAGCTCGACCTGGTTGCCGAGCATGAGGAGGACCGGGTCGCCCTTGCCGACGCCCCGGTCGGCGAGCCAGGCCGCCAGCCGGTCCGAGGCGCGGGACATCTCGGCGAAGCTCCGCTCGGTCGACGACCCGTCCTCCTCCACCAGGACCAGGGCCGGGCGGCCATTGTCCCGGGCGATCACGTCGAACCAGTCCACCGCCCAGTTGAACCGCTCCCCCAGCTCGGGCCAGCGGAACTCCGCCACCGCCGTCTCGTGCCGGCCGCGCAGCGCCAGCAGCTGGTCCCGGCTCGCCCGGTAGGCCTCGGTGACGTCCATCGGGGTGTCCCCTCCCTGTGCGTGCTCCGACATCGGCCGGCCTGGCCACAGTGGCACAGCGCACCGCCCCCTGCGGGAGGAACAGCCTCAGGCCGGCGCGCTCGGCGTGGACGAGGTCACCGCGGCCACCACCGACGGGTAGACCTCCTCGGCGACCGCACGCAGCTCGGCGTCCGTGCGGTCCTGCACGGGGTGCGGCACCAGCACGTAGGGCGCCGGGAAGCCCAGCGCCGCACCCTGCAGCCGGGCGGCGTCGGCGAAGGCCTCGCTGGCGAGGAAGACACCCACCGCGCCGCGGCGCTCCAGGTCGGCGATGTCGTGCACACTGCACGACGTGCACGAGCCCTAGTCGGCCAGCGCCTCGATCACCACCTCGCACTGCTCGGTGATCTCGTGCCGCAGGTCCACCGGGGCGACCCGCGCGAACGTCGGCTTCCGGTAGCGCCGCACCATCGCGCCGTCCGCCCGGAGCAGCTCCGCGAGGCGGTCCAGGACGACGTCGCCGCGGGCCTTGCTGATGTCGAGCAGGCCCACGGTGCGGCCCTGCAGCGACGTCGGGCGCGGCAGCAGCGCCCGGGCCGGCGCCTGGCGCTCGCCGGTGGGATCGAGGACCGTCCTCATGCCCGTACCTCCCGTGTCACGGGGACGCTCCCCGTCTCGCCGGACACCCATCCGCCGACGATCGCGCTGAACAATCCGGCGTCCCCGCCGGCGTGCGCGACCAGCAAGCCGCCGGGCCGGAACTTGGGCAGCTCGTCGGCCGCGACTCCGGGCGGCACGCCCTCGGCCATGCCGCCGGCGCCCCGCACCAGCTCGCCCGCCGGCAGCCTCAGCAGACCGTCGAGCTCGGCCAGCAGGCGGGCGCGGTCCCAGCCGGCCTCCCGCAACACCCGGCCGTGCTCCGGGGAGACCACGAGCATCGCGTCGAAGGCCATCGGCAGCTTCGGGTGCGCGTTGACGCGCAGGCAGGCCGCGAACGTGCGGGCCAGCGACTCCGGATCGCGGCTGAGCTGGTCGACCACCGGCTGCACACCCGAGCCGGCGAAGACCGTCACCGCGTCGCCGGACACCCCGCGGTCGGCGGCCAGCGGCGCGAACGGGCTGTCCTGTTCCCGCTCGGCGAAGCAGAAGGTGACCTTGCCCGGATTGCCCAGGGTCGCCCGGTCCACCTCGCCGGGACGGCCGCCACCGACGTTGCGCACCACCAGCTGCAGCGCCCGACCGATCGTGGCGTTCGCGCGGTTTCCCTGCCCGAGAGCGTTGACCCCGCTGTTCATCCCGATCCGGGCGGCGACCGGTCCGTTGACGATCACGACCGGCCCCGAGAAGTAGGTGGTCGCCAGCAGGCCGTGCAGTGCGAACTCCTCCGCGGCCGCCGCCTCGACCGCCGCCAGGACGACCGGCAGGTGCTCGGGCAGGCATCCGGCCATCACCGCGTTGACCGCGACCTTCTCGACGGTGCACGCCACCAGGTCGGGCGGGACGACGGCGACCACCTCCTGCGGGTCGCGGGTGGTGCCGCGCAGCATCCGCACCACCCGCTCCGGGGTCGGCGGGACGACGGGCAGCCCGTCGGTCCAGCCCCGGTCGAACAGCGCCTCGTGCTCGTCCTCGAGGTCGGCCAGCTCGACCCGGCGGCTGGTCAACCCGCTGCCGCCGTACCGGGCTTCGAGTGCGTCGATCCGGAACGGGTCCACCGACAGCGATCCGCAGCCCGGCCGGTGCTCGGGCAGGCCCTCGCCCAGCCCGGCGACGCCGGTCAGCGCCTCCCACTGCGTACGGCTCCAGCCGACCGTCCGCGCGGTCTCCGCGCCGTTCTCCCGCCGCAGCAGGGTCGGGACCGTCTCGATGCCGAGGCGGTAGGACAGCTCCAGGTCGGTGTCCTCGTGGTCGAACCACGTGGGGTCGTCCTGGCACCACACCGCGGCGCCGAGTCGGCGCAACACCGGCTCGACCAGCACGCAGGTCGGGCAGTCCCGCTTGACGACGGCGACCAACCCGTCCGGCAGTTCCACGAAGGCGACCCTACAAGGACCCCCTTGCCCCCCACCGCTCGCACGCTCGCGGCGGGACCCTACAAGGACCCCCTTGCCCCCCACCGCTCGCACGCTCGCGGCGGGACCCTGCATGGGCCGGGTTCTCCTTCGCCGGCGTGTTCCCGATGGGCGGCGGCGGGGAAAGCCCAGAGCCACGACCGATGAGAGCAGGAGGACCGAGTGCCTGAGATCGCCTACGTCTCCGAAGTCCGCGTCGAGCGCCTGGGTGGACCGCTCCGTGCGGCGCACCTGCCGGGTGAGGAGGAACCGACGGTGTACGGCATGCACGGGGCCATCGCCGAGCACTACGGGATGGATCCGGGTGGGGCTCCCAGCCACGCCAGCACGATCGACCACGTCGTCGGTGCCGCCCTCGGTTAGCTCACCGGAACGTTCGCCGGGGCCCTGGCGGCCCGGCGGATCGACCCCACCGGTCTGGTGGGGCATGCGCGCGGTGAGGTCGAACTGGAAGGCAGAGTCTTGGTGCTCAAGCGCATCGCGGTCACCTACACGGGCCTGGACGTCGCCGACCAGGACGCCGAAAAGGTCCAGCGGGTGCTCGCCGTCCACGCTGACGGCTGCCCGGTCGCTCGGAGCCTGAAGGGAGCCATCGAGATCACCACGCACCTCGGCTGACGTCCCGGCCGGTGAGCCTGGTGGCGCTCGGCCACAACGGCGGTTCGCCCTTCCTCGGCGCGGGCGGCACCTTCCGGGTCCCCGTGCCCGGTGGGCGGACCGAGCTCACCGACCTGTCCCGCCTGGGCACCACCCGCGGTGGCGCCTACGTCTTCCTCCCCAACCCAGCCAGGCGCGGTGGACCGACCACCGAGCGGGACCCCGTCAACTCGCCGTGACCTCCCGAGCGTCGATCCATTCGAACCGACCTCGCGATCCGCCGGCCAGGTAGGCCTCGGGCAGCCCGTCGGTCAGCCGGACGGCGATGGCGGACAGGACCCTCCGGCCCGATCTGACCTCCGTGGGGGCCGGTAGACCGACGAACTCGCTGTGCGCACCGGGCGGGACGACCATGGCCCCGGTGATCTTGGCCGCTTTGTGCCAGTCCAGTGACTGGCCAGGGGGTGCAGCCAGGTACTCCAGCTGCTGGCCCGGCAGTTGCCTGACGGCGATGGCCTGGTAACTGTCGTGCCCGTCGATGCAGAGCTCCAGCGGAGCCGGCAGCGGCAGTATCGACGAATCGGCCGGGCCGCTCGCTGTGCCCGGCCCGCTCTTGATGGCGTCAGCGACCAGTTCCGCAGCGACCTGCACCGCGGGCTTGACCTGCAGGTCGGACTTCTTGACCTCGGACGCTCGCCGAGGGCGACCGTGGCTTCGATTAGCGCCATGTCGTGGAGGCCCGCCGCGTCCAGCTCCGTCCGCAGCCGGGCCAGGATGCGCGCCCGGGCGGATGGCCGTGCCGGTCCTCGTGGCGGACCTCATGGCGGACCTCGAGACGGACCTCGAGGCGCCGGGACGCCGAGGTCGTCGAGCACCTGGAGCCAGCCGAGGTCGCAGCGGGGGGCCTGCATCCGCCGGGCCCAGTCCCCAGGTTCCCGCACGTCGACCCGGACGCCGTCGGCCAGCGCCAGAACGTCCCCGGTCACCTCGACGAGGCCGGGCGCGACCTTGTGGAGCCGCCACAGTGCCGACCGGAGATTGCCGTGGGCGTGGTCCTCCGGCACGTCGGGCCACAGGTGACCGGCGATCGCGGTCCGGGGTGGCCGCCCGAAGGAACAGAGGTGGGCGACAGGCGCTGGATGCCCCGCGGCAGTTCCTCCAGGAGGGAGGGTGATCCCGCGTCACCGAGCGGCAGCGAGAACCCATCGAGCAACGTGATCCGTGCGGGCGGCGCGGCAGTCACGTGGGGCACGCCTCGGGCACCTGGTGAGTGACGTGCGGCAGTGATCAGGTGCCTCGGAGCCGAGATGCTCGGATCACGGCGGCGCGGTGTCCATCCGTTGCGGTTCCGTCACGGACGAAGATTCCTCGAGCCGGTGACTTCCTCGACCGGATGACACCCGACGGCGGCCGGCTTCCCGCCCGGACGGCGGCCGGCGAGCTGGACCCGCCGGTCCGCTCAGCCCCGGTAGTTCACGTGCACGTGGTCGAAGTGGTTCGCCGTCACGCCGCCGCGGTCGGCCATCTGCTTCCAGGAACCGGACGGCGACGAGAGCATCCGCTGCTCCCAGATGAGGTACTCCACGCCGAGCTCGTCCCAGTGCGCGACGTGGTACGCGACGATCGCGTCACCGAGCGCGGCGTCGGACATGACCATGTAGTCCAGGGCCAGCCCGGACGGGTGGCCGCCCGGGTCGGCCGCGCTGGGGCGGGTGCCGCCGAGGGTGATGCCGTCGGCGCCGGGCACGTTGCTGACGACCGCGTCCGCGGCGGCCTGCACGCCCGGTGCGACGTTCCCCGCGCTGTTGGTGATGCGGGCGACCCTGCCCGGCGCTGCGGCGGCCGCCGCGGCGGTCGGTGCCGCCTCCGCGGCCTCGCCGG
>NZ_SPQN01000059.1 GCF_004571065.1 Geodermatophilus sp. DF01-2
CTCGGCTACACCGTCACCCTCACCGCAGCAGCCTGACCCCACACTCGAGCCGACCTCGCCGATTGCCGCCGAGGTCCGCTGCAGCGCGCTCGCCGAGCCCCAGTGCGGGTGGCTATTTTCCGGTCAGCTCACGGTTGCGGGTCCTGACTCACGACCGGTGCCGAGTCAGGACCCGGAACGATCAGCCCACCTGATCATCGGGGGCCACCCAGAGACGCCGAGAGCCGGCCACCTCGCGGTGACCGGCTCCCGGCGTCGTGGATCAGGCGAGATAGTCGCGCAGGGCGTCGGCGCGCTGCGGGTCGCGCAGCTTGGCCATCGTCTCGCGCTCGATCTGGCGGACCCGCTCGCGGGAGAGACCGAACTGCTTGCCGATCTGCTCCAGGGTGCGCGGCTGGCCGCCGTCCAGGCCGAAGCGGAGGACCACCACGTCGCGCTCCCGCTCCTCCAGCGTGGAGAGCACGTTGCGCACGTCGCCCTTCATCATCTGGAAGGCCACGGCGTCCTCGGCGACCGCCGCGTCGGCGTCCTCGATGAAGTCACCGAGGCGGGACTCCTCGTCGGCACCGACCGTCTGGTCCAGCGACACCAGGTCGCGGGAGTACTCGAGCAGCTCGGTGATCCGCTCCGGGGTCATGTCCAGCTCGAGGCCCAGCTCCTCGGCGGTGGGCTCGCGCTCCAGCTCCTGGTGGATCCGGCGCCGGGTGCGCACCACCTTGTTGACCTGCTCGGCGAGGTGCACGGGCAGCCGGATGGTGCGGCCGGAGTCGGCCATCGCGCGGGTGATGGCCTGACGGATCCACCACGTCGCGTACGTCGAGAACTTGAAGCCCTTGGTGTAGTCGAACTTCTCGACCGCCCGGATCAGGCCGACGTTGCCCTCCTGGATGAGGTCCAGGAACGTCATGCCGTGGCCGGTGTAGCGCTTGGCCACCGAGACGACCAGGCGCAGGTTGGCCTCGAGCAGGTGCCGCTTGGCGGCCTTGCCGTCGACGGCCAGCGCCTTGTAGTCCCGCTGCAGGGCAGGGGTGAGCTGCCGCTCGGCGAGCAGGCGCTCGGCGTAGAGGCCGGCCTCGATCCGCTTGGACAGCTCGACCTCCTGCTCGGCGGTGAGCAGGGCGGTCTTGCCGATGGTGTTGAGGTACACCCGGACGAGGTCGGTCGAGACCAGACCGCTCGTGTCCGGCTCGCGGCGGGGCGAACGGACCTCGAGGGTGTCGGTGGTGGAAGACTGCAGCAGCGTCACGATCTGTCTTCGTCCTTGCCTTCGTGTCGGATGCACACCGCCGGTCGTCGATGGGCGACGGCGCATCCGGGCGTCGGGGGTGGGGCTGCTCCGCCGGCTCGGGTCAGCCGGTGAGCCTCCGCTCTCTGTGTCCCTGTGGTACGCCCTGTTCAACGGCCCCTGCGGGGTCCGGTGTTCCACGGATGCCCGTTTCACAGCAAACGCACAGGGCGTGTGTCGCGTCACGGCGGTCTACCCCGGACCGGCGGCGGTCAGACCTCGAGCAGCAAGGTCATCGGTCCCTCGTTGACCGACGAGACCAGCATGCGTGCGCCGAACACCCCCGTCGCCACTTCGCTGCCGCGACGGCGCAACTCGGCGACCACCTGCTCGACCAGCGGCTCGGCCACCTCACCGGGGGCGGCGTCCTGCCACGAGGGACGGCGGCCCTTGCGGGTGTCCGCGTAGAGGGTGAACTGGCTCACCACGAGCACCGGCAGGCCCAGGTCGCCGACCGAGCGGGCGCCGTCGTCGGTGGCGAAGATCCGCAGCTCGTGGATCTTGCGGGCCAGCGCCCGTGCCTGCGCGGCGTCGTCCTCGCGGCCCACTCCGACCAGTGCCAGCAGGCCGCGGCCGATCTCGCCGACGACCTCGCCGTCCACTGTTACAGCCGCTGTACCCACCCTGCTCACCACCGCGCGCACCTGACCATCCTCGCCCGCGCGCCCGGCTGGACCAGCACGTGTGAACAGGCGGCACCGGGGGGACCGGCTCGGCGGAACGGCGCCGACCTGCGTCAGACGGGTCGCGCTCCGACGTCCGTGGCCGTGCCCGCGGCCGGCGAGCTGTCCGGGTGGCCCGGTCCGGGCTGCGCGCGGACCTGGCGGACGTCGACCGGCTGGTCGCACACGTTGCACACGACCACGGCCTGCATGTCGTGGTCGCAGGTGGTGTGGTGCAGCACGAGCGGGGTGCCTTCCGGTCCGGTCAGCCAGCGGTCACCCCAGGCCGCCATCGCGGCGAGGACGGGGTAGACCTCCCGGCCCTTGTCGGTGAGCCGGTACTCGTGGCGGAGAGGGCGCTGCTGGTACTCCACCCGGCGCAGCAGCCCCTCGGCGACGAGGTGGTCCAGCCGCCCGGCGAGGATGTTGCGACCGCTGCCCAGGGCCCGCTGGAAGTCCTCGAACCGGCGGGTTCCCAGGCAGGCCTGGCGGAGGATCAGCAGGTTCCACCCGTCGCCGAGGATGTTGACGGCGCGGGCGATGGTGCACGGCCAGGCCGATGTGTCGGTGCGCGTCACGGGGCCAGGGTAGTGCGTTGCTTCGTGGAACGGACGACGCTACGGTCCGAACCATGAGCGAACCCTCTCGGGTCGGGGCAGCGCAGGAGCGGCATCCGCACGGTGAGGTGCGCAGCGAGGTGGTCGACGCGCACATCCTGCGGATCACGGTGGACCGCGCGGAGAAGAAGAACGCGTTCACCCCGAAGATCGCCGACGAGCTGTCGGCCGCGCTGACCCGCCTCGACGAGCAGGCCGAGCTCTGGGTCGGAGTGCTGACCTTCGCCGGCGCGCACACGACCGCCGGGCTGGACATGCCCCTGTTCTTCGGCGCGGGCGCCGCCGAGCGGAACACCGACGGCGTCGACCCGTACGGGCTGCGTCGCCGGCTGACCAAGCCGCTGGTGACCGCCGTGCAGGGGATCACCTACACGATCGGTATCGAGATCGCGCTCGCCGGGGACGTCGTCGTCGCCGCCGAGGACAGCCGGTTCGGCCAGCTGGAGCCGAAACGGGGACTGGCTCCGCTGGGCGGCGCGACCATCCGGTACGCGCAGCGGGCCGGCTGGGGCAACGCGATGTACCACCTGCTGCGCGCCGACGAGTTCGACGCCGCCGAGGCCCACCGCATCGGCCTCGTGCAGGAGGTGGTCGCACCGGGCCGGCAGGCCGACCGGGCGCTGGAGCTGGCGCGGGAGATCGCCGCCTGCTCCCCGACGGCGCTGGCACACACGATCGCCAACGCGCGCCTGGCCGCGGAGCAGGGGGAGCCGGCCGCGGTCGAGGCGATCCCGGCGATGGCCGCGGCGGTGCAGGCGACCGCCGACTTCCAGGAGGGCATCGCCTCGTTCGTCGAGCGGCGCCCGGCCCGGTTCACCGGTCGCTGATCGGGAACGGAGGGCAGCATGCGGATCGCCGTCGCCGTCAGCGGGATCAGCGACGAGGAGCTGGCGTTCGTGACGGAGGCCGAGCGGCTCGGCGCGGACTCGGTGTGGATGGCCGAGGCCTGGGGGCACGACGCGTTCACCCCCCTGGCCTTCCTGGTCGCCCGGACCAGCCGTATCCGGCTGGCCACCGGGATCGCCCAGCTGGGCGCACGGACCCCGGCGCTGCTGGCGATGTCGGCGATGTCCATGCAGGCGCTGTCGGGCGGCCGGTTCCTGCTGGGGCTGGGCACCAGCGGCCCACAGGTGATGGAGGGCTGGCACGGCGTGCGGTTCACCTCCCCGCTGGCGATGACCCGGGAGACGATCGAGATCCTGCGCACGGTGACCGCCGGGGAGCGGCTGGTCCACGACGGCGCGGTGTACCGGTTGCCACTGCCCGACAGCGCGGGCCGGGCGATCCGGTCGACGGCGCCGCCGACGCCGGTGCCGGTGTACCTGGCCGCGATGGGCCCGAAGAACCTGGCCCTGACCGGTGAGCTGGCCGACGGCTGGCTGGCCAACGCGTTCATGCCCGAGACCGCCGCGGCCTTCCTCGAGCCGCTGGCCGCCGGCGCCGCCCGCGCCGGGCGGACGGTCGCCGACCTGGACGTCGTCGTGCCCGTCGGAGTGGAGTTCACCGACGACGAGGAGGAGGCGGCCCGCCGGCACGCCCGCGGCTACGCCTTCACCATCGGTGCCATGGGCAACCGCGCCCAGAACTTCTACAACGCCGCCTTCGCGCGCCAGGGCTACGGCGAGGACGTCCGCGCCGTGCAGGAGTTGTGGCTGGCCGGTGAGCGCCAGCAGGCCGCCGACCGGGTGCCGGTGGACCTCGGCCGGCGGACGAACCTGCTCGGCCCCGCGGAGCTGGTGCGCGAGCGGATCGCTGCCTACCGCGCCGCAGGCGTGACCACTCTGCAGGCCAAGCTCGCCGGGCCGCTGGACGAGCGGCTGGCCACCCTCGGCACGCTGCTGGAGCTGTGCACCGACCCCGCCGAGCAGAGGAGCTGATCTGCCGTGAAGTACGCCGACGGCCCCACCGTCGAGGTGCAGGCGCTCATCGACGCGCCGCCGGCCGCGGTGTGGGCGCTGGCCAGCGACATCACCACCCCCACCCGGTTCTCCGCCGAACTGCAGGAGGTGCGCTGGCTCGACGAGCAGCGCTTCGTCGGGCGCAGCCACCATCCCGCGATCGGGAACTGGGAGACCACCTGCACCGTCGTCGCCCGCGAGCCCGAACGCGAGTTCGGCTGGGTGGTCGGGGACTCCGAGCACCCGTCCGCCTCCTGGCGCTTCACCCTCGAGCCGACCGACGCCGGCACCCTGCTGCGCCAGTGGATGCGCATGGGCCCGGCCCCCTCCGGTCTGACGCTGGCCATCGAGGCGCACCCGGACAAGGAGGACCGCATCGTCGCCCGCCGGCTGGAGGAGCACCGGGGGAACATGCAGACCACCGTCGACGGCATCAAGCGCCTGGCCGAGAGCCACGGATCTGCCGAGTGACCCGGGGTCCTCCCGGCGACGGGCGCTCCACCGTCGGCAGGATTCGGGCGTGCCCACCTCGCGCCTCGCCCAGGACGACGCCGCCGACGAGCTGCTCGGCTGTCACGGTGACGAGCTCACCTCCCTACCGGCACCCCGGTCCTCCGTCCACGGTCACGCCCGGAACGACGGGGTGACGGGCCGTTGTGTACGTTCGTTCCTATGAGTTCACGGCCCGACGCGGGCGACATCCGGACCATGCGCGAGCGGATGCTCGCCGGCGACCTCTACATCGCCGACGACCCCGAGCTCGCCGAGGCCAGCACCCGGGCCCTGGACCTGGCCGACGCCTACAACGCGACGACGGTCCGTCAGGCTCCCCTTCGCCGTCAGCTGCTCGAGGAGTTGCTCGGCGCCGTCGGGGAGGGCACCGAGATCCGGCCGCCGTTCCACGTCGACTACGGCAGCCACATCCGCATCGGCGCCCGGTGCTTCGCGAACTTCGGTCTCGTCGCGCTGGACGTCGCGCCGATCACCATCGGGGACGACGTCCAGATCGGGCCCGACGTCCAGCTGCTCACCCCGACCCACCCGGTCGAGCCGGAGCCGCGGCGGGACAAGTGGGAGGCTGCCGAGCCGATCACGATCGGCGACAACGTCTGGCTCGGCGGCGGAGCGATCGTGCTTCCCGGTGTGACCATCGGGGAGAACACCGTCGTCGGGGCCGGGTCGGTGGTTGCGCGCGACCTGCCGGCGAACGTGGTCGCCGTGGGCAATCCCGCCCGCGTCGTCCGCAGGCTGGACGAGCCCGGCCGGTGAGTGCCGACGCCCCCGTACCGGCGCGGCGGGCCCGCCGGTACGACCCGGGACGGCGCGACCGGCTGGTGGACACCACGCTCGACGTCATCGCAGAGAACGGCGTCGCCGCCGCCACGCACCGGGCGATCGCCCGTGCGGCCGACGTCCCGCTGGGGTCGCTGACCTACCACTTCGGCTCGCTGACCGACCTGTTCGCCGCGGCGTTCACGCGGCACGTCGACACCGTCGCGGCCCGCTTCGACGAGCGCATGCGCGCCGCACCGGACCGGGCGGCGGCGCTCGAGGCGCTGGTCGAGCACCTCACCGGCGACCTGCTCGGCTCCCAGCGCGACCTGGTGCTGGCCGTCGAGCTCTACGTCGCCGCGGCCCGCAACCCGGCCCTGCGGGCGGTCACCCAGGACTGGATGTCCCGCAGCCGCCGCAGTCTCGAACGCCACCTCGACCCGGTGACTGCGCGAGAGGTCGACGCGCTGGTGGAGGGCCTGGTCCTGCACAGCGCCCTGTCCACCGACCCGATGGACGCCACTCGGATCCGCTCCGCCCTCCACCGGCTCGCCGGCTGACCCGGCCGTTCCTCGGATCTCGCCTGGTCCGTCGCTGCCGCGACCGTCGACGCCGCGCAGAACGCGCCCGGGCACGCGGTCGTGTCCTACCGGGGCCCGATCCTCGACGCGGGAGGGCTGCCAGCCAGTTCGCCCGGGTGGTTCACGGGCGCCGGGCCAGGGCGGTCGCCTGCTCCGAGCACAGCTCGGCCAGCGCCTGGGGAGCCGACCGGCAGAGCCGCGGAAACGCGAGATAGCCGTGTGGCATGCCGACGTACTCGGTCAGCCGTACCGGCACGCCGGCTTCGGTCAACGCCGCGGCGTACCGCCGGCCGTCGTCGCGGATGGGGTCGTGCTCGGCCACCTGGACCAGTGCCGGCGGCAGCCCCGAGAGGTCGTCGGCGAACAGCGGTGAGGCGTAGGGCTGCTTCGGGTCCTGGCCGCCGAGGTAGTGGTTCCGGAAGGCCAGGCAGTCGGCCTTCGTCAGGATCGGCGCCTGCGCGTTCTGCTCGATGGACGGGCTGCTCATGGTCAGGTCGACGGCCGGGTAGATCAGCCCCTGGTGGGCGATGGGCGGGCCGGAGCGGTCCCGGGCCATGAGGCTGACCACCGCTGCCAGGTTCCCTCCCGCGCTGTCGCCCATGACCGCGATCCGGCCGGCGTCGGCACCGAACTCGGCGGCGCGGTCGACCACGTCGACGAGGGCCTGGTAGCAGTCCTCGGCCGCCGCCGGCCAGCGGTGCCCGGGCGCGAGCCGGTAGTCGACCGAGACGACGACGGCGCCGGTGGTGGCCGAGACATGGCTGCACAGCCAGTCGGCCGTGTCCAGCGAGCCGATCGTCCAGCCCCCGCCGTGGAAGTTGACCACCAGGGGGAGCGATGTGCCGACCGGCTGGTCGGGCCGGTAGACGCGGATCGGCACCGGGCCGATCTCGCCCTTCGCCGTCCGATCGGTCAGCCGCACGCCCTCGGCGACCGCGCCGAACAGGAGGTCGGTCACCGGGTTGTGGCCGATTCGTCGCTGCTGCACCTTCCGCAGTCGGGCGTCGTCCATCTTGCTGACCGACACCAGTCCGACCAGCCGACCGATCAGCCGCACCCGCAGATCCATCCGGGCCATCGCGTCCCCCTTCGTTCCGCCGGCCTCGGCCAGCGTGCAGAGCTTCCGCGCGTGCCCGTCCGGCTCGACGAGACGAGCGGTCACGCTAGGTCCGGCCTGCATCGGGTGCAACCGCGCAGGTTCAGTCCACCGTGTGCGGCCGGATTCGGCGCTTCCGGACGGGGAACCGGCGCGCTGGGGCTCGACGGGGCTGGGCCGGATGGTGCCGCCGGACCGGGATGGGTGCTGTCGTCGTCGAGCTGGCCGGGTTCGCGTTGGCCCGCGACGGGACCGTGCCCGTCGAGCCGCCGCGCTTCACCAGGTCGGTGGCCGGATCCCGAGCTCCTCCAATGCGGCGTGCACCCGCCGGGCGTCCCGGTGCGCGTACCGGAGCGTCGGCGGCTGCTCCTGCAAGCGCACCGGCAGGTCCTGGGCGGCCAGTCGGTCGGCCACGGTGCGCAGCTCCATGGGGTCGTCGGTGAAGGTGAAGCCGCTCTCCATGCCGGCCCACTTCCGCCGGTCGGCCAGCACCAAGCCGGCCAGGACGGCGGCCGGGCCAGGCGCCGCCCGCAGCGGCCAGGGCCATCCCGACCGCCGGAGCGCCGGCGCCGACGCGGCCGCCGCCACCAGACAGGCGCCGCCCAGTGCGCTCCGGCCCACCGCGTTCAGCCGGGCGGTGCGGAGGAACGGCCAGCGCTCCGGGCGCGGCCGGCGCCGCACCGGCCGAAGGGGGACGAACGACTCCCAACCCATCTCGGCATGGTCGGTGAATGGACACTCCGGCGTCCACGACCCCGGAGGAGCGTGGCGACCCGAGAGGATGGCGGCGGGCAGCGTCGAAGAGCGGGGTGGTCGTCGTGCAGGAGGCCGGGTCGGCGTCGTGGCGGTTCGAGGAGTCGAACCCGCAGCTGCCGCACGTGGCCCTCTACGTCCGGGACGCCGTGCAGCTGCCGGTGCCGGCCGCACCGGGCGTGCCGCCTGCCCTGACCCACCGGCCGCCCGACCGCAGCTCGCTGCTGAGCTTCGCGGAACGGGACGAGGCGGCCCGGCAGTGGGAGAGCTGGTGGGACGCCCTGCTCGAGCTCGAGGTGCGCGCACGGACTCGGCCGTCGGCCCCGAACGACCGCCGGGGGTGGGAACAGCGGCGCATGGAGAGAGAGCAGGCAGGTGTACCGCCGGAGTTCGCTGCGCTGCAGGATCGTCCCCCGCTCCACCGCGCGGTCCTGGGCACGTACAGGGAGGCGCTGGACTGGACGAACGACCGCCGGTCATCCCGGCCCCGGAGCGATCGCCTCGGGTTCGCCTACGAGCTGGTCCGGCAGGTGGCTGAGGACGTGGCCTTCGACCGGCAGGTCAGCCCGGCCGAGGTGAACGGAACAGCCTTGGTCCTGGACGTCACGGGCGAGTGGTGGCACGAGCTGACGCCGGGAACCGTGGCCTGCTCCCTCGCGGCCGCACGGGCACCCGTCCCGGCGCGGCGCGTCCTGCGGCTGGCGTTCGATGCCGCCCTCGACCGGTGACCCGACGACCGGTCTCGACGGGTGCTCCGAGCGTCGGGTCAGTCGCCTGACCCCGGCAGGAAGTGTCGATCCAGGTCGCGACAGCGCAGGGGAACGGCCACAAGGCGAGCGTGGTCGAGCCTGTTCAGCTCCAGGGCTCAGCCGGTCGCAGCCATGCCGATGCCCACGGTCGGGCCGTCCAGGCGGTCGCCCGTCCGATGCCGCTGCCGGCGCCGGTGACGAATGCGACCTCGCCGGCGAAGCGGCGACCAGCTGTCTCTGCCATCTTCGTGCTCCTCTCATGTCCTGGACATGTGGTGGCTGTGCGGACTGTCGGTGAGCGGTCCGGCGTCGTCCGCCCGGTTCGGGTCGCGGTAGACGGCGAGCAGCGCCTTGATCGCGCGCCGCTCGTCCATCGCCCGGTACGCCTCGGCGGCCTGGTCCAGCGGCAGGGTGAGGTCGAAGACCTTCCCCGGGTCGATGGTCCGGTTGCAGATCAGCTCGATGAGCTCGGGCAGGAACCGGCGCACCGGGGCGGGGCCGCCGTGCAGGTGGACGCCGGAGAAGAACAGCTCCTCACCGGGCAGTGCCACGTCGTGGGAGACGCCGACGTAGCCGACGTGCCCGCCGGGGCGGGTGGCGCGGATGGCCTGCATCATCGACTCCTGGGTGCCCACGGCCTCGATGACCGAGTGCGCGCCGAGCCCGCCGGTGAGCTCCTTGACCCGCGCGACGCCGTCGTCGCCGCGCTCGGTCACGACGTCGGTGGCACCGAAGTCCAGGGCGAGCTCCTGCCGGGGCTCGTGCCGGCTCATCGCGATGATCCGCTCGACGCCCAGCTGCTTGGCCGCGAGGACGCCGAGCAGGCCGACGGCGCCGTCGCCGACGACGGCGACGGTCTTGCCCGGGCCGGCCTCGGCGGCGACGGCGGCGAACCAGCCGGTGCCGAGCACGTCGGAGGCGGCCAGCAGGCTCGGCACGAGGTCGTCGGGGGGCGTGTCGGGGGTGGCGACGAGGGTGCCGTCGGCCAGCGGGATGCGGGCGTACTCGGCCTGGGTGCCGATGGGGTTCATCGGCTCGGCGTGCACGCAGCGGGACTGGTAGCCGGCCCGGCAGATCTCGCAGGTGTTGTCGGAGGCGAAGAAGGAGCCGACGACGAACTGCCCCGGCTTGATGGTGCGGACCTCGCTGCCGACGTCCTCGACGACGCCGACGTACTCGTGCCCCATCGGGGTCGGCCCGTCGACCTCTTCGATGCCGCGGTAGGGCCACAGGTCCGAGCCGCAGACGCAGGTCGCGGCCAGCCGGATGACCGCGTCGGTGGGCTGCTCGATGGTCGGGTCCGGCCGCTGCTCGACGCGGATGTCGCCGGGGGTGTGGAGAACGGCTCCTCGCATGGGGGTGCTCCTTCTGGAGTGGGGTGGGCGCTGGACTCCACAGAACCCCTCCGGGCACGGGCGTGGGGGGTCGCGTTCGTGGGGGGTAGAAGCTCGACCTCCCTGGACCGGCGGGGCGACGTAGCGTCGACGTGGTGGACAACCGCTCCGACATCCGCGACTTCCTCACCGGCCGGCGCGCCCGCATCACCCCGGAGCAGGCGGGGCTGCTGCCGGGCGGCGGACGGCGGCGGGTGATCGGTCTGCGCCGTGAGGAGGTCGCCGTCCTCGCCGGGGTGAGCACCGACTGGTACACCCGGCTGGAGAAGGGCCACATCGCCGGCGTCTCCGAAGACGTCCTCGACGCCGTCGCCCGCGCACTGCAGCTCGACGAGGCCGAGCGGATCTACCTGTACGACCTGGCCCGCGCCGCCAAGCCCACCCGCGCACCCCAGCGGCGCAGCAAGGCCCGGGTCCACCCCCGCGTGCAGTGGATGCTGGACTCGATGACGTCCTCGGCGGCGTTCGTCCGCAACGGCCGCATGGACATCCTCGCCAGCAACACCCTCGCCCGCGCCCTCTACGTCCCGCTGTTCGACGACCCGCGCCGGCCGGCGAACATCGCCCGCTTCCAGTTCCTGGACCCACGGGCGCGCGACTACCACACCGACTGGGACGGCGCGGCCAACACCACCGTCGCCCTGCTGCGCACCGAGGCCGGCCGCGACCCCCACGACAAGGACCTGCGCGAGCTCGTCGGGGAGCTGTCCACCGTCAGCGAGGCGTTCCGCACCCGCTGGGCCGCCCACGACGTGCGCCTCCACCACGCCGGGGTCAAGCAGTTCCAGCACCCCGCCGTGGGCAGCCTCGACCTCGTCTACCACTCCCTCGACCTGCCCACCGAGGACCACTGGGTGCTGGACCTGACCATCTACACCGCCGAACCCGGGTCACCGTCCGAGGACGCTCTCAAGCTCCTGGCGAGCTGGACGGCGACCACCGCCGACACGACCGCCCCTGCGACAGAGCGACCCTGACCTCGCCCTGCGGCGGTCGACGCCGCGGCAGCGGGGCGTTGTGGCGGAGCGCCTGTGCGGCACACTGCCCGGGTGCCACGCTCCGCATCGCCCAGGACGCCGCCGCCGACGAGCTGCTGAGCCACGACCCGCTCGCGCTGCTTCTCGGAATGATGCTGGACCAGCACATGGGTGGACGAAGCAGCAGGCCGGCCCTGTCCCAGGGGGCGGTGCAGGCAGGCGCGGATCAGAGGCCGAGGTATCGGGTGGCGGCGACCTCGACCTCCTCGAGTTCGTCGCGATGGAGGAAGTAGGCGGGCTCTCCGTGGATGAACCGCACGTCGATGCTGCGTAGCTGATCGACGAGGAACCGGGTGGGAACCCCGCCCAACTCGATCTCGGGCCGGAAGACGGTCGGCTGTGCCTGTGTCGACGTCGGAACGATCGTGGCGACGCTCCACGCCATGTCGGTCGGGCTCAGGACCAGGCCGTAGCGCCGGCCGCGTTGCTCGTGCCCACGGCGTGCCTCGCCGAGGTCGACCCGGTAGACGGCGCCGCGGATCACCAGGCGTCGGCCTCGCCGGACAGGTCCTCGTCCGCCAGCCGCTCGGCGTCGGCCCGCGCTCGCGCAAGCCACGCTTCACGGTCCAGGAGGCGGAGGGCGCGGCGGATGACGTCGGCCGTCCGCTCGTCGTCCCGCATCGCCTCGCGGATGATCCGCTCGTCCTCATCGGTCGGACGAAATCCGATGGTCCTGGTCACGCCGTGAGGTTATACAGCTGTTTGACAGCTGTGCAACAGTCGGCGGTCCAGGTGATCGAATCGCGCAGTGGCCGCTGGGTACCGCCGCCGGATGATTGCCGCGGGACGGCTCCCCGGCACCATCTCCACGTGCCGGCCCTCCGCATCACCCAGGACGACGCCGCCGACGACCTGCTGAGCCGGACCCGCTCGCCCTGCTCCTCGGGATGATGCTGGACCAGCACACGCGTCGACGAAGCCGCTGACGGTGGCAGAGGCAGCCCGTCCGGAGCGTCGGTTCGGATCGTTGCGGACATCCGTCCACAACGGTGTGTACGCTCGTCCACATGCTCGTGCATGCGGACGCCGCCTGCTGGAGGATGCCCGAGCGGATGCGTGACCGAGAACCTGCCGGGCCTCCCGCCGCGCGAGGCGGAACCCGACCGTGAGCGCCCAGGCGACCGCGGAGGCGCTCGGCCGCCCGTCAGCCGGCGAGCCGGCTCGCCGGGCGCGCCGCTATGACCCCGACCGGCGCGAGCGGCTCATCGCCACGGCGCTGGACGTGATCGCCGAGCACGGCGTCGAGGGCGCCACCCATCGCGCGATCGCGCGGGTCGCCGACGTGCCGTTGGGATCGACGACCTACCACTTCTCCTCCCTCGACGAGCTGCTGGCGGCCGCGTTCACCGTCCACGGCGAGCAGGTCGCCGGGGCGCTCGAGGAGTGGATGCGTGCGGCGCCGGACCAACAGGCCGCGCTCGACGCGCTCGCCCGGCACCTGGCCGAGGACCTCCTCGGGAACGAGCGCACGCTGGTGCTCGCCGTCGAGCTGTACGTCGCCGCCGCTCGGCGCCCGGCGCTGCGCGCGGTGACCCAGGACTGGATGGTGCGCAGCCGGCGAGCGCTCGAGCTGCACTTCGACCCGGTGACCGCGCGCGAGCTCGACGCCCTCGTCGAAGGGCTCGTCCTGCACCAGTTCCTGTCCACGGACCCCATGACGCCCGAGCAGGTTCATTCCGCCCTCCTCCGCATCACCCGCTAGTCCGGCCGTCGCCGCCTCGCGGCACGCCTCTGCAGCCTGTCCCGGAGCCCTCCACCATGCCGTCCCCGTCCCCGTCACCTGCTCCTGCCGTCGAGCCGCGTCTGCGTCACGCACGCGCGGCCGTGTCGGCGCTGTTCTTCCTCAACGCGGTCCTGTACGCGAACCTCGTGCCGCGGCTGCCGGCCATCAAGGACCAGCTGGATCTGGGCAACGCCGCGCTCGGCAGCGCGATCGCCGCGATGCCGGTCGGGGCGCTGCTGGCCGGGCTGCTCGCGCCCGTCCTCATCCAGCGGCTGGGGTCAGCGAAGGTCGCCGCCTTCGGACTGATCGCGCTCGCGGTGGCCGTCGCCGTCGTCCCGCTGGCCGGAACCTGGATCGTGCTCGTAGCCGCCATGCTCGTCGTCGGGGCGCTGGACGCAGTCGTCGACGTCGCGCAGAACGCGCACGGGTTGCGGGTGCAGCGCGCATACGGCCGCTCGATCTTCAACTCCCTCCACGGGCTGTGGAGCATCGGTGCCGTCGTCGGCGGGCTGCTCGGGTCCGCCGCCGCCGGGCTGTCCGTACCGTTGAGCGTGCACCTGGCAGCGTCCGCGGCCGTGTTCGGCGTCGTCGCGCTGGTGGCGTACCGCCTCCTGCTCGCGGGCCCGGAGGACGCCGAGCGCGCCGGCCCGGGTGACGGCGAGCCGGCCCCGGCCGCCGGCCGCCGGCTGCTCGGGCACGCCACCGGTCGCACCGTGCTGCTACTCGGGGTGCTGGGCGTGCTCGCGTCGTGCGAGGCGTTCGTCCAGGACGCCGGCTCGACCTGGGGCGCGCTCTACATGCGCGGCGAGGTGGGAGCCAGCGCCGCCGTCGGCGGTCTCGCCTTCGTCGCGCTGCAGGGCGCGATGACCGCCGGTCGTCTCGTCGGCGACCGGGTCGTCGACCGCTTCGGGCAGCGTCGTGTCGTCCGCGTCGGCGGGGCCGTCACCGCCGCCGGCATGAGCCTCGCGCTCGCCGTCCCGTCCGTCGGCACGGCGCTGCTCGGGTTCGCGCTGGCCGGCCTCGGCGTCGCGACGCTCTTCCCGGCGGTCATGCACGCCGCGGACGAGCTGCCCGGCCTGCCGCACGGGGTCGGCCTGACCGTCGTCAGCTGGCTGGTGCGCGTGGGCTTCCTGCTCTCTCCGGCGGTCATCGGCGTCGTCGCGGACGCGATCAGCCTGCGCGTCGCGCTGTTCAGCGTCGTGCTCGCCGGACTCGTCGTCCTGCTGGGTGGGCGGGTCCTCGTCGCCGCCCCCGCGCAGGACCGCGAGCCCAGCGCGGCGGACGTGACCGCGCCAGGCGGGCCGGCGGCCGCCCCGACGACGCCACGGCCGTGAGCGCGACGATGCGTCCGCGAAGCAGGTGAGCGCTGAGCCCGGGCGAAGAGATGAGATATCTACCGCCGGCGTCGGCGTGGTAGGCGATGCTGCCGCCGGTTTCGAAGTCGTCGGCTTCGATCTCGCTCATGGCCAGCGGTGCACCGGTGTGGTCGCAGCGGCGGCCACAGAACCGCACGCGGCCACAGCCGCCTTCGTCTCGCTCGGCCAGCTGCCCGGACCGATTGCTCGACGGCAGGCGCACCGGACGTCTCACATCGAGGAGCGGCTCCGGCGACAGCACCGGCGGGGAAACGTCATCCTCCGGGCGGGTGCGGCAGACTGCTCGGGTGCCGACCTTGACGCTCGCCCAGGACCCGGCGGCCGACGAGCTGCTCGGCCGCGACCCGCTCGCGCTGCTGCTCGGGATGCTGCTCGACCAGCAGTTCCCGATGGAGCGGGCCTTCTCCGGGCCGCGGCTGCTGGCCGACCGCATGGGGGTGGACGCCCTCTCCGCGGCCGACATCGCCGACGCCGACCCCGAGCAGCTGACCATCTGGTCCCAGGGGCCGCCGGCGATCCACCGCTACCCGGGCTCGATGGCCGCCCGGGCGCAGGCCGTCTGCCGGCTGCTGGTCGACCGGTACGGCGGCCGGGCCGAGGCCCTGTGGGACGGCGTTCCCGACGGCGCCACCCTGCTGCGGCGGGTGCGGGAGCTGCCCGGCTTCGGCGCGCAGAAGGCGGAGATCCTCGTCGCGCTGCTCGGCAAGCAGTACGGCGTGACCCCGCCCGGCTGGCGGGAGGCCGCCGGGGACTACGGCCTGGAGGGCTCGCGCCGTTCGGTCGCCGACATCACCGGCCCCGAGTCGCTGGCCGAGGTCCGGCAGTTCAAGCAGGAGGCCAAGCGCGCCGCCAAGGCGGTCGCGAGCTGCTGAGTTGGTGTGCGGGGGGCCTGCGCCGACCCCGATCCGGTGGCACGATGGGCGGCGGACCCCGGGCTGTGCGGGGACCCGCGCGCCGTCGGGACGCCGGGCGCCGCAGCCCGCGGAGGGGATCCGCCGGATCCGTCAGGGCCGGCGGAGAGGAGGAAGCCCGTGGCCTCGAGCCAGCCGCCCGCGCGTTCCCGTCGGCCCGAGCCGGTGCTCATCACCGAGGCGGAGCCGAGCCTGGCCGAGCAGCACGCGGCACGGAAGCGGCGCTACGTGCTCACCATGGCCGTCCGCGGGGTGAGCCTGGTGCTGGCGGCGGTCTTCTACCAGGTCCTGTGGCTGGCGCTGATCTTCGCCGTGCTGGGCACCGTGCTGCCCTGGATCGCGGTGATGATGGCCAACGACCGGCCACCGAAGAAGAAGCTCGACGTCAACCGCTACACCGCACCCCGGCCGGACCGCATCCTGGAGAACCCCGCCCGCCCCGGCCGGGTCATCGACCACTGACCTCGGCCGGGCACCGACCCTCAGCGGGCCCCGGGCCGGCCGATCACGGCCGCGGCCTCTGCCAGGCCCGCCTCCAGCGCCGCCACCGGGTCGCCGTCGGGGTGGGCCAGCCACACCGACAGCAGCCCGGCGGTGAACGCGTCCCCGGCACCGGTGGTGTCGACGACGGCGGCCGGGTGCGCGGGCCGGTGCACCAGTCCGTCCCCGGCGGCCCACAGTGCTCCCTCCGCGCCCAGCGTCACGACGGCGACCGGGTACCGCGCCGCCAGCGCGCGGGCGGCCGCCGCCGGGTCGGCGCAGCCGGTGAGCAACCGCGCCTCGGCCTCGTTGGGCAGCACCAGCGTGGCCGCCGCGGTGTCGACCAACCACCGTTCGACCCCGTAGCCGGCCAGCGGCCCGGTCGACGCCGGGTCCACCGAGACGGTGCACCCGGCGGCGCGGGCCGCGGCCGTCGCCGCGAGTCCCGCCGCGCGCGGGGCGGGGTCGAGCAGGGCGTAGCCGGACAGGTGCAGGTGCCCGCCCGGTGCCGGCGTCGGGACGTCGGCCGGCGCCAGCGCGAGGTTAGCGCCGCGGTCGGCGAGCATGCTGCGCTGCCCGTCCGGCTCGACCAGGCTGACGATCGTCCCGGTGCCGGCCCCGGCCACGGTCCGGACGGCGGGCGTCACGCCGGCGGCGGCCAGCTCGGCCACCAGGCCGGCGCCCGCGGCGTCGTCCCCGACGCAGCCGGCGAAGGTCACCGGCGTCCCCAGCCGGGCCAGGTGGACGGCGACGTTCGCGCCGGCACCGCCGCCGCGGGTGCGGATGGCCGCCGGCCGGTCCGAGCCGGGCGCCGGGTCCCCCTCCAGCAGCACGACGACGTCCGTGGCCAGGTCGCCGACCACCACGACACCGGGCGCGGTGGCGCTCACCCCGGGACGCCCGGCCGCGGCGCACGTCTGGCCAGAACGGCGGCGATCCGGCCGGCCAGCTCGGCGTTGCGCAGCACCAGCCGCACGTTGACCGCCAGCGTGGCGCCTCCGCTGGCCCGGTGGAGGTGGTCGAGCACGAAGGGCGTCACCGCCTTGCCGCTCACCCCGGCGTCCCCGGCCGCGGTCAGCGCGTCGGCGATCACGCGGTCGTGCAGGACGGGGTCGAGCTGCTCGTCCGGCGGCAGCGGGTGGGCGACGACCACCGCGCCCGGCGCGAGGGCCCGCCGAGCGGCGAGAACGGCCGCGGCCTCCTCCGGCGAGGAGACCGCCCAGTCGACCGTCGAGCCGGAGTCGGCCACGTAGAAGCCGGGGAACGTCGTCGTCCCGTAACCCACGACGGTGACCGACAGCGACTCCAGCCGCTCGAGCGTCGCCGGGACGTCGAGGATGGACTTCACGCCCGCGCACACGACCAGCAGCGGCGTGCGCGACAGGATGGTGAGGTCCGCGGACTCGTCGAAGGTGTCGGCCGCCTGGCGGTGGACGCCGCCGAGCCCTCCGGTGGCGAAGACGCCGATGCCCGCGTCGGCGGCCAGCAGCGCGGTGCTCGAGACCGTCGTCGCCCCGCTGCGGCCCAGCGCGAGGGCCACGGGCAGGTCGCGCACGGCGAGCTTGGCGAGGTCGGGGTCGGCACAGACCCGGTCCAGCTGGTCGGTGGTCAGGCCGATGTGCGGTCGGCCGTCCAGGACGGCGATGGTCGCCGGCACCGCGCCACCGGCCCGCACGGCGGCCTCGACCTCGTCGGCCGCGGCGCGGTTGTCCGGCCGGGGCAGGCCGTGGGCGAGCAGCGTGCTCTCCAGCGCCACGACCGGCCGGCCCTCGGCCAGCGCCTCCGCGACCTCGCGGGACACGCTCGGCGCCAGCGGCACGGGGACCGGAGGGGACTGCACGACCGGCGGGGGGAGGATCTCGGCCGGACCGGGGTGGGGAAGCTGCACCCTGCCATCATGGGGGCGGGGGAGTCGCGCCCGGCGGGCGCCTCCCCGCACCCGTCCCCGACCCGAGGGAGCACCGCGTGAGCAGCACCGACCTCCTCGAGAAGCCCGACGTCCGCGAGGGCGACACCGGCAACGCCAACGCCAACGAGGTCTTCCACTACGTGCGCAAGAACAAGATCGCCGAGAGTGCGGTCATGGGCACGATGGTCGAGGCCCTGTGCGGCGAGGTCTTCCCGGTGACCAAGAGCCCGAAGCCGGGCAGCCCGGTGTGCCCGGCCTGCAAGGAGATCTACGAGCAGCTCAAGAAGGACTGAGTGGGCCGGTCGCGGGGTCCGGAGGGTCCCCCGACCGGGACACGGGCAGCGGCTCAGCGGGGACGGCATCTGGCGGCGCTGTGGTCGGGACGAGCGGGGCCCGGAGGGTCCCCGAGGGACGGCCGGATGGGCTCAGCTCAGCAGGGGTACGGCACGTGGCCGCGGTGTCGTCCGGTAGGACGACGGTGTCAGAGCAGGTCCAGCTTGCGGGCGCGCTCCAGCTTGGCCGCCCGCCGGGCCTGGCTGCGCCGGAGGTGCCGGCGCAGCGGCGCGGGCCAGCGGGCCTGGACGGTCGCGTTGAGCTCGGCGCCGAGCAACACCGCCATCCCGAAGAAGAAGCAGAACAGCAGGGCGGCGATCGGGGTGGCCAGCGCGCCGTAGGGCAGCGTGGCGGTGAGGATGTCGGCCACGTAGGCGCGGGTGAGCAGCGCCGCGACGACGAAGAAGGCGACCGCCAGCACGGTGCCCGGCAGGTGCCGGTGCCAGGGCAGCCGTCGCGGCAGCACCACGTGGTAGAAGCTGGTCAGCGCCAGCAGCAGGCCGATGATCACCACCGGCCAATAGACGGCGTTGACCAGCACCGCCGCGGTGTCCTGCCAGTCCGGTGGGAGCAGGGAGACCAGCACCTCCCGGCCGAGCACCAGCAGCGGCAGCGTCAGCACCGCCAGGAACAGGCCGACGACGAACAGCCACAGCGCCATGAGCCGGGTGTGGATGGGGCCGCGTACGTCGCGCTGGTCGTAGGCGATGACGACGGTGTTCATGAACGTCGCCGTGGCCGAGGACCCGGCCCACAGGGAGAGCAGGAAGCCGACGCTGACCAGCTCGAGCCGCCCGGAGCCGAGGATGTCGTTGAGGGTGGGCTCCACGAGCCCCTCGACGACATCCGCCGTCAGCACCTGGGTCGAGGCGCGGACCAGCTCCTCCTCGATCTGGGCGACCGAGGCGTCGCCGATGAGCGTGCCGAGGTAGCCCAGTGTCCCCAGCAGCCCGATCAGCAGCGGCGGCACCGACAGGATCTGCCAGAACGCCGCCTCCGCGGACAGCCCGAGGATGCGGTCGTGCCAGGCCTTGGCGACCGTGCGTCCGAGCACCTGCAGCGGCACCCGGATCGGTGCCGGCCAGCGGGCCAGCCGTCCACGCGCCCGGACCCCGGTGGCCACGGGCGCGACCGTGGCGCCCCGTGGCGCGTCGTCGGCACCGTCCTCCCCGGTCCTGGCGCGGGCCGATCGGCCGCCGGGCAGGACGGTGCGCATCGCCCCAGTGTGCACGTCAGGGCGCCGACGGACCGGCCCGCCTGCAGGGTCCCGCCGCCGGCCCCGTCCCGGGCCGGCCCCGTCCAGAGGCTCGCCGCGAGCCTGCGAGCGGTGAGGAGGACGGGGTCCTTCTCCGAGGGGTGAGGAGGACGGGGTCCTTTCATGGCGGGGGGCAGGGGGGTCCTCTTCAGCCCCCCGGGGCCGGTGCCGGGGCCGGGACCGGTGCCGCGGGCGCCGGCGGGACGGCGGGGGCGGCCACGGGCACGCAGCGGATCTCCGGCTCGGCGGCGTACCGGGTCCGGAAGTCCTCGCGCTCGAGCACCGCGCCACTGGCCGGGTCGCGGAACACCCGGGTGACCGTGATGTCGAACCCGGTCGAGCCGCTCTGCGGGCTGCAGCTGCCGTCGTCCGGCTTCTCCTGCACGACCGGCTGGCGGAGGTTGTACCGCTCGCTGCTGACCGACTCGATGTCGTACCGCTTGGTCCCGTAGAAGGTGACCGTGAGGGAGCTGGGCGTCCACTGGGTGTCGACGTAGACGCCGGTGTCGCTGTCGTTGCGCCACTCGAGGTCGATCGAGTCGTAGTAGACGGTCGCCTCGCGGCCGGCCGGGTAGCGGCTGATGTAGTAGCTGTGCGGCTTGTGGTAGACGTCCTCGAGACCGGCGAAGAAGACGGCGTTGAACATCGTCGTGGCGACCTGGCTGACCCCGCCGCCGACGGCGGTCGTGAACTCGCCGTTGTTGATGACGCCGGCCTCGACGTAGCCCTGGGCCGTCCCGCGCGGCCCGGTGTAGCCGTTGAGGCTGAAGGTCTCGCCGGGCCGGACGAGCGCGCCGTCGAGTTCCGCGGCGGCCACCCGGATGTTCGTGCCGCTGGCCGCGCTGGTGAAGTTCGTGGTGAAGCTGCTGATCTCCTCGCGGATGCCCAGCGCCTCGGCGTCGGCGGTGCTGAACTCCGGCGCCACCGGGCCCAGCTGCGCTGTCACCGTACGCGGCGCCGGCTGCGGCAGGACCTGCAGCAGCTGGTCGGCCAGCACGGCCGGGTCGACACCGGCGCCGTCGACCGACGGGACGATCGAGACGGTGCCGCCGGAGACGTCGAAGCGAGCGTCCTCCGCCGGGGTGCCGAACGCGGCGAGGCCGTCGCCCATGGCCGTCTGCAACGCGGCCGGGTCGACGGCGACGGCGAGCTCGCCGTCCTCCTGCGGGGTGAAGGTCAGCGCGGCGGCGATCGCGGTCTCGGGCACCTCGACCGAGGTGGCGCCGTCCTCGCTGGACACCGTCACCGGGGCGGCCAGTGCCGGGGTCACGGTCTCGTCCAGGACCCGCTGGGCCTCCGCGGCGTCCACGGACACCTCGGTCACGTCGACCGGGAGCTCGATGGGGGTGCCGGGGTCCCCGCCGGACGCGAGCGCCGCGGTGACCGCGTCGGCGGCGCCCTCGCGGTCGAGGGTGCGTCCGGGCACCGGGTCGACGACGTTCGCCGTCGTCCCCTCGATGGCGATGGTGGCGTCGACCGGGGCACGGTCGACCTGCTCGGCGAGCACGTCGATCTGGGCGGCGAGCGCGGTGTCCTCGCCGGTGATCACGGGGTCCACCTCGCGCTCGTCGACGAGGGTGACCAGCCGGGTCCAGGGGTTGAGCGGCTGGTCGTCCGCGGCGTCGACGGTGCCGTCGACGTCGAGCGTGATGCCGGCGGTCGCGGGGGAGAGGGTGGCCTCCACGTCGTCGGCCACGACGACGTGGTCGGCGACGACGCGCGGGGCGAGTTCGGTCTCGAGCCGCTCGGCGGCCGCGGCGGGGGAGAGGCCGCCGATGTCGACGCCGGCCACGACCGTGTTGCGGGGGACGTCCCCGCCGGCGACCAGCAGGTCGACCCCGTACGCGGCGGCGAGTACGCCGACGGCGGCCACGGGGGTCACCACGGCCGAGCGTCGCCACCAGGGGCGCCGGGGCCCGGGCGCGCCGGCGGCCGGGTCGCCGCCGGGGCCGTCCGCCCCTGGGCCGTGGCTGCCGGAGTCGCCACCGGGACCGGCGTCGCCGGGCCGGGTGGCGGTGCCGTCCGAGGCGGAAGGTGGGGTGTCCGGCTGCACCGGCGGGAGGACTCCGGTCCGCTCGCCGGGGGCCTCTGCTGCGGTCCGGGCGGGCGGCGGCAGCTGGCCGGGGGCCTCACCGGGCGGGAAGCGGATGTCCTGGGTCTCGCCGTCCTCGACGGCCGGGCCCGGAACGGCTGCCGACGACGCCGGTGCGTCGACGGCCGCGGACGTGCCGCCGACGGCCGAGGGACCGGGGACGTCCGGGCCGACGGGGCCGCGGTCGCGCGGGACAGGCCGGGTCTCGTCGGACAGGACCTCGGACCCGGCCCGGGCGGTCTCCTCCGGCTCGGCCGGGGCCTGCTGCGTGGGAACCTGCCCGGTGGGGGCCTGGTCGGTGGGGGGCTGCTCGGTGAAGAGCCCCTGGGCGGGCGGCGTGGGTGTCTGCGGGCGCATCGAGGGATCTCCGGGTTGTCGTCGACCGGGGGACCCCGGGAACGACGGAGCCGCCGACGCCCTGTCCCCGTCGAGCGGGGACGGGACGCCGGCGGCGGCGTCGGGTGAGGGCTTCATCGCTGTCAGCGACGATAGCGCCTCCGTCAGGGGGTGAGGCGCTGTTCGCCGTCGGTCTCGATGATGTCGACGGCGATGTCGCGCAGCTTGCCCTCGTACTCACGGGCGTGGTGCCCGCAGAAGACGAGGTCGCTGCCGCTGGCGAGGACCACCCGCACCTTGGCCAGTGCGCCACAGCGGTCACAGTGGAAGGGAACGACGAGGTCGTCGGCGGGCGGGGTCGTCGTCAGCGTCTGGGTCATCTGGGTCATCACTCGCTCTCTACCGCACGGACCCGCGGCTGCGGATCGGCCTCCTGCACAGCGCCAGGATGTCCCCCGGTGTTCCCGTTCCGTCCGATCCGACGGGGGACTCGCCGCGGGCGGTGAGGCCGGTGCCGGTGGTGCGGGTGGGGCGGGTCAGCAGTGGACGTCACTGGGTCGTGCCGGTCTGTCGTGTCGTGCTGTTCTCGTCGTCTGCATGCGCCGGTCGGTCGTCCGGCTGGTGGTCCGCTGCTGTCTTGACAGCCTCCACGCTACGCCGTCTACCCGGGGCATGACGGCGTACACCGGCCGACCGGCTCATCGGGGTGAGATCGTGACCTTGCTGCAACATCGTCGACCTACCGGTCGACACCGCGGCCGGCGGCCGTCCCCGGCTGCCGGCGAGCCGCTGCCCGTGTCCCGACCGGGGGACCCTCCGGGCCCCCGCGACCGGTCCACCCCGCGGCCGGCGGCCGTCCCCGGCTGCCGGCGAGCCGCTGCCCCGGCCATCCCCGGGTACGACGACGGCCCCCGGCGTGTGCGCCGAGGGCCGTCGTCGTGGAGCTGGGATGCGTCAGTCGAGGTAGTCGCGCAGGACCTGGGAGCGGCTGGGGTGCCGCAGCTTGGACATGGTCTTGCTCTCGATCTGCCGGATCCGCTCGCGGGTCACCCCGTAGACCTGGCCGATCTCGTCGAGCGTGCGCGGCTGGCCGTCGGTCAGGCCGAACCGCAGCCGGACCACACCGGCCTCCCGCTCCGACAGCGTCTGCAGCACGCTGGTCAGCTGGTCCTGCATGAGCGTGAAGCTCACCGCGTCGACGGCCACGACCGCCTCGGAGTCCTCGATGAAGTCGCCGAGCTGGCTGTCCCCCTCGTCACCGATGGTCTGGTCGAGGCTGATCGGCTCCCGGGCGTACTGCTGGATCTCCAGCACCTTGTCCGGAGTGATGTCCATCTCCTTGGCCAGCTCCTCCGGGGTGGGCTCGCGGCCCAGGTCCTGGAGCAGCTCGCGTTGGATGCGGCCGAGCTTGTTGATGACCTCGACCATGTGCACCGGGATGCGGATGGTGCGGGCCTGGTCGGCCATCGCGCGGGTGATCGCCTGCCGGATCCACCAGGTGGCGTACGTGGAGAACTTGTAGCCCTTGGTGTAGTCGAACTTCTCGACCGCGCGGATGAGACCCAGGTTGCCCTCCTGGATGAGGTCCAGGAACGCCATGCCGCGGCCGGTGTAGCGCTTGGCGAGGGAGACCACGAGGCGGAGGTTGGCCTCGAGCAGGTGGTTCTTGGCGCGCTCGCCGTCGCGGACGATCCAGTTGAGGTCGCGGCGCATCTGCGGGGAGAGCTTCTGGCCCTCCTCCTCGGCCTGGCGCAGCCGCTCGGCGCCGTAGAGCCCGGCCTCGATCCGCTTGGCGAGGTCGACCTCCTCCTCGGCGTTGAGCAGCGCGACCTTGCCGATCTGCTTGAGGTAGGCGCGGACCGAGTCGGCCGAGGCGGTGAGCTCGGCGTCCTTGCGGGCCTGGCGGAGGGCCTCGGACTCCTCCTCGTCGTCCCACTCGAAGTCGCCGCCCTCGGTCTCCTCGGCGGCGGTCTCGGTCTCGGTCTCGGCGACGCCGTCCGGGCCGGCGACGACCGTCTCGTCGATCTTGAGACCCTCGCTCCCGGCGTCGACGACGGCGACCGTGGAGTCGTCGGTCGCGACGGCGGTGAGCACGGCGCCCTCACCGGTGCCCGGCGACGGCGTGATGGCGGGCTTGCGGGCCCCCTTGGGGGTCGCGGGCCTGGCGGAGGTGGGCTTCGCCCCGCTCGGGGCCTTCTTGCGGGCGGGGGCCTTGGCCGGGCTGGCCGTGGCGTCCCCCGCGGACACCGGTGCGCTGGTCCGGTTGGCCCGGGTACCGGCTGCGACCGTGCTGGAGCGAGTGGTGGTGCTCGCGGCGGCTGCGTCCGGTGCTGGCTGGTCGGCGGGCACTCAGGTTCCTTCCCGTGCTGGGTTCGTTCCCCGGGGAGCCGTCTGGTCCCCGGGCAGCGGCCTCGGCCGGCGTCCTGAGCGGGAGAGGACCCGACCGACGGCCCGGGTTTCACCGGTGCGCGGGTGGGGGACGCCTCTCGGCTGGGGAGCGACGGGAGCGGGGCTCTTCCATTGTAACGACGCGTTCCGGTGGGGCCACCGTTTCGCCGGGCACGGTGCCCCCCGACCTGGGGGAGCACACCAGGCGGAGGGGCCCTTCTCACCCTCCGTGGTGACCCGGCGGCGGGGCGCCGGGTCGGTCACTGTCCGATGCGCTCCTCGGCGGCCAGGGCGGCACCGACGATGCCGGCGTCGCCCCGCAGCTCGGCCGGGACGACGGGGGTGCGGGTGGACAGCAGCGGCACCCACTTGTGCGCCTTCTTGCTGACACCCCCGCCGACGATGATCAGGTCCGGCCAGACACAGGCCTCGAGGACGTCGAGGTAGCGGTCCACCCGCTTGGCCCACTGCGGGTAGCTGAGGTCCTCGCGCTCGCGGGCTGCCGCGGAGGCGCGCCGCTCGCCGTCCTCGCCGTCGACCTCGATGTGGCCGAACTCGGTGTTGGGCACGAGGACGCCGTCGGTGAACAGGGCGCTGCCGATGCCGGTGCCGAAGGTCAGCATCAGCACGACGCCGCGCCTGTCCCGGCCGGCCCCGAAGCGCATCTCGGCCAGCCCCGCGGCGTCGGCGTCGTTGAGCGTCTGCACCGTGCCGGGGATGCGGGAGGCGAGCCCCTCGGCGAGGTGCGTGCCGATCCAGCTCTTGTCGACGTTGGCGGCGGTGTGGGCGACACCGTTCTTCATCACCCCGGGGAAGGTGACGCCGACGCGCCCCTCCCACCCGAAGTGCCCGACGATCTGCGCCACGACGTCGTGGACCGACTCGGGGAGCGAGGGCTGCGGCGTGTCGATGCGCAGCCGCTCACCGTGCAGGTCGCCCTCGACGAGGTCGACCAGGCACCCCTTGATCCCGCTGCCACCGATGTCCACGCCGAAGCCGAGCACGCGGCCAGGGTAGTGAGCGCGCCGGTGCGGACCAGACCTGCTCGTGCAGGATCGACGGATGAGCACCGTCCCGGAGCCCGCCGTCCTCCTCGACCTCGCCGCCTCGACCGCGCGGGAGGCCGCGGACCTGGTCGCCCGGGGCCGGGCCTCTGCCGCCCAGCAGGTCGACGTGAAGTCCAGCCCGGTCGACATGGTCACCGCGGTGGACCGGGCCTGCGAGGAGCTCGTCACCGGCCGTCTGTTGGATGCACGTCCGGACGACGGGCTGCTGGGGGAGGAGGGCGGCCGGCGCAGCGGCAGCAGCGGGGTGCGCTGGGTGGTCGACCCGATCGACGGCACCACGAACTTCGTCTACGGCCTGCCCGCGTACGCGGTGTCGATCGCCGCGGAGGTCGACGGGCGCGCGCTCGCCGGGGTGGTGCTCAACGCCGCCACGGGCGAGCTGTACTCGGCGACCGCCGGCGGCGGCGCCTACCTGACCGCTCCCGGCGCCGAGCCGGTCCGGCTCACCGGCAGTCGGCCGGCGTCGCTGGAGCACGCCCTGGTCGCGACCGGCTTCGGCTACCGCGCGGAGCAGCGCCGGGCCCAGGCGGCGGTGGTCGCCGAGCTGCTGCCGACCGTCCGCGACATCCGGCGACACGGCTCGGCGGCCCTGGACCTGTGCACCGTGGCCGCGGGCCGGGTCGACGCCTACTACGAGCTGCACCTCAACCGGTGGGACTTCGCCGCAGGCGCCCTCGTCGCGGCCGAGGCCGGGGCGGTCGTCACCGGCCTGCCCGGACGGCCGTTCGCCGAGCCCCTGGGCATCGCCGTGGCGCCGTCGGTCGCCGAAGAATTCGTGGCGCTGCTGGACCGGCTGCACCCCACGGCGTGATCCGGATGGAACGGGCCCGCTGCGGCCCCGTCCCGGGGCTCGCCCCGAGCCTGCGAGGGGTGGGGAGGACGGGGTCCTTCCACGGTGGGGGCAGGGGGGTCCTTCGATCAGCAGGCGGCCGCGGCGCTGGCGGCGGCGCTGAGCGCGGCGTCGACCTCCTCCGGTGCGGCCAGACTGCCGGGGAGGGCGAACTGCGGGCCGAGGACCAGGTCGACCTGGGCGGTGGCGCGGGTGTCGAGGTAGTCACCGACCCCGGGGACGAAGAGCTCGAGGAAGGCGGCGGCGTCGTTGCCGCGCGGGCCGTGCCGCAGCTCGCCGACACCGGTGACCTCGCGGTCGGTCGGGTCGTTGGCGATCTCCTCGACGACGAAGCCCCGCTCCTGCAGTGCCCGGGCGACGTCCTGGGCCAGGTTCGCGGTGTCGGTGGCGTTGAACACCCGTATCGACACCGTGCTGGGGTCCAGGGACGGCGGGGCCGCGGAGGCGTTGGCGCAGGCCGCGGCCTCCTGGGCCTCGGTCTCGCCCTCGTCGTCGAAGACGTTCCACCAGACGGCCAGGGCCGCCAACGCGAGCGTGAGCAGGAAGATGAGCGGCGGGATCGGCCGGCGGCCGCTGCGGGGACGGACCACGGAACGGTCGGTGGGCGGCGCGCTCACGTGCCCTCCTCGCTGGCGCTCGTCGGCCGCGTTCGCGGCGCTGCTGTCCTGTTGCGTGACCTCGCCGCCTCGTTCACGAGCTCGGGCCTCCACGGTCGCGGACGGTCGGCGCGAGTCTAGGACCGGTCGGCCGACCTAGATCGCACCGTCGTCCAGCGCGGCGCGTCCCCGCTCGACGCACGGGTC
This sequence comes from Geodermatophilus sp. DF01-2, assembly GCF_004571065.1. Taxonomy (GTDB): domain Bacteria; phylum Actinomycetota; class Actinomycetes; order Mycobacteriales; family Geodermatophilaceae; genus Geodermatophilus. The sequence continues at coordinate 26,868 of NZ_SPQN01000059.1, forward strand.
GATGCGGTCGGCGTACCCGGAGGTGTTCTTCCCGGCCATCGCACCGGCGGCCGACCGGGCGACGATCCCGGCGACGATCGCGGCGAACTTGAAGTAGGCGAACCCGACGTACCAGGGCAGGTCGGCGAGGTCCAGGCCGGTGCGCGCGGCGTAGCGCTCGGCGACCTCCGCCCGTGTCGGGAAGCCTTCCAGGGCCGTCACCGTGCTCTGGCCCGCGACGCTCCCCTCACCGGCCTGCGGCCAGTAGACGGAGAGCATCCCCAGGTCGGCGAGCGGGTCGCCGAGGGTCGACATCTCCCAGTCGAGGACGGCGCGGACCCGGCCGGGCGTGTCGGGGTCGAGCAGGCAGTTGTCCAGCCGGAAGTCGCCGTGGACGATCCCGCTGCGCTGCGTCGTGGGCACCGTCTCGGCCAGCCGGGCGGCGAGGGCGTCCAGGCCCGGGCGGTCCCGGTCGCGGGTGGCCTCCCACTGCTGGGTCCAGCGGCGCACCTGCCGGGCCATGAAGCCCTCCGGCCGGCCGAAGTCGCCCAGCCCCACCGCCGCGTGGTCGACCGCGTGCAGGTCGGCCAGGACGTCGACGAGCCCCTCACCGACCGCCCGCCGCTGTGCGGGCTCGTCGGCGTAGCCGGCCGGGAGCCGGTCCACCACGTGCAGGCCGACGACGCGCTCCATCACGTAGAACGGGGCGCCGAGGACGGCCGGGTCGGTGCACAGGTGCAGCGTCCGCGGCACCGGGACGGGGGTGGGCCCGAGCGCCGAGACGACCCGGTGCTCGCGGGCCATGTCGTGGGCGGTGGCCAGGACGGCGCCGGTCGGCGGCCGCCGCAGGATGACTGCGTCGTCCTCCGTGCCGCCCTCCGGCGTGACCACGTAGGTGAGGTTGGACATGCCGGCCGCGATGAGGTCCACCCGGACCCGCGACCAGCGCTCGTCGCCGAGGACGGAGGCCAGGTAGGGCCCCACGACGGCCGGATCAGCACCCACGGGATTCGACACCGCCGCAGGGTAACCTCTGGCGCTCCGCGCCCCGTCCGACCGGGTCCGGCAGCGATGTGGGCATCCCGTCGCGCGCCGGGCACAAACGGAGGCCGCGCGACGTTGGGGGGTCCGCCGGTCAGACCGCGCCGGTTCCCCGCCGTCCGCCGGTGGGTCGGACCGCGCGGACGTACAGCACCGGCCGGTGCCCGCGCACGCGGTCGCCGGCCTCCAGACCCCCGGTCGTCCCGGCGACCGGACAGCACGGCGGCGCCGCAGCGCGCCGCCGCGGACGATGTGCGGGCTCCCTGCCCGCGACGACCCCGGAGGAGGGGCACTTCCCATGGCCACCGACTACGACGCCCCGCGCCGCAACGAGGCCGACGAACTCGGCGAGGACTCGCTCGAGGAGCTCAAGGCGCGCCGCGCCGAGGCGCAGTCCTCGTCGGTCGACGTCGACGAGACCGACTTCAACGAGAACCTGGAGCTCCCCGGTGCGGACCTGTCCAACGAGGAGTTGACCGTCCGCGTCCTGCCCAAGCAGGAGGACGAGTTCACCTGCTCGCGCTGCTTCCTCGTCCAGCACCGCAGCCGGCTGGCCGCCACCAAGGGTGACCAGCTGTTCTGTCGCGACTGCGCCGCCTGAAGGAGGACCCCCTCCTCCCCACCCTCGCAGGCGCGGGTCGGGGCGGGAGAGGGCACTCGACCCGAGGAGAGCCAGTGACCGACCACCGAGAGCGCACCGGGCCGGCGCGGGACGTCCCGCCGCCGCGCCCGGTCGCGCCCGGCGCGGCCGGCGCG
>NZ_SPQN01000005.1 GCF_004571065.1 Geodermatophilus sp. DF01-2
GATCTCGCGCGGGCCGTGCTCGGCACCCGGCTGCGCCCGCTGCTCGGCCGGACGACGGCGATCGGCCGCCACGACCTGACCGCCGCGCTCGCGGGCCGGTTCGCCGAGCACGTGCACCGGCTGGTGTCCGCGCTGGCCGATCCGGCGGCGGTGCCGGCCGCCGTGGCCACCGCCCGCAGCTGGGGTGCCACCTCCGGCGTCGACCTCGCCACCGGCATGGCATCCGCGCTGGCCCGGCTGCTGCGCCGACCGGATGCCCCCTCGAACCCCAGACCCCGAACACAGGAGGAGCGCATGAGCTCACCCGACACCGAGACGCTGCAGGCCACGGTCTTCCCCCGCCTGTACCGGGACTCGGTCGCCCTGATGGCGCTCGCGTCGAGCATCGAGAAGCGGGAGGGGGTGCTCCGCGCCGGAGCGGTGATGGCCACCCCGGGCAACCTGGAGATCCTGGGCCGCTCGGAGATGCTTCCGCTCGACCTGACCGCCGCCCCCGACGACCTGGTGCTCGTCGTCCGGGCTCAGGACGAGCAGACGGCGAACGAGGCCCTGGAGGCCGCCACCGCCGGCCTCACCGCCACCGAGCAGAGCGGCGGCGCCCCGAGAGAAGAGGTCGCCCCGCAGACGATGCGGGAGGGGCTGGCCGCGGCAGCGGACGCGACGCTCGTCACCGTCTCGACCCCGGGCCCCTACGCCCCGGCCGTTGCGGAGCAGGCCCTTCGCCGCGGCCTGCACGTCTTCTGCTTCTCCGACAACGTGCCGCTGGCCGACGAGGTGCGGCTCAAGCGGCTGGCGGTCGACCGGCAGCTGCTGCTCATGGGGCCGGACTGCGGCACGGCGATCCTCGACGGCGTTCCGCTGGGCTTCGCCAACGTCGTGCGCCCCGGACCGGTCGCGATCGTCGCCGCCTCGGGTACGGGCGCCCAGGAGGTGTCCTGCCTGCTGGACGACGCCGGCACGGGCATCTCCCAGCTGATCGGCGTCGGCGGCCGGGACCTGTCGGCGGAGGTCGGCGGCCTCATGACCGAGCTGGCGCTGGACCTGGTCGCGGCGGACGACGCCAGCGAGATCGTCGTCCTGGTGTCCAAGCCGCCGGCCCCCGAGGTCGCGGACCGGCTGCTGGCCCGGCTCGCCGGGCTCGGCAAGCCGGTGGTGGCCTGCCTGCTCGGCGCGGAGGACGCGGATGGGCCGGTCGTCGTGCGCGGCACCCTGGAGGGCGGCGCCGCCGCGGCGGCCGCGCTCGCCGGCACGCCTCTCGCCCTCCAGGACCCGGGCACGGAGCCGGCGGACGCGGCGCCGCTGCCCGGGCGGATCCTCGGGCTCTACACCGGGGGGACCCTCGCCTCGGAGACGAAGGTGGTGCTCGGCCGCGCCTGCCTGTCGGCCGAGGTGCTCGACCTCGGGGACGACGAGTACACCGCCGGCCGCCCCCATCCGATGATCGACCCGTCGGCGCGGGCCGACCGGGTCGCCCGGGCCGGCGCCGACCCCGACGTCGCGCTGGTGCTGGTGGACCTCGTCCTCGGCCACGGCGCCAGTCCCGACCCGGCCACCCCGCTGGCCGAGGCGGTGCGCGAGGCCCGGGCCAGCGCCGCCGCGGACGGCCGCGAGCTCGTCGTCGCCGGGTCCGTGTGCGGCACCGCCGCCGACCCGCAGGACATCGAGACGCAGCGGCGCATCCTGCAGGAGGCCGGCGTCGTCCTGCACCCGTCGAACGCCGCCGCGGCCCGGTACGCGGTCGCCCGTGCGACCGGCTCCCTGCCCACCGACCCCACGCTGCTGCACCGTCAGGAGACCGCATGATCACCGGAGGTGTCCGGATTCTCAACGCCGGGCTGCCGCTCATCGTCGAGGGCGTGCCCGCCGCCGACGTCGTCCAGCTCGACTGGCGCCCGCCGGCGTTCGGCGACGCCGACCTGGCCCGCCTGGCGGCCGGCCTCGACGACGAGGTGACCGAGGAGGCCAACGCCCGCGCCGTCGCCGCCGTCCACGCGGTCCGCCCGCGGCTGGTGCGGGTCCGCCCGGCCCGCGAGGTCGTGCCGGACATCGCCGAGGGGCGGACCCTGCTGCACGCCGGCCCACCGATCGAGGTGGCGCGCATGTGCGGCCCGATGCTGGGCGCCCTCGTCGGGGCGGCGCTGTTCGAGGGCTGGGCGTCGGACGCCGAGGACGCCGAGGCGCAGCTGCGCTCCGGGCGGATCGCCGTCTCCCCCTGCCACCACTCCGGCGCGGTCGGGCCGATGGCCGGCGTGCTGGCGCCGTCCATGCCGGTGTTCGTCGTGGAGGACGGCGGACGCCAAGCCTTCGCCTCTCTCAACGAGGGGCTGGGCAAGGTACTGCGCTTCGGCGCCTTCGACGACGAGGTGCTCACCCGCCTGGCGTGGATGCGCGACGTCCTCGGCCCGGTCCTGGACGAAGCCCTCCGCGGCCGCGAGCCCGTCGACGTGACGGCGCTGTTCGGCCAGGCGCTGGCGATGGGCGACGAGGGGCACAACCGCAACGTCGCGGCGACGAGCCTGCTGACCCGTCGCCTGGCCCCCGTCCTCGCGGGGCTGCCGCGCGGCATCGAGGTGCTCGAGTTCCTCGCGGGCAACGACCACTTCGCGCTCAACCTGTCGATGGCCGGGGCCAAGCTCGCCCTCGACGCGGCGGCCGGCATCGAGCACTCGACGCTGGTCACCGCCATGGCTCGCAACGGCGTCGAGTTCGGGCTCCGGGTGGCCGGCACCGGCGAGCGGTGGTTCAGCGCGCCCGTCGGCCCGGCGGACGGCCTGTTCTTCCCCGGCTACGGCATCGAGGACGCCAACCCCGACCTCGGCGACTCCGCGATCACCGAGACCCTCGGCATCGGCGGCTTCGCGATGGCCGCCTCGCCGGCGATCACCCGGTTCGTCGGGGGAACCCCGGACGACGCCCTCGCCACCACCCGGTCGATGCGGCGGATCACCCTCGCGCCGCACCCGGCGTTTCCGCTGCCCCCGCTGAACTTCGCCGGCAGCCCGAGCGGCATCGACGTGCTCCGGGTGCTCGACACCGGCGTCCTGCCCGTCATCAACACCGGCATCGCGCACAAGCAGGCAGGTGTCGGCCAGATCGGCGCGGGCATCGTCGACGCGCCCGCGGAGGTCTTCGGGCAGGCCGTCGTCGCGCTGTCCGAGGCGCGGCACGCACGAGGGGACGGCGCCCGGTGAACCGCACCGCACTCGTGGCCATCGGCGGCAACGCCCTGGTGCTCGACGGCGAGCCGGGCTCGGTTCCGCTGCAGCAGGAGCGGGCCGCGGCCTTCGCCGGCCAGGTCGCCGACCTCGTGGCAGACGGCTGGACGGTGCTGGTGAGCCACGGCAACGGGCCCCAGGTCGGCTTCATCCTGCGCCGGGGCGAGCTGGTGGCCCCGGAGGCCGGGATCGAGGGGCTGCCCGACCTGCCGCTGTGGCTCGCCGTCGCCGACTCCCAGGGCGGGATCGGACACCTGCTCGCGGTGGCGATCGACACGGCGCTGGAGCGCCGCGGCCTGACCGCGCGCGCCGTCGGGGTGCTCACCCACGCGGAGATCGATCCGGCCGACCCGGCCTTCGCTGCACCGGCCAAGCCCATCGGATCGGCCATGACCGCCGACGTCGCGCGGCTGCGCGCGTCACAGGAAGGCTGGTCGGTCACCGAGACCTCACCCGGCAGCTTCCGCCGCGTGGTGGCCAGCCCCCGTCCACGGCGGATCCTGGAGGCCGACCAGATCCGCGGGCTGGCGACCCTCGGTGCCGTCGTCATCGCCGCCGGCGGCGGGGGCATCCCCGTCGTCCGGACCGAACAGGGGTGGCAGAGCGTGGACGCCGTCATCGACAAGGACCGCGCGTCCGCCGTCCTGGCCGCCACCGTCGACGTCGACACGCTGGTGCTCGTGACCGGCGTGGACCAGGTGTTCGTCGGCTTCGGCACGCCCGGCCAGCGCGCCCTGAGCGAGGTGAGCGCGACCGAGATGCGTGGGCACCTCGAGGCCGGCGAGTTCCCGCCGGGATCGATGGGCCCGAAGGTCGAGTCCGCGCTGCAGTTCCTGTCCGACGGCGGGCACCGCGCCGTCATCACGTCCCTGCCGCGGCTGCGCGAGGCCCTCGCCGGCGAGGCCGGGACGCACATCACCACCTGCGGCGGGGAGCCCGCCGCGTCCCCGGGAGCCGCCCGGTGAGTCACCAGGAGAACTCCATGATCGAGGTTCAGGCCGAACCGCAGCCGTTCGTGTTCGATCCGGGGCACGTCGCCCTGCTGTGCATCGACTTCCAGCGGGACTTCCTCGAAACCGGCGGCTTCGGGGAGTCGCTGGGCAACGACGTCGCCCGGCTGCGCAACGCCATCGCGCCGACCCAGGCGGTGCTCTCGGCCTTCCGGGAGCGCGGCTGGACGGTCATCCACACCCGGGAGGGGCACCGCCCCGACCTGACCGACCTGTTCCCCGCCAAGCGCGACCGCGGCAACCCGTCGCTGCGGATCGGCGAGGAGGGCCCGATGGGCCGGTTGCTCGTCCGGGGCTCGGCCGGGCACGAGATCGTGCCGGAGCTGGCCCCGCAGCCGGGTGAGGTGGTGCTGGACAAGCCGGGGAAGGGCTCGTTCTACGCCACCGACCTGGAGACGATCCTGCGGGCCCGCGGCATCACATCCCTCGTGGTCGCCGGCGTGACCACGGAGGTGTGCGTGCAGTCGACGGTGCGGGAGGCCAACGACCGCGGCTTCGAGTCCCTGGTCCTGTCCGACTGCACCGGATCGTACTTCCCCGAGTTCCACGCCTCGGCGCTGGCGATGTTCGCCGCCCAGGGCGGCATCGTCGGCTGGGTCGGCACGTCGGCCGACCTGCTGGACGCGCTCGAGCAGTCCCCCGTACGGACGGAGAAGGCGGAATGAGCGAGAAGCGCGGAGCGACGGCGACCAGCGCCGCCGCGCCCAGGTGGTGGGTCAAGGGCGACTGGAACGGCCTGTTCGGCCTCGGCACGAACGTGCTTCTGAACGTCATCGTGCTGACCGGGCTGTGCCTGGCCGTGGTGCAGATCCCGGCCGACACGGTGTACGGGCGCATCCTGCCCGCGCTGGGCATCGCCTTGCCGCTGGGCAACATCTGGTACGCGTTCCTGGCGCGGCGGCTGGCCCGGCGCGAGGGGCGCAGCGACGTGACCGCGCTGCCCTACGGGCCGAGCGTGCCGCACACGTTCATCGTGGTCTTCGTCGTCATGCTGCCGGTGCTGCTGGCCACCGGGGACGCCCTCGCCGCGTGGCGGGCGGGCCTGGCCTGGGCGTTCATCATCGGCGTCATCGTGCTGCTCGGCGCGGTGTTCGGTCCGTGGATCCGCCGGTGGACGCCGCGGGCGGCGCTGCTCGGCGCGCTCGCCGGTATCTCGATCACCTTCATCTCGATGAGCCCGGCCGCACAGATGTGGCAGGCGCCGTGGATCGCGTTCATCGCCCTGGCGTTCATCCTGGTCGGCTGGCTGGGCGACCGTAAGATGCCGTTCGACGTCCCGGTGGGCCTGCTCGCCGTCCTGGTCGCCACGGCGGTGGCCTGGATCGGCGTGCTGGCCGGCTGGTCGGGAATCCTGCAGCCGAGTGCGGTGGCCGAGTCGATCTCCGAGCTCGCGCTGCGGCTGCCGTTCCCGTCCGGGGACGTGCTGACCGGGCTGCAGGACATCGCTCCGCTGCTGGCCTCGGCCATCCCCCTCGGCATCTACAACTTCACCGAGGGCATGACCAACGTCGAGTCGGCGGCCGCGGCTGGCGATCGCTACTCGGTGCGTCAGGTGCTCTCGGCCGACGGGCTGGGCGCGGTGATCGGTTCCTTCCTGGGCTCGCCGTTCCCGCCGGCGGTCTACATCGGCCACCCGGGCTGGAAGCAGGTCGGCGGGCGCATCGGCTACTCGCTGGTCACCGGGATCGTGGTCGCCGTCGTCTGCTTCACCGGGCTGGTCGGTACCTTCCTGGCGGTCTTCCCGATGCAGGCCCTGGTGCCTGTGCTCCTCTACATCGGCCTGGTCATCGGTGCGCAGGCGTTCAACGTCAGCGCGCGCCGGTACGCCCCGGCCATCGTGCTCGCGATGTTGCCGAGCCTGGCCGAGTGGGCCACCGGGCAGATCGACAACGCGCTCGCCGCCGCGGGCACCGATGCCGCCACCGTCGGCGTCGCCACCCTGGTGGACAACGGCGTGGTCTACGACGGGCTCAAGCTGCTGGGCCAGGGGGCCGTGCTCGTCGGCATCGTGCTCGGGGCCATCGCCTGCTTCGTGATCGACCGCAGGATGTACGCGGCCGCGGTCACCGCGGCGGTCGGGGCGGCGTTGTCGTTCATCGGCCTGATCAACGCCTACGAGGTGGGCTTCAACGCTTCGCCGGCGGTCACCCTCGGGTACGCCTTCCTCGCCCTGATCCTCGCCTTCTTCGGCTGGCGGGAGCGCAACGAGGACGGCGGCGTGCTGGACGACGAGCTGCTCTTCGTCAACGGCACCCTCATGCGGGGCCTGGAGCTGCACGGCAACCTGTCCGGCGCGGAGCTCCTGGAGGAGACCGCGACCGCGCCCGAGTACCGGGTGCACACCATCGGCGACGTGCACCCGGGCATGTACAAGGTCAACGGCGGCGAGCAGGGGGCGTCGATCTCCGGTGAGCTGTACCAGGTGCCGCTCGACGTGCTGCTGAAGGTCATCGAAGGCGAGCCGCCAGGTCTCTACCGGGGTCCGGTCGAGCTGATCGACGGTCGCGTGGTCCCGGGCATTCTCTACGCCCGGGAGATGGCCGAGGCGCACCCGGACATCACCGAGCACGGTGGTTGGCGGCAGTACCGCGCGACGGTGGCGCCCTCGGCGCACTGATCTCTTCCTACGCAGAGATGCCGTCCACCCCGATGGCGATGTCAGCGGGGTGGACGCGCCCGCAGGTGTCGAGCCGCGGCACCACGACCTGAGCGAGGGACGCCGCCGGGTCGGGCACCATGGCCGAGCCCTGGGAGTACGCCTCGACCGATCTGGTGTATCTGCCGGTGTACGCCCGTCCGCTCGACCAGGTGGAGATCTCTTCTCCATCCTCCGGTCCAGCGGAAGTGGTCAATCGTGGCGACGTCGCCGACCTCGACCAGTTGGCCGGGCGGCTGGTGGCCTTCCAGGACCGCTCCAACGCCACCGCCGAGACCTTCGAATGGCACTTCGGCCGCGAGTCCCTCGGCCGCCTCCTCGAAGGACTTATCGATCAGGAGCCGCTGGCCGCAGGACCCCGACGTTTCAACGGCAGGTTCCACAAGGCGACCAGCGACCGGCGGACGACGGGCCGAGCCGGCTGCGGGCGGCGGATCTCATGGCACGCCGGGCCGACGCCTCGTGCCGGTCAGGGGCGCAGGAGGCGCGCTCGGTCCCGACGGCGACCGCAGCGGTGCGGGAGCCGGTCTAGACGTGTGCGAGGTGCGACTTCACGGTGGCGTGGCTGAGGCAGACCCGCGGGGCCACAAGCACCTCACCGTCGTGGTCGACCACGACACCGGACGACTGGTCTGGGCCGCACCGGTCATCGCTGGAAGGCCGCCACCGCCTGCTGCAACTCGTGCGACATCCGGACCAGCTCCGTGGCGGCGGTCTGCATGTCGCCCACTCCGGCGTGGGTCTGCTGCGCCCCGTGAGCGACCTCGGCGACGGTGGTGGCGATCGACCGGCTCATCTCGTTGGTGGTGGCGGTCTGCTCCTCCACCGCGCTGGCGATCGTCGTCTGGTAGTCGTTGATCTGGGCGATGACCGTGGTGACACCGGCGATCGCCTGAACGGCGCTGGCGGTGTCGCCCTGGATGGCCTCGACCCGCTGGGCGATGTCCTCGGTCGCCTTCGCGGTCTCCTGCGCCAGCTCCTTGACCTCGTTGGCGACGACGGCGAAGCCCTTGCCGGCCTCGCCGGCGCGCGCGGCCTCGATGGTCGCGTTGAGAGCGAGGAGATTGGTCTGCTCCGCGATCGACGTGATCACCTTGACCACGTTGCCGATCTCGACCGAGGACTCGCCGAGCCGCGCCACGGTACCGTTCGCGTCCTCGGCGGCCGTGACGGCGCTGCCGGCCACGCGGGCGGCCTCGGCGGCGTTGTGGGCGATCTCCTTGATCGACGCGCCCATCTGCTCGGCGCCGGCGGCCACGGCCTCGATGCCGCTGCTGACCTCCGCCGCGGCGGTCGTGACGCTCTGCGCCTGCTCGGTCGACCGCTCGGCGGTGTCGGCGATCGTCTCGCCCGTCGCGGACAGCGTCCGAGCCGCGCTCTCCAGCAGCTGCGAGGCGTTCCCGACCTCGCCCACCACGGCGGAGACTCGGTCGAGCGTCCCGTTCAGCGCGCCGCCGAGGCGGTCCAGCTCGTTCCGGCTGTCCGGCACGTCGAACCGCCGGCGCAGGTCCCCGGAGGAGAAGACGTCGGTCATGTCCCGCAGCGGACGGGTGATGCTGCGCGAGACCAGCAGGGACAGCGCGACGATCGCGGCGAGCACCGGGAGCGCCCACAGCGCCATGTCCAGCAGCTCGGCCCGGAAGGCACCGTCGAGGTCGGCGACGTAGATGCCGGAGCCGAGAACCCACTCCCACGGCTCGTACCCCGCGACGAAGGAGATCTTCGGCTGCGGGTCCTCCTCACCGGGCTTTGGCCACATGTACTCGACGAAGCCGCTGCCGTCGCGCTCGACGACCTCCACCATCTCCACGAACAGCTTCTTGCCCGTGGGGTCCTCGTTCTGCCTCAGGTTTGTGCCATCCAGCTCGGGCCTGATCGGATGCATGACCATCGCCGGCTGCATGTCGTTGATCCAGAAGTACTCCTCGCCGGCGTACCGCAACTGGCCGATCACCGTCATGGCGGCCGCCTGCGCCTCGGCCTCGGTTATCTGCCCGCCGGCTTCGAGCTCGCCGTAGTAGGCGACGACGCCGAGGGCCGCCTCGACGGCCGCCCGGGCCTTGTTGCGCTGCTCCTCCTCGATCGTGGAGCGCACGTTGAGCGCGCCGATGACCGCGATGGCCGCCATTCCGATCGTCGCCGCCAGCACCAGCACCAGCAGGCGCGTGCTGATCCTCACCCCGCGGAATCGCCCCACCATGTCCAGCTCCCAGCGCCATGGACGAATTGCCGCGGGACGTATCGGCGGAATTCGGACGGTGTTGAGTTGAAACCCCCGTCCCATGCCGGGACGGCGCCTCGTCCGCCCGCCCGCCGCGCGGTGATCGTCGGCCCGACCCCTCGGGTCCCCGGCTGGCGCACCATCCTGAGGCGGGGTGGCGGAACGGGCCACCGGACTCTACGGTGCGCACGCTCGACTTCTGTCCGGTACGGATTCGATCGAGAGGAGGATGGGAAGCCGGGCCGTGCAGCGGCACCGACGTCCTGGTGACCGATGCGCTATTCCCGGCGGTGGCTTCGGCCCGGTCACTTGGGGACGGAGGCGGAACAGGCGACGTTCCGGACCCTCCATTCCGCTTCCCTCACCGCGCCCGAGCTCCGCGAGGGCCTGACGGCCGGCTCCGCCGAACGCGCGATCAGGCACCTGCGCGACCTGCTCGGGGTGCCCGCCGTCGCCCTCACCGACACCGTGTCGATGCTGGCCTGGGACGGTCGGTTCGGGCACCACGAGCCGCAGACACCGGCTCTCGCCGCCTTCGTGGTCGGATCGGGCAACACCGTGGTGCGCGACCGCAAGGACTTTCCCTGCGCCGACGCCGGCTGCGCACTGCGGCAGGTCGTGGTCAGCCCGCTGGTGGTCGAGGACCGGGTGGTCGGCACCCTGCAGGCGTTCACCTCCCACGCCTCCGCCGGGCTCGTCCGGGCCGCCGGCGAGGTCGCCCGATGGGTGTCGGGGAACCTGGAGCTGGCCGAGCTCGACGCCTCACGCACCCGGCTGATGGAGGCCGAGGTCCGGGCGCTGCGGGCGCAGATCAGCCCGCACTTCATCTACAACTCGCTGACCGCGATCGCGTCGTTCGTGCGCACCGATCCCGAGCGAGCTCGCGAGCTGCTGCTGGAGTTCGCCGACTTCACCCGGTACTCCTTCAGCCGGCACGGCGAGTACACGACGCTGGCGGAGGAGTTGCGGTCGATCGAGCGGTATCTCGTGTTGGAGAAGGCCCGGTTCGGCGATCGGCTCCAGGTCACGCTCCGGGTGGCGCAGGAAGTGCTGCCGGCCGCTGTGCCGTTCCTCTGCCTCCAGCCGCTGGTGGAGAACGCCGTCCGGCACGGCCTGGAACGCAAGCCGGGAACCGGAACGGTGACCATCATCGCCGCCGACCAGGGCGGCGAGTGCCTGATCTCGGTGGAGGACGACGGCGTCGGGGAGGACCCGGAGAAGGTGCGACGGGCACTCGCCGGCGACGCCTCCGTCGACTCGGTGGGGCTGGGCAACGTCGACGCCCGGCTGCGCACCGCCTTCGGTGACGACTACGGTCTGGTCGTCGAGACCGGCCCCGGGGCCGGCACGAAGGTTATCGTGCGAGTTCCGAAGTTCGCCCCCGGAGTGCGCCCGTGACCGCCGACCGGTTGATCGTCCTCGTGGTGGACGACGAACGCCCCGCCCTCGACGAGCTGCGCTGGCTGCTCGAACGGGACGGGCGGATCGGGACCGTGGTGACCAGCGACTCGGCGACCGAGGCGCTGCGTGTCCTCCAGGAGCGCAGCGTCGACGCGGTCTTCCTCGACATCCGGATGCCCGGGCTCACCGGCGTCGACCTGGCCCGGGTGCTGTCCCGATTCAGGACGCCGCCTCCGGTGGTCTTCGTCACCGCCTACGACGACCACGCCGTGGAGGCGTTCGAGCTGGGCGCCGTTGACTACGTCCTCAAGCCGGTCCGCGACGACCGGCTGGCCGAGGCGGTCCGCCGGGTGGTCGGCGCGCGGGGCGGCGGTTCCGCACCGGCGGACGACGACATCGCGGTCGAGCTGGGCGGGGTGACCAGGTTCGTGCCGCGGTCCAGCGTCCGCTACGTCGAGGCGCAGGGCGACTACGCCCGGCTGCACACCCCATCGGGCAGCCACCTGGTCCGGGTGCCGCTGACCGCGCTGGAGGAGGACTGGAAGGACGCCGGGTTCGTCCGGATCCACCGGTCGCTGCTGGTCGCGCTCCAGCACGTGGAGGAGGTGCGGATGGACGCCGGCCGGTGCACGGTGGTCGTCGGCGGCATCGAGCTCGGTGTCAGCCGTCGGCACACGCGGGAACTCCGGGACCTCCTGGTGCGGCGGGCGCGTCCGGGTCCCTCGGGCAGGGGGTGAGCGATGTCGGACGCCACGCCCCGCCGGGTGCGCGTCACCAGTCCGCGTACCGGGGCTACCCGCGCCCAGCGGGTCCCGGCCGCCAGGGAGATCGAGGCCCAGACGCTGCTCGGCGAGGTCTACATGACCTCGCTGCTGCGCTCCCAACTGCGCCTGGCGCTGCTCGCGCTGGCCGCCGTGGCCGTGCTCGTCGGCGGGATCCCCTTGGTCTTCTGGCTCCTGCCGGACCTCTCCGCGGTCGAGGTGCTCGCCGTGCCGCTCCCGTGGTTGCTGCTGGCGTTCGCCGTCTATCCGCTCCTCTTCGCCACCGGCTGGCTCTACGTGCGCGCCGCCGAACGCAATGAGCGGGACTTCACCGACGTGCTGGACCGCTCGTGACCGAGCTTGCGAGGTCACGCATGGGCACAGCACCCTCGGGCACGGGGTCGAAGCGCCAGCGAGGAGAGCTCGTGACCGAGCTTGCGAGGTCACGCATGGGCACAGCACCCTCGGGCACGGGGTCGACGAGCGCCAGCGAGGAGAGCTCGTGACCGGGAGCATCGGCCGGCCGTGACCGCCGCCGGCTACAGCATCATCGGCGTCACGTGCGTCTTCGTGGCCACGTTGGCGATCGGCGCCTACGGGTGGCGGTTCTCCCGCACCACCAGTGACTTCTTCGTCGCCTCCCGCACGGTGCGGCCTGGGCTCAACGCGTCGGCGATCGGCGGAGAGTACCTCTCCGCAGCCTCCTTCCTCGGCGTCGCCGGCCTGGTGCTCGCGTTCGGCACGGAGATGCTGTGGTACCCGGTCGGCTGGACGGCGGGCTACCTCGTTCTGCTGGTGCTCGTCGCCGCGCCGCTGCGCCGCTCCGGCGCCTACACGCTGCCCGACTTCGCCGAGAGCCGGCTGGAGTCGCTCGGCGTGCGCCGGTTCTCCTCACTGCTCGTCGTGGCGATCGGCTGGCTCTACCTGATGCCGCAGTTCCAGGGCGCCGGCCTGGCGTTGGCCACCACGACCGGAACCGGGCCCTGGCTGGGCGGCGTGCTGGTCGCGGCGGTGGTGCTGGTCAACGTGCTGTTCGGCGGGATGCGCAGCATCACCTTCGTACAGGCGTTCCAGTACTGGCTGAAGCTCACCGCGCTGCTGTTCCCGGTGCTGTTCATGACCGCCGTCTGGCTCGGCGACGGTGGCGTCTCGCCCGCCTCCGCCGACGTGGGAGGTCCCGACATGTCCGGAGACGAGTGGGCGTCGCCACTCGCCGGGGGGAGCGAGCACCAGCTCTACACGACGTACGCGATCATCGTTGCCACGTTCTTCGGCACGATGGGGCTTCCCCACGTGGTGGTGCGCTTCTACACCAATCCCGACGGCGCCGCGGCCCGCCGCACGACCCTCTTCGTGCTGGCTCTGCTCGGCCTCTTCTACGTGCTGCCGCCGATCTACGGCGGCCTGGGCCGGCTCTACGCCCCGGACCTGATCAGCAGCGGCCGCACCGACACCGTGGTGCTGGAACTGCCGGCGCGGATGCTGGGCGGCACGACGGGCGAACTGCTGTCTGCCCTCACCACGGCGGGGGCGTTCGCCGCGTTCCTGTCCACGTCGTCCGGGCTGACCGTCGCGGTGGCCGGTGTGCTCAGCCAGGACGTGATGGGCCGCCGATTCCGCGGCGTGCGCGCCTTCCAGGCGGCCGCCGTCATCGCCGTCGTCGTCCCGCTCGGCCTCGCGCTGCTGACCGAGGGGGTAGGTGTCGCCCGGGCCGTCGGCCTTGCCTTCGCCTTCGCCGCCTCCACGTTCTGTCCGCTGCTGGTGCTGGGCATCTGGTGGCGCCGGCTCACCGACGCCGGCGCGATCGCCGGGATGCTCGTCGGTGGCGGCGGCGCCGGCGGGGCGGTGCTGGCCACCCTGGCCGGCGTGGCACCCGACGGTTGGCCCGGCGCGCTGCTCGCCCAGCCGGCGGCCTGGACCGTTCCGCTGGCGTTCCTCACCATGACGGTGGTCTCCCTGGCCACCCCCCGGAGGGTGCCGCGGCATGCCTCTCGCACCATGGCCAGTCTGCACACTCCCGAGGCGGTGCAGCTGGACCGTGGACCTCTGCCACGGTGACCCTCGCCGCTCTGACGACGTGGGCGAGACGCACTGCCGTTGGCGCACGGCGCAGTAGAGAACCGGAGCGCCCCGACCTGCGGCCCACGACCGGCCGAGGTGCGCACCGTCATCTCATCCGAATCCGACGGTGCCGTCGCTTCGCGACCGCTCGTCCCGCAAGACCTGCCGTACGCCGACCGCCGCTCACCGCTCAGCGCAGCGTCCGCACGTTCCCCTGCCCTCCCCGGGACGCGCTTCCTAGCGTGACAGCGCTCACAGCCGTCCACCGTTGCGTAGCAACGATCAGCCTGACTCTGACCTGGAGGCCGCACGTTGACCGAGATCAAGGAACGGCGTCTGCTGACGCCGGAGGAGTACCGGGAGGCGCAGGCCTCACCGGAGTTCCAGGAGTTGAAGAAGCGGTTCCGCGCCTTCGCGTTCCCGATGACGGTGGCGTTCCTGGCCTGGTACCTGCTCTACGTCCTGCTCTCCACGTACGCGCCCGACTTCATGGCGACCAGCGTGTTCGGCAACGTCAACGTCGGCATCCTGCTGGGCCTGGGACAGTTCGTGTCGACGTTCGTGATCACGCACCTCTACGTGGCGCACGCCGGCAAGCGGACCGACCCGATCGCCGACGAGATGCGGAATCGGCTGGAGCACCACGAGTACGCGCCCGGTACGCGGGGGACCGGCTCGTCCTTCGACCAGGGGGCGACCCGTGGGTGACGTCCTCGCCGCCGAGAGCACCACGATCGGCACGCCCGCGCTCAACATCGCGATCTTCGCGGCCTTCGTGGCGGTGACCCTGGTCATCACCTTCCGCGCCAGCCGCAACAACAAGACTGCAGCCGACTACTACGCTGCCGGCCGCAACATCAGCGGCACCCAGAACGGGCTGGCCATCGCCGGGGACTACCTGTCGGCCGCGTCGTTCCTGGGCATCGCCGGGGCGATCGCCCTCTACGGCTACGACGGGTTCCTCTACTCCATCGGCTTCCTGGTGGCCTGGCTGGTGGCGCTGCTGCTGGTGGCGGAGCTGATGCGCAACACCGCGCGGTTCACGATGGCCGACGTGCTGGCGTTCCGGATGCGGCAGGGTCCGGTGCGCACGGCGGCGGCGATCTCCACGCTGGCGGTGTCGTTGTTCTACCTGCTGGCCCAGATGGCCGGAGCCGGTGCGCTGGTGACGCTGCTGCTGGGGGTGACCGGCGAGGCGGCGCAGGCGTTGACCGTCGTGGTGGTCGGCGCGCTGATGATCATCTACGTCCTCGTCGGTGGCATGCGCGGCACCACGTACGTGCAGATCATCAAGGCCACGCTGCTCATCGCCGCCGCGCTGGTGATGACGGCGTGGACGCTGGCGCTGTTCGGCTTCAACCTCTCGGCGCTGCTCGGTGGTGCCGCGGATCAGGCCACCGCCGGTGTCGACGTGCTGGCGCCGGGCGCGCAGTACGGCGTCGACGACCTCACCAGGCTCGACTTCATCAGCCTGGCGATCGCCTTGGTGCTGGGCACGGCGGGCCTGCCGCACGTGCTCATGCGCTTCTACACCGTGCCCACCGCCAAGGACGCCCGCCGGTCGGTCGTCTGGGCGATCTGGCTGATCGGCATCTTCTACCTGTTCAGCCTGGTCATCGGCTACGGCGCGGGCGCGCTGGTCGGCCCGGAGACGATCGCGGCGGCACCCGGGGCGGTCAACTCCGCGGCTCCGCTGCTGGCCTTCGAGCTGGGCGGCACGGTCCTGCTGGGCATCGTCGCCGGGGTGGCGTTCGCGACGATCCTGGCGGTGGTCGCGGGGCTGACGATCACCGCGTCGGCGTCCTTCGCGCACGACGTGTATGCGTCGGTGATCAAGAAGGGGGACGTGCCGCCCAACGGAGAGGTCAAGGTCGCCCGGATCACCGCCGTGGTGGTCGGCGCGATCTCGATCGGGTTGGGCATCTTCGCCCTGCAGGCCGGGCTGAACATCGCCTTCCTGGTGGCGCTGGCCTTCGCCGTGGCCGCGTCGGCGAACCTGCCGACGATCATCTACACGCTGTTCTGGCGGCGGTTCACCACCCAGGGCGCGTTGTGGTCCATCTACGGCGGGCTGATCGCGTGCGTGGGGCTGATCATCTTCTCGCCGGTGGTCTCGGGCGGGGAGTTGTCGCTGTTCCCGACCGTCGACTTCGCCTGGTTCCCGCTGCGCAACCCGGGCCTGGTCTCCATCCCGCTGTCCTTCCTCCTGGGCTGGCTGGGCACCGTGCTCACCAGGGAGAAGCCGGACGAGCCCAAGTGGGCCGAGCTCGAGGTCCGGGCCATGACCGGGATCGGCGCGGAGAAGGCGGTCGCGCACTAAGAAGGACCCCCTGCCCCCCGCCAGCGAAGGACCCCGTCCTCCCCACCCTTCGCAAGCTCAAGGTGGGACCCGGGACGGGGCCGGCGGCGGGGCCTGCAGGAAGCCACCGCCGGCGGCGAGGAGACCGGATCTCCCCGGCTCTCCGCGCCGTCGGCGGGCTCCGGCACCGGCCAGATGCGGCGGCCGTTCCGAGCCGGACCGAGCGAGCCGCACGATCCGCGATCCGGTTGCGTCCGACCTCGGGACCTTCCTGCCCACGACCCTCGTGCTGAGCCGGTGCGACGCCGACGTCCGGTGACTCGCTGGTGTCGACGGCCTTTCCCTGACCCCTTCGGCGGCCGGTGGTGCATGCCGCAGGCGCCGCTGCACGCTCCGGCAGCGGCCCCGTTCCAGGAGATGAGAGACCATGAGCAGCCCCGCACTGACGAACCTGATGCACGAGACCCGGCGGTTCGACCCGCCGGCCGAACTGGCCGAGCACGCCAACGTGACGGCCGACGCCTACGGATCGGCGACGCAGGACCGATTGGCGTACTGGGAGGAGCAGGCCGGGCGGCTGACCTGGGCCGAGCCCTTCACCCGGGTGCTGGACTGGGACGACCCGCCGTTCGCGAAGTGGTACGTCGGCGGCAAGCTCAACGCCGCCTACAACTGCCTGGATCGGCACGTCGAGGCCGGGCTCGGCGACCGGATCGCCTACCACTGGGTGGGGGAGCCGGAGAACGACACCCGCGACATCACCTACGCCGAGCTGACCGACGAGGTCTGCCGGGCGGCGAACGCCCTGCTGGAGCTCGGCGTCCGGACCGGCGATCGGGTGGCCATCTACATGCCGATGATCCCGGAGACCGTCGTGGCGATGCTCGCGTGCGCGCGGATCGGCGCCCCGCACACGGTCGTGTTCGGGGGGTTCTCGTCCACGGCACTCCAGGACCGGATCCTCGACTGCGACGCGCGGATCGTGATCACCGCCGACGGCGGTTACCGGCGCGGCATACCTTCGGCGCTGAAGCCGGCCGTCGACGAGGCGCTGAAGAGCTGCCCGGACGTGCGCAACGTCGTGGTGGTCCGCCGTACCGGCCAGCAGATCGAGTGGAACGAGGGCCGCGACCTCTGGTGGCACGAGGTCGTCGGCAAGCAGTCCAGCGAGCACGAGTGCGAGGCCTTCGACGCCGAACACCCGCTGTACGTGATGTACACCTCCGGGACCACCGGCAAGCCGAAGGGCATCCTGCACACGACCGGCGGCTACCTGGTCGGCTGCTCCTGGACCCAGTGGGCGGTCTTCGACCTCAAGCCCGACATCGATGTCTACTGGACGGCCGCCGACATCGGCTGGGTCACCGGGCACTCCTACATCGTCTACGGGCCGCTGTCGAACGCGACCACCTCGGTCATGTACGAGGGCACCCCTGACGCGCCGCACAAGGGCCGCTGGTGGGAGATCGTCGAGAAGTACGAGGTGAGCATCCTGTACTGCGCACCCACTGCGATCCGCACCTTCATGAAGTGGGGCGCAGAGATCCCGCAGAAGTTCGACCTGTCGTCGCTGCGGTTGATCGGCTCGGTCGGGGAGCCGATCAACCCCGAGGCGTACATGTGGTACCGCGAGACCATCGGCGGCGACCGCTGCCCGGTGGTCGACACCTGGTGGCAGACCGAGACCGGGATGATCATGATCACGCCGCTGCCCGGGGTGACCTCGGGCAAGCCCGGCTCGGCCATGACGCCGCTGCCCGGCGTCTGCGCCGCCGTCGTCGACGACTCGGGGAAGCCGGTGCAGAAGGGTTCCGGCGGTTACCTGGTGCTCACCGAGCCGTGGCCGGCGATGCTGCGCACCATCTGGGGCGACGACCAGCGCTACGTCGACACCTACTGGTCGCGCTTCCCCGGGGTGTACTTCGCCGGTGACGGCGCCAAACTCGACGAGGACGGCGACATCTGGCTGCTCGGCCGGGTGGACGACGTCATGAACGTCTCCGGTCACCGGCTCTCCACCACGGAGATCGAGTCGGCGCTGGTCTCCCACCCGAAGGTCGCCGAGGCGGCGGTCGTGGGCGCGAACGACCCGGATACCGGGCAGGCGGTGAACGCCTTCGTGATCCTGCGCGAGTCGGCGGCCGACGAGGGCGCCGGCGCCGAGATCGTCACGGAGCTCCGTGACCACGTCGCCAAGGAGATCGGCCCGATCGCCAAGCCGAAGTCGATCATGGTCGTCCTCGAGCTGCCCAAGACCCGGTCCGGGAAGATCATGCGCCGGCTGCTGCGGGACGTCGCCGAGAAGCGCGAGGTGGGTGATGTCACCACGCTCGCCGACTCGTCGGTGATGGACCTGATCTCGGCGAATCTCGCGGGCGGCAAGCAGGAGGACTGAGCGTCGAACCGGGCCTCCGGGCCTCCGGGCTCGTCGAGGTCGGCCGCGCAGCACCGATGCGGAGAGTGGAGAGGTGCTCGGCGTGACCGAACCCATGCTGCTGTCTGATGCTCGGGTGGCCGCGGTGCCGGTTCGGGACTGCGCTGAACCGCTCGTCGACCTGCGGGCGTGCACAGCTGTCCGCGTCGACCTGCGCAAGCAGGACCCGGCCGGCGCCTTCGCGCACGTCCGCCAAGGACTGCGCCGCCGACTGGAACGGGCTGCCGAGCTGCTGCCACAGGGGCTTCAGGTGCTGATGATCGAGGGCTACCGGCCGCCGGAGCTGCAGCTCCAGTACTTCGCCGACTACCGCCACGAGCTGCGGCAGCTGAACAGGGACTGGCCGGACGACGAGATCCACGCGGCCGCCAGCCGCTACGTCGCGCCGCCCGACGTGGCACCCCACCCCACGGGAGGGGCTATCGACGTCACCCTCAGCACGACCGCGGGGGAGGAGTTGGACCTCGGGACGCGGGTCAATGCCAGCCCCGAGGAGAGCCACGGTGCTTGCTACACCGACGCCTCATGGGTGCCTGCCGCCGCTCGTCGGCACCGCGCCGTTCTGGCGGAGGCCCTCGGAACCGTCGGCTTCGTGAACTACCCGACGGAGTGGTGGCACTGGTCGGTCGGCGACCGCTACTGGGCGGCTGTCACCGGCGCGCCAGCTGCCTTCTACGGGCCCGTGCGCCGTCCGGACGGCAGCGCCGCCACTTGACCGCCGCCACTTGACCTGGACGAAGGACGTCCCCTCCCGTCACTCCGGCGCGGCGCGGCAGTGTCCGGAGACCTCCTCGCCGGCCCCGGCCCACATCCGCGGGTGTCGAGGCGGCGCCGCAGGGCCTCGGCAGAGTCGTCTGTCACGTGAGGCCGAGGGTGGCCAGCGGTAGCTGCGGTGTTCGGGTGTGTTGTCGCAGGCCGGCGGCGATGTTGGGATGGCCGGCCAGTCGGAGGGCGTTGATCGCCAGGGTGCGCAAGGCGGCAAGGTTGGTCGGGCCGTGGTCGGTGCGCATCACCCGGTCACCCAGGTGTCGTGGGAGGACTCCCAGGCCTACGCGGACTGGGTCGGACGGCGGCTGCCGACCGAGGCCGAGCACGAGTTCGCCTCCCGTGGAGGCACCGGGAACACGGTCTACGCCTGGGGCGACGAGCGGTGCCCCGGAGGGCCGCCACCTGGCGAACACGTGGCAAGGGCCGTATCCCTACCGGAACACCGGAGAGGACGGGTGGGTCACCACCTCCCCGGTGGGTTCCTATCCGGCGAACCCCTACGGGGCCGTGGACCTGATCGGCAACGTCTGGGAGTGGACGGCCGACCGGTGGACCTCCCGCCACCCCGAGGCGGCCGCCTCCCCGTGCTGCGCGCCTGCCGACCTCCCGCACCCCGGTCCCGAGCGTCCGCGCGATGCCTTCGTGGTCAAGGGCGGATCGCACCTCCGTGCTCCCGAGCAGTGCTTGCGTTACCGGCCCGCCGCGCGCCAGCTCCAGAACCGTGACTCCGCCTCGACCCACCTCGGGTTCCGCTGCGCGCTGGACATCGGGTAGGACGACCCCGGCCCCGGACGCCGTGGTATGGCGTGGTGCGGGTGGTGCCGGTCGTCAGTCGGAGGTCGCGGGAGACTGCGAGATGTCCGACGGGTGCGAGGCCAGAGGAGTGACCGTGATCGACATGTAGGGGAACAGCGGCAGGCCCCAGAGGATCTGGTGCAGCTGCTCGTTGTTGTCGACGGCGAAGATGCTGAGGTTGGCGTACTCGCCGACGCACCGCCAGATGTGCGGCCAGTGCCCGGAGCGCTGCCAACGCTGGGAGTACGCCTTCTCCCGGGCGAGGAGGTCGTCGCGTGCCGCCGGGTCCATGTCCGGCGGCAGCGCGACGTCCATCCGGACGGCGTAGAGCTGACTCACGCCGCCGGGTCCAGCGCGAAGCCGTAGATGACCTCCTCGCCGACCCCGGAGGTGGCCGGGGTCGGGCGCAGGATGAGCTGGGGCTTCACCGCCTGGGCGACGTCGTCCTCGACGTGCTCGCCGCCCTCGAAGTACAGCTGCGTGGTGACCAGCTGCTTGCCGGGTGCGGACACCTTCAGGTGCAGGTGGGCCGGACGCCAGGCGTGCCAGCCGGCCGCCGCGATGAGCGCACCGCAGGAGCCGTCGGTCGGGATCTGGTACGGCGCGGGCTTGATCGTGTGGAACGCGAACCGGCCGTCGGGGCCGGTCAGGATGGTGCCGCGCAGGTTCCACTCCGGGATGCCCGGCGCGAACTGGGAGTAGTAGCCGTCGTCGTCGGCGTGCCACAGCTCGACCCGGGCGTCCTCGAGCGGGTTGCCGTCGAGGTCGGTGACGGTGCCCTGGAACACGAATGGGGTTCCCTGCTCGCCGTCGCGCATCGGCAGGGTCGCCTCGCTGCGGAACTCCGGCGAGCCCGGGATGTAGTACGGGCCCTCGATGGTGCCGCTCGTGCCCAGACGGTCGGCGTTGACGACTTCCTCGACCACGTGCTCGAGCCAGACATCGAGGAACAGCGGCCACTCGCCGTCCTCCCCGACCCGGATGAGCCACGCCTTGAGGGCGTCGTACTCGGCGTAGTGAACGTGGTGCCTGCGGATGACCTCGTGCAGCGCGTGGATGGCGTCGGTGGCGATGGCCGAGACGCGGGCCTGGTCGACCGCTCCAGCGCTGAGCTCCTTCTGGGAGAAGCGCTCGGTGGCCGAGCGGCCGGAGCCGGCGGCGGTCGGGTTGGGGGCGGTGGGGATGGTCATGGTGCCTCCTGCGTCGGTGCGGATGGTGCGGTGCGGATGGGACGGTGGCCTCCCTGCCGGCCCCCGCCGGGCCCCGTCCGGAGGCCCGCCGCGAGCTTGTCAGCGGTGAGGCGGACGGGGTCCTTTCTCTTCTTCAGCGGTCCCGGCGGTAGCGTGCGAGCTTGTCCGGGTCGACCTCGATGCCGATCCCCGGTCCGGGACGGACGGTGAGCTCGCCGCCGGAGATCTCCAGCGGCTCGGTGAGCAGGTCGTCGCTCATGTCCAGGAAGTTGGAGAGCTCGCCGGCCCGGCGCGACGAGCTGCGGTGGGCGGCACCGAAGGCGACGGTGCAGGCGGTGCCGATCTGGCCGTCGATCTGGTTGCCCATGACGACCTCGGCGCCCAGGCCTTCGCACTGGTGCAGGATGCGCTGGGAGGTGCTGAAACCGGTGCGGGCGGTCTTGATGCTGATCATGGTCGCCGCGCCGTCGAGCAGCTCGCGGGTGACGGCGCCGGGCGTCGGAGCGCTCTCGTCGGCGACGGTCGGCACCGTCGTCCGGGCGGTGAGCCAGCGGCGGCCGAGCACGTCGTCGGCCGGGCAGAGCTCCTCGGACAGGGTCAGGTCGAGGTCGGCCATCGCCTGCAGGGCGCGTGCTGCCTCCGACGGCGTCCAGCCGCGGTTGCCGTCGACGTAGAGCTCCACGTCCGGGCCGAGCGCCGCCCGCAGGGCGCGGCAGGCGCCGACGTCGAGCTCCACCGGACGCCGGCCCACCTTCACCTTGAAGGTTCGGACGCCGTAGCGGTCCCGGACACGCTCGGCCTCGGCCACCATCTCGGCGTCGGGCGCGAACCCCACCATGTGGGACACCCGCAGCCGGTCGGTCCAGCCGCCGAGCAGGTCGGAGACGCTGAGACCGAGCGTGCGGCCCAGCGCATCCCAGATCGCCATGTCCACCGCTGCCTTGGCGGCCGGGTTGCCGACGGTGCGGTCCATCCGCGCGGAGGCGGCCTCGCGTTCCAGCAGGGTGAGCCCGACCAGTTCCGGCGCGAAGAGCCTGTCGATCACCGCGACGACGGACTCCTGGGTCTCGCCGTAGGTGTACGGCCGGGGCGGGGCCTCGGCGACGCCGATGACGCCGTCGTCGGTGTGCACCCGGACCAGCACGTGGTCGGCGACGTGGACCTCGCCGCTGGCGAAGCGGAGGGGCTTGCGGTACGGGATCGCGAACGGGATCGCCTCGATCCTGGTGATCTTCATCGCGCTCCTCCGAGGGGGACGGCGTCCGGAGCGGGCGGGTGCCGGAGGGCCGTGTCGGGTGCGATGAACCCGTTGGCCTCCAGCGCCTGGAGCAACCGTGCGAGGGCGGGGAAGGGGTCGTCGCTGCGCCAGGCGAGGGCCAGGTCGATGTGCACGTCGTCGGCGACGGGCACGTAGCTGACTTCCTCGACGTGCAGGGCCAGGGCCGACTCGGGCAGCAGTGCCACCCCCAGGCCGGCGGCGACGAGCGTGAGCATGATCGAGGTCTTCGCGGCCTGGTGGGTGCGCCGCGGCAGGAAACCGGCGGCCAGGCAGGCCTGGGTCACGACGGTGTCGACGACCGAGTCGGGGACGCCGTAGACGACGAAGTCCTCGTCCCGCAGTTCGCCGAGCGCGACCGGCTCCTCGCCGGCGAGACGGTGGCTCCGGGGTACGGCGAGGACCAGGCGCTCCCGGGTGATCAGCCGGGATGACAGTCCCGTCCGGCGCATCGGCGGCCGCAGCACCGCGAGGTCGATCCGGTCCTCCTCGAGCGCGGACTCCTGCGCCGGAGTGAGCAGGTCGGGCTGGAACCGCAGCACCAGGCCGGGCACCTCCCGGGCGGCGATCCCGGCGAGCCGCGGGAGCTGGCGGAATGCCGCCAGCCCGGTCGCCCCGACGCGCAGGAGGCCGGTGCTGCCGACTCCGACGAGCCGGACGCGCGTCTGCGCGGCCTCGACCGAGTCGAGGATGCGCTGCGCGTCCCGCAGGAAGGCCTCGCCAGCGGGCGTGAGCTCCACCCGCCGGGTCGTCCGGTAGAAGAGCATGGTCTCGAGCTGCGACTCCAGTTGCCGGATGGCTTGGGACAGCGGGGACTGGGCCATGTGCAACCGCTCAGCTGCTCGCCCGAAGTGGCGGGTCTGGGCGACCGTGACGAAATAGCGCAGTTGACGGAGCTCCACGTCGCCTCCTTCGTCGCTCCAGGGCTCGGCCGCCGAGGGTGTGCCGGCTGCTTCGTCGACATGCCCGGCGGCGTGTGACGCAGCCAACGTACGACGGTCGAGCATGTATCGACAAAGACTCAGTTCGGCTCGATCCAGACGGCAGACGTCTTGGAAAGTGCCGGGTCAGGACTAGGCAGAGTGCCGATGCGGCCGTGAGGCATGCCACGGACAGCGATGGCAACGCACTCGCCCCACCGCCGACCCGACCGGAGGCATCCGCCATGACTGCCGACGTGACGCACCTGCGCGAGGTTCTCGCCGACGCCGTCGTCGACGATCCCGAGGCCGGGATCTACCGCGCCGACCGCCGGATCTTCACCGACGAGGAGATCTCCGAGCTCGAGATGACCTCCATCTTCGAGGGCAACTGGGTCTACCTCGCGCACGAGAGCCAGCTCCCCAACCCGGGCGACTACTTCACGACCTACATCGGCCGCCAGCCCGTGGTCACCACCCGTGACAAGAACGGCGAGCTGCACTGTCTGATCAACGCCTGCGCGCACCGCGGTGCGATGCTCCGCCGCCGCAAGACCGACAACCGGATGACGCTGACTTGTCCGTTCCACGGCTGGACGTTCCGCAACGACGGCGCGCTGCTCAAGGTCAAGGACCCGGACGGGGCCGGCTACCCGGCGACCCTTCGACGAGGACGGCTCGCACGACCTGGTCGAGGTCGCGCGGTTCGACAGCAACCGCGGCTTCCTCTTCGGCAGCCTGAACTCGGACGTCAGCACGATGGCCGAGCATCTCGGCGACACCACCAAGGTCATCGACATGCTGGTCGACCAGTCGCCCGAGGGCCTGGAGGTGCTGCGCGGCTCCTCGGCCTACACCTACGACCGTAATTGGAAGGTGCAGGCGAAGAACGGCGCCGACGGCTACCACGTCAGCGCGACCCACTGGAACTACGCGGCCACGACCTCCTGGTGCAGCACCGGCGAGTCGGAGAACACGGCGAAGGCCCTGCACGCTGGCGGCTGGGGCACGTTCGGCGGCGGCTACTGGCCTCATCACTCCCGGTGCGGATCGGATCGCCGCCGGCCAGGGAGCCCTCCTGCTCGGATCCGGACCATCGCGGCCCGGTCACCGCAGCGGCCGGCCCCGGGGCAGGGGCCGGCCGCTGTGCCTCAGCGGTAGCCGGGGGACGTGTAGTTCAGCCCGACCGACCCGGCCGGAACGAAGTCTCCCGTCGCCGGCCGCCCCTCACGGACCTCACCGGTGATGGAGGGGTCGCGCGGCCAGGTGGCCACGCCGTTGGCGACCGTGGCGGGGCACTCCTTGTGGGTCACCGACGGCCAGACGCTCTGGCTGAAGGGCCGGCCCGGTCGGGGGGTGACGTAGACGTTGTCCAGCAGCAGCGGGTAGTCGTCGTCGCAGTCGGTCCAGATGTAGTAGCCGCCCTTGTCGATGGGGGCGTCGTTGGTGCCGACGATGTTGGTGTTCTGGATGATCCCGCGGCCGATCTCGCCGCGGTTCTCGAAGATGTGCAGCCCCTGGAAGTTCGACGAGCCGCTCAGCCGGTCGATGCGGAACTCTCGGACACCGCCCCAGGGCTGGAAGACGTCGGCGTGGTTGCCGCTGGCCCCGCCGCGCAGGCCGTCGACCCGCACGTTCTGGATCTGCAGCACCGCCTTCGGGGCGTTCACGGCGATGCCGTCGGACTGTGCGCCGGCCACGGCGCCGTCGATGCGGACGCCCTCGATGTGCACCGTCCCGGTGCAGTTGCGCACGTAGATGGCGCGCTGGTCGTAGCCGTTCACCGTCGCCGAGGGCAGCACCTTGATCTCGCCGCCGATGACGACCGCGTTGCGGCAGTCGGTGATGGCGATCGGGCCGACGGGGTGATCCGGGGACAGCTTGATGTAGACATCGCCACCGCGACCGCTCACCGTGGTGAGCGTGTTCGTGGCGGTCACCTTCTTGACCGGGTAGTTCGTGTACCCCGCGGGCGGGGCCCAGCTGAGTGCACTGGCGGCGTCACTCACCTCGGCAGCTGCCGCCGGGGCCACGGCGACGTCGGTCAGCGGGACGAAGCAGCCGAGGGCGAGCAGCAAGGCGACTGGGCGCCTACGGCCGCCGAGGAGCGCGCGTCGGGTGGCTGGTACGGGCTTCCGTGGGGAACGAGGCACGCAACAGAATGTAGCACAACGTTTACATAGGGCAACGTACGTGCGGAACTGGCAACGAGTCAGGGCCTTCGCGAAGTCGGGAATGACGGCCTGACCCGCAGGGCCCTGGTTGATCGTGCGGCGTCGACGGTGTCGGCGGCGGTGCTACCGGCCCAGGCGTTGCGACGCTGGAAGGCGGCGATGTTGGTCTCGCCGCGGAGCCGGGCGAGGAGGCCGATGTTGCGCAGGGCGGCCATCAGGTGCGGCCCGGTGCCGGTGCGGATTCGGGAGGCATCCTCACCGTGGGTGACGTCGCGACGTGATGGACACGGTTCTCGATGCCCAGTGGCTTTGCAGCCAGCCGGCCAGCAGCGCGGGGTCGGCCTGGCGGTGGTCCAGGCAGGCAATCGCGTAGACCCCCGGTGGGAGCGGTTGCCGGTTGCTCTGGCGGTGCGGCTACGGATCACGCGCAACACCTGGGCGGCGTACGGGCAGAGGGCGTCAATCCCGCCGGCGCCGTCGGCGGCGAGCACGGCGATCGAGCGGGACTCGGCCCTGCCGTGCCCGGACTGCCGGCGTGGCTGCCGGTCGACCTGCGCCCAGGGCAGCCCGGCGAGCGCGGTGGGCCGCACAGCCGGACCTTGTGCTGCCCGTCGCGGGCCCACTGGGCCAGTGCGGTCCACGACCAGGCACCGGCCATCACCCCGGTCAGCGCAAGGATCACGATCGCTTGCAGCGAGTTACGGCGGCCCCGGGCCTGATGCGGGTCGGGCACCGCCATCAGGGGGCGACCGGAGTGATCGCCTCGACCTCCGACAGCCCGTCGGGCCGGTCGGGAAGATCAGCGGCGGCGGAGACGGTGACGCAACAGCGGGCACGGCACTCTCGCGGGGATCGACGGCTTCAGCACCCTCAGATCACCACGACTCCCGTGCCCGCCCCCAAAATCCCAGGTCGACGGTTCATCACCTGACTTCGCAAAGACCCTGACTTCAGGGTGACGTGGCCGCCCGATCGTTCGGATTCCTGCACGCGGTGTGCCATTTCTCGGCGTGAGATCGACCTCCATTATTGCGGGCTTTCCGTCGGCGCAGGTGGTCGGCCCACAGCATCGAAGAGCGAGCCTGTGCAGTGAGCGGTGGAGGGCGCTCGTGGGAGCGGCCGAAGCGAATGTGCAGGGTAGGCGGCATCGACGAGGTGCCGAGTGTCAAGCCTCGAGTTCCGCCGGGATGTGGAGGAGCGCTCGAGAATCCCCTCTTGGTGGAGGGAGACTCATTCCCTGGGATGAGTCGCCGGACTCGCCCACCGCACCGAGGCCAAGAAGGGAGGTGACGACTCTCAAGGACGGCGCGGATCTGCCGATCATTCCTTCGTCCCTGACCGGTCGTCCCCGTTTTGTATGAGGTATCCCGATGCTCAGCTCTCTGTCGGTGCGTGCCCGTGTGGGTGTCAGCGTGGCGGCCATGGTGCTGCCGTTGTTGGCACTGTCCGCGACGGCGGTCACCGCCCTGGAGGGCACGCTGGATCGCTTCGCCGACACCGCCGACGAGGCGGTCGAGGAGGCGCTGCCGCTGGCTCGACTGCAGACGCTGGTGATCCAGGTCGAGCGACGCGGGCTGAGCGCGATCCTGGAGCCCAGCCCGACGGCCGGGGCCGACTACCAGGCTGCCCGGCGGCAGCTGCAGGAGGCCTTCGGCGACCTCGAGGGCAGCGAGCTGACCGAGGAGGGCGAGCTCGTCACCACCGCGTCCGCTCGCGCCGAGGACGCCGTCCGGCTGCTGGACGCGGTGCTGGACCGGTCGGCTCCCACGGATGGACCCTCCTCGGCCGCGGTACCGCAGCTGTCGGCGATCGAACGCTCCACCGAGGCGGCGCTGCGCGCTCTCGAGGAGGCCGAGCAGCTGGCCTCGGCCGACATCGTCGAGGAGTACCAGATCGCCCAGCAGGTCCAGCGCCGCGCCGTCCTCTGGATCGTCGCGGTCGTGCTCGTCGGGCTCGTCCTGGCCGCGGCGGGGGGCCTGCACCTGACACGCGTGGTGCTCACGCCGCTCCGGACGTTGCGGGAGGCCGCCCGCCGGCTCGGCGAGGGGATGCTGTCCCACCGCGTCGCGCTGCCGCGTCGGGACGAGTTCGGCGAACTCGGCTCGGCGTTCAACGCCATGGCCGGCGACCTGGAGCGCAGCCAGGCCGAACTCACCCACCATGCCCTGCACGACGCGGTGACGGGGCTGCCCAACCGGGTGCTGCTGGCCGACCGCATCCGCCAGGCCCTGGCCCGCAGCTCGCGGCGCGGCACGCAGGTCGCACTGCTGCTCATCGACCTGGACGGGTTCAAGGCGGTCAACGACACCCTCGGGCACACCGCGGGCGACGAGGTCCTGCGGTCGGTCGCCGATCGGCTGCGGCTGTGCCTGCGACCCGAGGACACCGCCGCCCGCCTCGGCGGGGACGAGTTCGCGGTGCTGGCGGAGGGGGAGACATCCGCCCAGGTGCTGGGCATCGGCGAGCGGATCCTGAGCTGCCTGCGGCCGGCCTTCGTCCACGACGACCGCGAGCTGTTCCTGACCGCCAGCATCGGCATCGCCTTCGCCGTACCGGGGCAGGACGGCGCCGGTGAGGACCTGCTGCGCCACGCCGACCTGGCGATGTACCGGGCCAAGGCCGGTGGCAAGGACGACCTGTGCGTCTTCGACCCCACGATGCACGACGTCGTCGAGGACCGGCTGAGGATGAGCAACGAGCT
Organism: Geodermatophilus sp. DF01-2; assembly: GCF_004571065.1. Taxonomy (GTDB): domain Bacteria; phylum Actinomycetota; class Actinomycetes; order Mycobacteriales; family Geodermatophilaceae; genus Geodermatophilus. Next base: position 27,883 of record NZ_SPQN01000005.1, read on the forward strand.
GCGGGGTGCGCTCGACCGCGGTGAGCTGGCGCTGCACTACCAGCCGATCTACAGCATCAAGGGCGAACCGCTCGTCGCCGTAGAGGCCCTCATGCGGTGGAACCACCCCACCCGGGGCGCGGTCCCGCCCAGCGAGTTCATCCCGCTCGCCGAGGCCAACGGGGTGATCACCACCCTCGGCACATGGGCCCTGGACGAGGCCTGCGGGCAGCTGCGGCAGTGGCACGACACCGTCGGAACCGGCGCCGCCGGTGAGCTGCAGGTCAGCGTGAACCTCTCCGCGCGCCAGCTCGCCGACGACGGCCTGGCGGACCTCGTCGCGCGGACCCTGGCCCGGCACGACATCGCGCCGCACCGGCTGATCCTGGAGATCACCGAGAGCATGATGATCCACGACGTGGAGGCCACCATCCGCCGGCTGCGCGAGCTCAGGGATCTCGGGGTGCAGCTGGCCGTCGACGACTTCGGCACCGGCTACTCGTCGCTGGGCTACCTCCGCCAGTTCCCGATCGACCGCATCAAGATCGACAAGTCGTTCGTGGACCAGCTGGGAACCTCCCAGGGCCGCGCCCTCGCCGAGGGGATCATCAACCTCGCCCACTCGCTGGCCCTCGAACCCATCGCCGAGGGCATCGAGCACGAGTACCAGTTGGCCGCGCTGGACGACCTGGGCTGCCAGCTCGGTCAGGGATACCACTTCGCCCGACCCGAGAGCCCGGAGACCATCACCCGGCGACTCGCCGGCCAGGTGCAGCCGGCGTTCACCGAGGCACCGGCCTGAGACCTCGACCTCCTCGAGGCGGCCCAGGACACCGGTCGACCGACCGGCGTCCTGGGAGGGAACCGGAGGGTGGGGAGCCCCCGTCGGGGTCAGCGCGCTGCAGAGGCGCCCGCACCCGCGAACACGACGCCGGCCGGGTCGTCCAGGACGACGTCCTCCAACGCCAGCCGGCATCGCCGGCACGTCACCGGCGCCGCGGCCACGGTTGCCTTCCCGGTCCACGGACCCGTCGCTCGGATCACGTGGACGGCGTGAAGCGCAGGACGTGGTCGACGGGTCGCCGTCCGGTCGTGGTGCCGGAGGTGGACGGGTGGCCCAGGCGCAGCAGCATCTGGGGATGGCCGATCAGCAGCAGCCGACACCGTGCGCTCCGACCCCGGCCGCGTGGTCGGCGGAGCCCGGGTGGAACGGCACGCCGGAGAGCGCGCTGACCAGCGACCGTGGCTCCCGCGGGACGGCGTGCGCCGCGGGTCCGCCTCGGCGCGCCGGCGTCGCTCCGGGCTCGTGCGAAGGGCCGCTCACTCCGACCTCCCGGAGGCGCCGGGCGCTGGGGTGGTGACGAGGTCGGCCTGCCAGAGGTCGGGGCCGAACACCTCGTACTGGATGTCGCGGGCGGCGACGCCACGCTCGATGAGCGCGCTGCGGACGGCCTGCATGAACGGCAGGGGGCCGCACAGGTAGTAGGTGGCGTCTCCGGGCGGCTGCAGCTCTCCCAGGTCCATCACCCCGCCGTACACGCCGTCGACCGGCAGGCTGCACTCGGCGCCGCGCTCGAACCAGACGTGCACCGAGCCGTTGGGCAGGGCCCGGACGTCGTCGAGCACCTGCCGGCGCAGGGCCCAGGACGCCTCGTCCAGGTCGGCGTGCAACAGGGTGACGTCGAGGCGGGACCCGGCGGTGACCAGATGGCTGAGCATGCCGGCCATGGGCGTGATGCCGATGCCGGCGCTGGCGAAGACGACGGGGCGGCCCGAGTCGTCGAGGACGACGTCACCGAACGGCAGCGACATGGTGATCGTGTCGCCGACGTCGACGGTGTCGTGGAGAAGGGCGGAGACCTCGCCGTCGGGCTTGCCGTCCCCGCGCACCCGCTTCACCGCGAAGGAGCGGTGCTCGCCGTCGTCGGCGCGGGTGAGGCTGTACTGCCGCGGCTGGTGGACGCCGTCGGTCATGGGCATCCGGACGGTGACGTACTGGCCGGGCAGCGAGGTCTTGACCAGCCGGTCGTCGATGCGCCGGACCCGGAAGGTCACCACGTCGTCGGTCTCGCGGTTCTTCTCGACGACCCGCCAGTCCCGCCAGACGGTCTCGGGTCGCACGCCGCGGGCGCTGTAGAGGCCGCGCTCCTGGTTGATCAGGGCGTAGGCCATGAGCCAGTAGACCTCGTCCCAGGCGGCGGCGACCTCGGGGGTGACGGCGTCGCCGAGGACGTCGGCGATCGCCCAGAACAGGTTGTCGTGGACGATCTGGTACTGGTCGGGCCGGATGCCCAGCGAGGCGTGCTTGTGGGCGATGCGCGCGAGCAGGTGGTCGGGGAGTTCCTCGGGGCTGTGCACCAACGCGCTGGCGAAGGCGGCGACCGATCCGGCCAGTGCCACCTGCTGCGTGCCCTCGGCCTGGTTGCCACGGTTGAAGGTCCCGTCGAGCAGCTCCGGATGCGCCTCGAACATGTGCTCGTAGAAGCGCCGGGCGATCTCGCCGATGTTCTCGGCGACGGCGGGCAGCGTGGCCTGGACGACGGGACGGGATCGGTCGGAGAGCACTCGGACTCCTTGCGCGGGGGTGGGGAAGAGGGCCGGCCCTGCCCCGTTGACCGCAGGCCCGGCGACCCTCCGAACGTACAACAGGCGGTAGCTGGACTTACGAGTCAGTCTGGTAGAAATGGCACACCGGCAGTGCTCCGGCGGGTCGCTTCCGGAGCCGGACGGCAAGGGGGTATCCGTGCAGGTACGCCATGACCTACGTGGTCGGGAGCCGTGCATCGATGTGCTGGACCGGGCTCGTGTCGAGGGGTGCCCGTCGACGGCGTCCACGACCCCGACCCGGGCGCCGTCCTGCGTGGGCGGGCCGTCCGACGACGTGTCCATGACTGGATTCTCACGAGCCAGCTCGGAAAATCGCCGGCATCACTACCACCGACCGACCCCTCTGCGGGATGACGGTCGGCTCGCCGCCGCGGCGGGCCACCGCGGCATCCGGGAAGGAGCAGCGTGACCAGCACCGATCAGGCGGCGGGGTTGGACAGCGAGCTGTCCGAAGCCCTCGTCCGGACGTCCCGCTTCTTCCGCAAGGGCGAGGTGAGCGCCGACCTGCGGTCCCTGCACCAGATCGGGGGAAGGGACGCCGACAGCTTCTACCGAGACCGTTGGTCCCACGACAAGGTGGTCCGCTCCACGCACGGGGTCAACTGCACCGGGTCGTGCTCGTGGAAGGTGTACGTCAAGGACGGCATCATCACCTGGGAGGCGCAGCAGACCGACTACCCGTCGGCGGGCGTCGACCGGCCGGAGTACGAGCCGCGCGGCTGCCCGCGGGGAGCGGCCTTCTCCTGGTACACCTACTCGCCGACCCGGGTCCGCTATCCCTACGTCCGCGGCTCGCTGCTGCAGATGTACCGGGAAGCGCGTCAGCGCCTCGGCGATCCGGTGCTCGCGTGGGCCGACATCGTGTCCGACCCGGAGAAGGCCCGAACCTACAAGTCGCAGCGTGGCAAGGGTGGACTCGTCCGTGCCTCGTGGGACGAGGCGACGGAGATGATCGCCGCCGCCCACGTGCACACCATCAAGGAGTACGGGCCGGATCGGATCGCCGGTTTCTCGCCGATCCCCGCGATGTCGATGGTCTCCCACGCCGCCGGGTCGCGGTTCATGGCGCTGATCGGCGCCCCGATGCTGTCGTTCTACGACTGGTACGCCGACCTGCCGGTCGCCTCCCCGCAGGTCTTCGGTGACCAGACCGACGTGCCGGAGTCAGGGGACTGGTGGGACGCCTCCTACCTGATCCTGTGGGGCTCCAACGTGCCGGTGACCCGCACGCCGGACGCGCACTGGATGACCGAGGCCCGCTACCGCGGCCAGAAGGTCGTCGTGATGAGCCCGGACTACTCCGATGCCACCAAGTTCGCCGACGACTGGCTCGCTCCGCATCCCGGCACCGACGGCGCGCTGGCGATGGCCATGGGCCACGTCGTGCTCAGGGAGTTCTTCCTCGACCGCCAGGTGCCGCGGTTCACCGAGTACGTCAAGCGCTACACCGACCTGCCGTTCCTGCTGACCCTCACCCCACGCGGCGACGACGCCGAGGCCGGTTACGTGCCGGGCAAGTTCCTCACCGCCGCCGACCTCGGGGACGTCGAGGAGGGCGCGGAGTTCAAGACCGTCCTGGTGGACTCGGCCACCGGGGAACCGCAGGTCCCGAACGGCTCACTGGGTTTCCGCTACGGCGAGGCCGGCAAGGGCCGGTGGAACCTCGACCTCGGCGAGGTCGACCCGCTGCTCAGCCTGTACGCGCCCGGCGCCGAGGTCGCGCCGGTCGACCTCGCCCGCTTCGACACGCCCCGCGGCGAGGGCGCGACGATGCGCCGCGGCGTCCCGGTCCGCCGGATGGGCAAGCACGTGGTGACGACGGTGTACGACCTGCTGCTCGCGCAGTTCGGGGTCGGGCGTGCCGGCCTCCCGGGGGAGTGGCCGACCGGCCTGGACGACGCGTCGCAGCCGTACACCCCGGCCTGGCAGGAGCAGTTCACCGGCGTGTCGGCCGCCGCGGCCGCTCGCATCGGCCGGGAGTTCGCGCGGAACGCCGAGGAGTCCGGCGGCCGCTCCATGATCATCATGGGCGCCGGTACGAACCACTGGTTCCACTCCGACACGATCTACCGCGCCTTCCTCACCCTCACGACGCTGACCGGCTGCCAGGGCGTCAACGGCGGCGGCTGGGCCCACTACGTCGGGCAGGAGAAGGTCCGCCCGATCACCGGCTGGATGACGCTCGCCGGCGCCCTGGACTGGGCGCGGCCGCCGCGGCAGATGATCCAGACCGCCTACTGGTACCTGCACACCGACCAGTGGCGCTACGACCGGACCACCCTGGACGGCTTCTCCTCCCCGCTGGGGAAGGGCCGGTTCGCCGGGAAGACGCCGGCCGACGTCCTCGCGGAGTCGGCCCGCATGGGGTGGATGCCGTCGTTCCCGACCTTCAACCGCAACCCCCTCGACCTCGCCGACGAGGCCATCGCAGCGGGGGAGGCCGCCGGGACCGACCCGGGCACGCACGTGGTGAACGAGCTGAGGTCCGGCCGGCTGCGGTTCGCCGCCGAGGACCCCGACGCCCCGGAGAACTTCCCGCGGGTGCTGACGGTCTGGCGGGCCAACCTGCTCGGCTCCTCCGGCAAGGGGAACGAGTACTTCCTCGAGCACCTGCTCGGCGCCGACTCGTCGCTCCGCGCCGAGGAGGCGTCACCGGAAGCCCGGCCCAAGGACCTCGTCTGGCACGACGAGGCGCCCACCGGCAAGTTGGACCTGCTACTGGCGCTCGACTTCCGGATGACCAGCACGACGGTGTTCTCCGACATCACGCTGCCGGCCGCCACCTGGTACGAGAAGCACGACCTGAACACCACCGACATGCATCCGTACGTCAACTCGTTCAACCCGGCGATCGCCCCGCCGTGGGAGACGCGCACCGACTTCGACGCCTTCGGCGGGATCGCGCGTGCCTTCAGCCGGCTGGCGGCGACGCACCTGGGTGTGCGACGGGACCTGGTGGCGCTGCCACTGCTGCACGACACCCCCGACGAACTCGCCAACCCGCGCGGTGTGGTCCGGGACTGGAAGGCGGGTGAGTGCGATCCGGTGCCGGGGAAGACGATGCCGAAGCTCGTCGTCCAGGAGCGGGACTACGCGGCCGTGGGGCAGAAGTGGTCGGCCCTCGGGCCGCTGGTGGAGGAGCTCGGGCTGCAGATCAAGGGCGTCACGACCGAGCCGGACGAGGAGGTCGACCACCTGCGGCACAAGAACGGGGTCATGCGGGACGGCGTCGCGGCCGGCCGCCCCGCGCTGGCCCGGGACGTGCACTGGTGCGAGACCATCCTCGCCCTCTCGGGGACGACGAACGGGCGGCTGGCCACGCAGGGGTTCCGCAACTCCGAGGAGCGCACCGGGACGCGGATGGCCGACCTGGCTGCCGAGCACGAGAGCCAGTTGATCACCTTCAGCGACACGCAGGCCCGGCCGACCCCGGTGATCACTTCTCCGGAATGGTCGGGCAGCGAGCACGGTGGACGGCGGTACTCGCCCTTCACCATCAACGTGGAACGGCTCAAGCCGTGGCACACCCTCACCGGGCGGATGCACTTCTTCCTCGACCACGACTGGATGGCCGATGCGGGGGAGAACCTGCCGGTCTTCCGGCCACCGCTGGACATGCACACGCTGTACGGGGAGCCGCAGGTCGGGGACACCGGGGAGCTCGGCATCACCGTCCGGTACCTGACCCCGCACAACAAGTGGTCGATCCACTCCGAGTACCAGGACAACCTGTTCATGCTGTCGCTGTCCCGAGGCGGGCAGACGATCTGGATGAGCACGCAGGACGCCGCCAAGGTCGGAGTCCGCGACAACGACTGGATCGAGGCGGTCAACCGCAACGGTGTCGTGGTGGCCCGGGCCATCGTGTCCTCCCGCATGCCGGAGGGGACCGTCTACATGCACCACGCCCAGGAACGCCTCATCGACGTCCCGAGGGCAGAGACCTCGGGCAAGCGCGGGGGCATCCACAACTCGCTGACCAGGCTGTTCCTCAAGCCGACCCACCTGATCGGGGGCTATGCGCAGCTCTCCTTCGCCTTCAACTACCTCGGTCCCACGGGGAACCAGCGCGACGAGGTCACCGTGATCCGCCGCCGCAGCCAGGAGGTGCAGTACTGATGCGCGGTCGTCCAACCGGCCGGGTCCCGGGTCGAGTGAGCAGTTCCGGTCGGTCCGGACGGCGTGTCGGCGCGTGTCGGCGTCCACGACTGCGTACTCGGCCGGACGGCGGCGCAGGGAGCACCAGCCACCAGGAGGTGACCTACTGATGCGCGTCATGGCCCAGATGGGCATGGTGATGAACCTCGACAAGTGCATCGGGTGCCACACCTGCTCGGTCACCTGCAAGCAGGCGTGGACCAACCGCACCGGGGTCGAGTACGTCTGGTTCAACAACGTCGAGACGCGGCCCGGTCAGGGCTACCCACGCACGTACGAGAACCAGGAGAGGTGGAAGGGCGGCTGGGAGGTCGGCCGGAACGGCAGGCTGAGGCTGCGGACCGGCAGCCGGCTCAAGCGGCTGCTGACCATCTTCTCCAACCCGATCCAGCCGTCGATCAACGACTACTACGAGCCCTGGACCTACGACTACGAGACGCTGACCAACGCTCCGCTGCAGGAGCACACACCCGTCGCCCAGCCCTACTCCCAGCTGTCCGGCAAGCCGATGAAGGTGGAGTGGAGCGCCAACTGGGACGACAACCTGGGTGGCGCTCCGGAACTCACCCAGGACGACCCGGTGCTGCAGAAGATCTCCGGGCAGGTCAAGGAGAAGTACGAGCAGACCTACATGTTCTACCTGCCGCGGATCTGCGAGCACTGCATCAACCCGTCGTGCGCGGCGTCCTGCCCGTCGGGGGCGATCTACAAGCGGGAAGAGGACGGCATCGTCCTCGTCGACCAGGACCGGTGTCGCGGCTGGCGGATGTGCGTCACCGGCTGCCCGTACAAGAAGGTCTACTTCAACCACCGCACCGGCAAGGCGGAGAAGTGCACGTTCTGCTTCCCCCGCGTCGAGGTCGGCATCCCGACCGTCTGCTCGGAGACCTGCGTCGGCCGGCTCCGCTACATCGGCATCGTCCTCTACGACGAGGAGCGGGTGCTGGAGGCGGCGTCCACCCCGGACCCCCAGGATCTCTACGAGGCCCAGCGCTCGATCATCCTGGACCCCGACGACCCGCAGGTCATCCGTGCCGCCGAGCAAGCGAGGATTCCGCGGGACTGGATCGAGGCCGCGCAGCGCTCGCCGATCCACGCGCTGATCAACCGGTACGAGGTCGCGCTGCCGCTGCACCCGGAGTACCGGACGATGCCGATGGTCTGGTACATCCCGCCGCTGTCGCCGGTGGTCGACGCGCTCACCGAGACCGGGCACGACGGCGAGGACGCCGGCAACATCTTCGGTGCCATCGAGTCGCTGCGGATCCCGGTCGAGTACCTGGCCGAGCTGTTCACCGCCGGCGACACGGACCGGGTGACGGGTGTGCTCCGGAAGCTCGGCGCGATGCGGTCCTACATGCGCGACCTCAACCTGGGCCGGCCGGCCGACGAGTCGATCGCCGCGGCGGTCGGCATGACCGGCCAGGACATCGAGGACATGCACCGGCTGCTCGCCATCGCCAAGTACGACGAGCGCTACGTCATCCCCACCGCGCACGCCGAGCAGGGGCCGGAGATGGAGGAGCTCGACGTCGGCTGCTCGCTCGACTACGACGGCGGCCCGGGGATGGGCGGCTGGGGCCCGTTCGGCGAGACCTCGGGCGGTGTCACGCCGATCGCCGTCGAGAACTTCCACATGCTGGCCGGCCGGCAGACGACCGACATGCTGGCCGCCCCCGCATCCAAGGAGCAGCGGGTGAACCTGCTCAACTGGGACGGCAAGGGGTCGCCCACCGGGCTGTTCCCGCCACGCCCGGACGAGAGCCCCGGACTCCACGGGCCGGACGGCGGCGGTGTGGGGGAGGGCTCGCCCGCCGTGACGGACCCCAAGCCGTGAGCCGCCGACTCCTGCCGCGCCGGACGGCCGCCACCTCGGGTCAGCTGGCGGCCGCCCGGCAGGTGGCGTCGCTGCTGCTGGGGTATCCCGACGAGGAGCTGCTCGGGCGGCTGCCGCTGTTGCGCGCCGCCGTCGCGCCGCTGCCGGTGCAGGTCGCCGGCCCCCTGGGCCGGTTCCTCGACCACCTGGAGACCACGTCGCTGACCGAGCAGCAGGCGGCCTACGTCGAGATCTTCGACCTGCGCCGCCGCTGCTCGCTGTACCTCACCTACTACGCCTACGGCGACACCCGGAAGCGCGGTATGGCGCTGCTGCAGTTCAAGCACCTGTACAGCCGCGCCGGCCTCACCCTGACCGACGACGAGCTGCCCGACCACCTGGCCGTCGTCCTCGAGTTCACCGCGACCGGGGACCCTGCGCGCGGCGAGCGGCTGCTGCGCGAGCACCGGGCCGGCCTCGAGCTCATCCGGCTGGCGCTCGAGGAGCGCCGGTCGCCGTACGCCTGGGTGCTGCAGGCGGTGTGCGCGACCCTGCCGCCGGTCCGAGCCGAGGACGAGGAGGCGGTGCTGCGGCTGGCCCGAGAAGGGCCGCCGACCGAGGAGGTCGGCCTCGACCCCTACGGGGCGACCCCGTTCGCGCCGCCGGAGTACCTGCCGCCGGCCACCCCTGGTCCGCGTTCCGGATTTCCCGCTGGAGCCCCCGCATGAGCGTTCCCGAGGTCCTGCTCTGGGTCGTCCTCCCGTACGTCAGCCTGGCGATCTTCATCGGCGGGCACATCTGGCGCTACCGGTACGACAAGTTCGGCTGGACCACCCGGTCGAGCCAGCTCTACGAACGACGGCTGCAGCGCTGGGGCAGCCCGCTGTTCCACTTCGGGATCCTGTTCGTCCTCGTCGGGCACGTCATCGGTCTGGGCATCCCCGAGTCCTGGACCGAGGCGGTCGGGATCACCGAGGAGATGTACCACGTCGCCGCCATCGGGATCGGGGCCATCGCCGGCTTCGGCACGCTGGTCGGGATGGCCATCCTGATCTACCGGCGGCGCACGGTGGGGCCGGTGTTCTCGGCGACCACCAGGAACGACAAGTTCATGTACCTGGTCCTCGCCCTCACGATCCTGCTCGGGCTGAGCAACACCGTCCTGGGCGTGCTGGGGCACGAGGGCGCCGACTACCGCGACACGGTCTCGCCGTGGTTCCGCAGCATCTTCTACTTCCAGCCGCAGCCGGAGCTGATGACGGCAGCGGGGCTGGGCTTCCAGCTGCACGCCCTGTCGGCGCTGGTGCTGTTCGCCATCTGGCCGTTCACCCGGCTGGTGCACGCCTTCAGCGCGCCGATCGGCTACTTCACCCGGCCCTACATCGTCTACCGCAGCAGGAACCGGCAGCTGGGCAACCGGGCCACACCTCGGGGTTGGGACCGGGTGGGAGGTCCGCGGCGATGAGTGTTGCACCGAGTTCGGCAGCCGGTACGCAGCAGACGGCCGCGGTTCCGCGGCAGGCCTGGGAGATGCTCGCCGTCGCCACCCTCGGGTTCGCGGTCAACTTCTGGGCCTGGGCGCTGCTCAGCCCGCTCGGCGGGTACTTCGCCGGCACCCTCGAGCTGAGCCCGCTGCAGACCTCACTGCTCGTGGCCGTGCCCGTCGTCGTGGGCTCCCTCGGCCGGATCCCGGCCGGCGCGCTGACCGACCGGTTCGGAGCCCGGGTCATGTTCCCCCTGGTCAGCGCGCTGACGATCGTGCCCGTGCTGTTCGTCGGCTTCGTGGCCCCGGACTCCTACGCGCTGATGCTCGTCGGGGGCCTGTTCCTGGGGCTGGGCGGCACCACGTTCGCCGTCGGCGTCCCGCTGGTGAACGCCTGGTTCCCGCCGGACAAGCGGGGCCTGGCCCTGGGCATCTTCGGCCTCGGCACGGGTGGTACCGCGATCGCGGCGTTCAGCACCGTGCCCCTCCGCCAGGCGTTCGGCCCGGGCACCCCCTTCCTCCTCGTCGCGGTCCTGCTCGCCGCCTACGCGGTGCTCGCCTGGGTGCTGCTCCGCGACGCACCCGGCCGGGCGCTGCCCACCGGGAGCGCCGCCCGGCGGGCCTGGGAGACCCTCAAGCTGCCGATCACGCTGCAGCTGTCGTTCCTGTACGCGGTCGGCTTCGGCGGGTTCGTGGCCTTCAGCGTCTACCTACCGACCTACCTGCGGGTGACCTTCGGCCTGGAGCCGGGCGACGGTGCGCTGCGGACGGCGGGCTTCGTCGTCCTCGCGGTGGTCATGCGGCCGGTCGGCGGCTGGCTGTCCGACCGGTTCCACCCGGGTCCCGTGCTGGTCGTGTGCTTCGCGGTCGTCTCGGTGTTCGCGGCCCTCTCGACACTGGAGCGGCCGCTGCAGCCGCTCGGCACCATTGCTTTCCTCACCATGGCCGCAGCGCTGGGAGCGTCGTCGGGTGCGGTCTTCGCGCTCGTGGCGATCGCCGCCCCCGCCGGCACGGTCGGCTCGGTGACCGGCATCGTCGGTGCCGCCGGCGGCCTGGGCGGCTTCCTGCCGCCGCTGGTCATGGGGGCCGTCTACGGCTACTACGGCAACTACGGTCCCGGGCTGTGGCTCCTGGCGGGCACCGCGCTGGTCGCCGCCGTCTACACCGCTTGGGGCATGCGGCCGGTGGGTCGGACCGCCCGCACCGATTGAGGGCGCTGCGCAGCGTGCGGCCTGTGGCAGGTTCCGGAACGTGACGTCCACCGCCGGATCGAGAACGGACACGACCGGGCGACTGCGGGGCCGGCTCCAGCACGCCGTCCACGGTCTGACGCCCGGGTACTTCGCGCTGGTCATGGGCAGCGGCATCATCTCGGTGGGCATGCTGCTGGACGGTCACATCGCGCTGTCCGTGCTGCTCCTCGTGGTCTGCGCGGTGTCGTTCGTGGTGCTGCTGGTGCTGACCGCGTGGCGATTGCTGGCCTACCGCGACGCGGTCGTCGACGACTTCACCGACCCTCGCCGCGGATTCGGCTTCTTCACCGTCATCGCGGGCACGAACGTGCTGGGCGTGCGGCTGGCGATGGACGGCCATCACGAGGTCACCGCCGGCCTGCTGGTGGTCGCCGGCGTGACCTGGCTCGTGCTGGGCTACGTCGTCCCATGGACGGCCGTGCTGAGCAGCGAGCAACGCCCCGTGGTGGCGACCGCCAACGGAACATGGTTCATCTGGGTCGTCGCCAGCCAGTCCGTCGCCGTCTCCGCTGCCTCCATCGAGCCGGTGTTCGCGGCCGTGCGCGACGAGCTCGCCGTGGTGGCGGTGTTCTCGTGGTCGGTCGGCGTCTTCCTGTACGCGGCAGCCGGCATCTTCGTCTCCGCACGGCTGATGCTCTACGACCTGCGCCCGGTCGACCTCACTCCGCCCTACTGGGTCGCGATGGGCGCCAGCGCCATCACCGTGCTGGCCGGGGCACGCATCGTCGAGATGGCCGACGCACCGATGGTCGACGCCACCCGCGGGCTCATCGCCGGCGCATCCGTGTCGTTCTGGGCGTTCGCCACGTGGCTGATCCCGGCGCTGGTGGCGGCCGGCTGGTGGCGGCACCGCACCCACGGCGTGCCGCTGGTCTACGAGGCGACGCTCTGGAGCGTGGTCTTCCCCCTCGGCATGTACGCCGTGGCGGGCCTCTACCTCGACCAGGCCAACGACCTGCCCGTCGTCGGCGCGGTCGGCGCGACCTGGCTCTGGGTCGCATTCGCCGCGTGGGCACTGACCCTGGCCGCGATGATCGTCCACGTCGTCCGCACCGTCGTCCTGCCCGCCGGGCGCGGAACCACCTCAGCGATTCCGTCCGGGGCGGTGGTCAGCCGTCGACCCGACCGATGAGGCTCACCGCTCCCAGGTGGTGGCGATGGCGGCGGAACTGGCTGCGCATGGCGAGCACCCGCCGGCGTGCGACGGGGTCCGTCGCCAGCCGGCGCAGGATCCGCGCGGTTCCCCGGACGCCCTCGTCACGGAGGACCCGAGTGGGTTCCAGCAGCCGCATCGGCGCCCGAGCCTCGTGCACCACCGACATCCCCGCGGACTCCAGCAGCCTGCGCCACTCGGGAACGGTCGAAGGACGAGCGCCGATCCGGATGGTGCGGGAGAGGTCGGCGCGGACCCGTTCGGCGGCGCTCTCGTCGAGGTCGTCGGGCAACAGGCAGAGCTCGTGGATGCCGTACCGGCCGCCCGGGCGGAGCAGCCGCGCGGCCTCCCGCACGATCCGGAGCTTGGCCGGGTCGGGTTGCATGGTCAGCATGGCCTCGCCGAACACGACGGTCGCACCGCCGTCCTCGAGCCCGGTGGTCTCCGCGTCGGCGATGCGGCAGTCCACCGGAGGACCGGTGGTCAACTGCCGGACCTGGGCTGCGGCCGCCGGGTCGCGTTCGATCCCGATGTAGGAGGCGGGGTTGCGCGCCAGGACGAGCCGGGTGGTGGTTCCCAGCCCGGGCGCGAGTTCCACGACCCGGTCCCCGCTGTCGATGTCCAGGGCGTCCAGCATCGCGCCGGTCAGCTCACGGCCACCCGGGCGGAGCACCCGCTTGCCGAGGCGGGCGAGCAGCCAGTGCCCGGGCATCCGGGAGGCGTCGAGAGCGGCTCCGGGCAGCTGGTCGGGATCAGGCATGGTGGGACACCTTCCGTAGCGCGGGGTGGTCATCGGAAACGTGGAGGCTCCCTCGAATGGTCAGCCGGGGTCCGGTCGATGCGCGCCGGACCGGACGATCGCCACGGGGCAGCGCGCGCCCCGGAGCACGTCCTGACTGACCGAGCCCAGGAGCAGGCCACGCACACCCCCGCGGCCACGGCTCCCGACGACCAGCAGAGCCGCACCCGCGGATTCCGTGTCGAGCACGGGAGCCGGAGGACCCTGCGCGAGGCCGAGCTGGACGTCCACCTGCGGGAAGTGCTGTTGCCAGGGGGCGACGGCGTCCTCCAGCAGGCGGCGGTGATCGGCTTCCACGGCGGCGCGGTCATCGACCACGGGGAGCAGATCTGCCGGACTGCGCGTCGACCAGCAGTGCAGGGCCGTCAGACCGATGCTGCGCCGTGCGGCTGCCTGGAAGGCGTAGGCGATCGCCGACTCCGACAGCTCTGTGCCGTCGACCGCGACCACCACCCGATTCGCCGACGGCCCAGGGGTGGCGCCGTGCAACTGCCGGACCACGACGACCGGGCAGTTGGCGTTGGCGGCTACCGCGATGCTGACCGAACCGAGGACCACGCCCGCCCAGCGGCGGAGCCCCCGGCTGCCCACGACCAGCGTCTCGGCATCGCGGCTCTCGTCGAGCAGAGCGACTGCGGGGCTCCCGGTCACCAGCTGAGTGCTGACGGGGCCGTCTCCGACGATCGCTCGGACGTCCTGTGTCGCCTCCTGCAGGACCTGAGCGGGGACGTCCTCTGGCCGCTCACCTCCCTCCCGGCCGCACCGGGGTGGGCAGACGTGCACGACCCTCAGCGGCCGCTGCCGCGCCGCGGCTTCGGCTGCCGCCCAGCGGAGGGCATCCTTCTCGTAGAGGGGACCCTCCAGGCCCACGACCACCGGTCGCTCGCCCAGCCGGGCGGGGTCATGACCGTTCGGTGCGTCGCCGTACCGGTCACCTACGGGCTTTGTCGGGTCTCTTCCGACCGGACGTGTCACTGTGGACGCCGGCGAGTGACCTCGGCCCGCCAGCGCTGCGGTCCCTCCTCGAGGTAGGTCCAGCCGTAGTCGGCACCCCATCGGTCGGCCACCAGCGCGCTGAGCACGGTCGGTGCGCTGTGCGATCGGACCTCCACCGTCTCGTCGGCCGACAACCGCGCCAGGCGCTGCATCGCCACCCGCGTGGCGAAACCCACGGGCAGGACATCGAGGTCCAGCACCGGCCCTTCGGTCAGCGGGTACCAGGTTCGCGACCACGTCGGCCGGCGTCGTGGCTCGATTCCCTCCAGGGTCGTCGTGGCCAGCGCGCGCTCCTCCCGTGCGAGATGCCGGTCCAGCTGCTGCCGCAGGTCCAGCAGGAACTCGGCGAGACGATTCCCGTCCTGCTCACCGATCTCGGCATCGATCTCTCGTGCGAGCCGGTCGGCCGCATCCCGCAACGCCACGTGATCCCGCATCAGGACCTCGACCTGAGCGCTGCCGAAGCCGCCGGTCGCCAGGGGGAACAGCAGCCGTTCTTCGTGCGCTGCCTGATCGAGCAGCTCGTATCGCAGGTAGTCCACCAGTTCCCGCAGCTCCCTGCGGGGCCACCGCCCGTCGCGCAGGACGGTCAGGATGCGGTCCTCGTGAGCCTCGACCTGCTGCAACAGGATCGCGTGCTCGTCGGCCAGTAGGTGTCCCTGCGATCGCTGGTTCATCCCGACCTCCGTCAGGTCGCTCCCGTTTACACGAGTGACATTAGTATAAACGGGAGCCCATGGCGATCGGTCTCCGTCCGCATCGCCGAGCGGCGGAAGGCGCACCGTCACCGGACGACCGGCCTCGGGCGTGTGTGCGGACCCGACGTCGAAGGGAAGATCGGATGTGCGACCACTGCGGCTGCCGTGACCTGACCCCTATCGCGCGGTTGATGGACGAGCACGACCGCCTGCGCGAACTCACCGGCCACATCCGTTCCCACCTGGCCGTCGGCGACGATCCCGCGGCACGGGCCCACTTCGAGGAGCTGCTGGTCGTCCTCGGCCCGCACGTGGCCGAGGAGGAGGGCTCCCTCTTCCCCATGCTGCGCCGCAGCGGCGAGCTGGCCGACCACGTCACCGTGCTCGAGGAGGAGCACGCCGGGCTCTACGACGACGTGGACGACCTCGACGACGCAGCGGCCGCAGCCGACGGCGCCCAGCGCTGGCGGGACGGCGTGCAGCGCGTGCTGGAGGACCTCGACCGGCACATGTTCAAGGAGGACTTCGGGCTCTTCCCGGCGGCCCTGGCCACGCTGGACGGCGCGGACTGGGACGCGATGGAGGAGTGGAAGCAGGCGCACGACGCCCCGGCCGAGCCGCTGGGAACGTGACCCTCGCTCACCTGTCGGTGACGGCGATGCGGCCGTGTGCGCCTCGTTCGGCGTCGACCATGACGTGCGAGACGAAGGGGTACGACCCGGCCTCCGGGAAGGTCAGCTCGACGAACCCGCCCTGGGCCGGTGCCAGCGCCAGCGCCTGGCTGCCGCCTCCGCCGGGTACCAGTTGCTGGCGGAGGTCCTCATCAGCCATCTGAAGAGCACCGCACGGCAGCCGGCCGCGGAGGCCGTCGCCGTGCGGTGCTCCTGGGGTCGGGTCCTCGGTGAGCAGCCGGGGGCGACGGCGCCAGCGACGACGGCAGCGCCGTCGGTGCGCGAGGCGACCGAGGACCTGGTGGCCCTGCTGGACAGCCTGGGCTTCGCTCCCCGGTCCACCGGGTCGGAGGACGTCATCGAGCTGCACCACTGCCCCTTCCACCAGGTCGCCGGAGGCCACTCTCCGGTCGTGTGCGGGGTGCGCCTGGGGTTGATGCAGGGAGCGCTCGCCGCACGGGCGGCTCCGTTGCGGGCCGCGAACATGGAACCGTTCGTGACGCCGACGCTCTGCCTGGCCCGTCTCGAGAGAGCCCGGACGCCGGTGCCCGACCGCAACCACTGGGCGGCTGGACGACGCCCGCCGACGGAAGGGGAACGCCGTGATCGAGATGCTCGGCGACCATCGCCAGCGGGGAGGAGCAGTGACCTGCGTCGGAGGCCGGCGATCTCTGGAGCCGCGGGAGCACGCCGACCGCGAACCGGCGGCCCGGCTGACCGAGCTCGAGGACGAGCTGGCCACGGCCACGGGCACCTGGCGGAGGGCAATCGGAGCCCGGCGCCCGGCTGAGGTCCCCGAGCTCGGCACGATGCGGTGACCGAGGCCTGTGACGCCGTCATCGCGGCGGCCGAGGCGGGCTACCGGCTGGTGGTCGGGTACACCCGTGGCACGCCTCGTCCGCTCGGGTCTCGCAGCCTCCCCGTCCCCCGTGGAAGGTAGGTCCGTGGACAGCGCACCGGCGTCCCGACCCGTTCGTCTGTGAGACTCGGTTCATGAACATGTCGCCGGAGGAGCTGTCCGCGCAGGAGACCGCGCGTGCCGGTGTCAGCCGGCAGCGCATCCTGGAGCTGCTGCGTGCCGCCGCCGGGGGATTCGGCGTCCAGGAGTTGGCTCAGCGGACCGGACTGCACACCAACACCGTGCGCTTCCACCTCGATCGGCTGGTCGCCGATGGGTTGGTGCAGCGGCACGTCGAGGAGCGAACAGAACCAGGACGTCCGCGGTTGGCGTTCACCGCCGCGCCGCCGCCGCACCCTGCCCGGGATCGACGCAACTACCAGTTCCTCTCCGAGATCCTCGCCAGCTTCGTCACTGGCACGACCGCCGACCCGCCGGCCGCCGCCATCGAGATGGGACGCAACTGGGGGCGCTACCTCACTGAGCGGCCCGCTCCCTATCAACGCGTCACCGAGGACGAAGCCGTCGCTCGCCTGCTGCGCATCCTCGACGAGATCGGCTTCGCACCGGAGCTGGCAGCTGACGACCCGCGGCGGATTCTGCTGCCGCACTGTCCGTTCCGGGAGGTGGCTGCGGAGCACCGCGAAGTCGTCTGTTCCATCCATCTGGGGTTGATGCGGGGAGCGCTGGACGAGATGCGCGCTCCGGTGACCGCCGACCGGCTGTTGCCGTTCGTCGAACCGTCCCTGTGCGTGGCCCACCTGGCACCAGAGACGGGGGCATCCGAGAGGCACGGCCCGCCATCGCACTCTCCTTCCGCGCCGAACGCAGCGACGGGATCTCCCTGACAACGAATCAGGAGTCCGCAGTCCGGACCGGACGAGAGGTCACGAGTTCGGTGTCCACGCCGATGGGGCCGGTCCTGGCCGCTCCGCCGGGGGAGTCCAGGGGTTCGCTTCGCCCAGCAAGGGGCTCGGCGAAGAAGCGCGCGTTGTCCTCCTGGTAGGGCTTGAGGCTCTGGGGGAGGTCGTCCTCGTAGTAGATGGCTTCGACGGGGCAGACCGGTTCGCAGGCTCCGCAGTCGACGCACTCGTCCGGGTGGATGTAGAGCGCGCGGGCTCCCTCGTAGATGCAGTCGACTGGGCACTCGTCGACGCAAGCCCGATCCATCACGTCGATGCAGGGTTCGCCGATCACGTAGGCCACGGTGCTCTCCCTTCTCGTAGGTGGTCAGTCAGAGATGTCGTGGGAAGCCACTTCGGCGTAGCGCTCGTGGAGGCGTAAGTGCACAGGTCGATCGGCCGGTGAGTGGTACCTGGGCTGGATGCACGTCTGCCGTCTACCGGTGCTTGGCCACGGTCAGCAGCACGGCTGCGTCGGTGACCGCTTCGAGGCTGTGCCGAGCTTCGGGGATGATCAGCAGGTCGCCCCGGCGTCCTTCCCAGGTCGCCTGCGGTGCGATGAGTCGGACCCGGCCATCCAGGACCTGCAGGGTCGCCTCGCCGGGGTTCTGATGCTCAGCGAGGGCGGCTCCGGCGACCATGGCCACCACGGTCTGCCGGAGGGTCTTCTCGTGGCCCCCGTAGACGGTGTCGGCTGAACGACCGCTCTCGCCGGCACGTGCCGCGCGGAGCAGTTGGCGTGCGAGCGCGTCGAGGCTCGTCTTCTGCATGGCCACCACCCAAGACTCGGCCGCCGGACGTCGTTCCTGACGGTTGGCGCGGTCGCACCGCGCGCTTCGCCACTCGCCTCTCTTTCTACCAGCTAGGCTCATACTTACAAGTGCTCATTGTGTCGGGGGGTGGGGACGTGGAGCGGTCAACGCCTCGGCTTGGTGTCGTGCCTCCTCGTAACCGCGCTGTCCCGTGGCCGTCGGTCAGGGACGTCTCGTCGGGAGGTGTCAGCGGATGTAGACAGTCGCTCCACGCGACTGCCCCCCTCAACTGCTACGAGACCCGGGACGACCTCCACCGCGCCGCCGGGACATGCGCCGCCGGCGGTCTCGGCGACCTCGTGCAGCGCGCCGCCGCGGCGGGCGACCCGGCGCGCGAGGCCGAGGCGGAGGACGTACTGCACGCCACGGTGTACGTGCTTCCGGCAAGCAGCGCCGCGGCAGCGGGCCACCTGGCACGAGGCCCGCTGGGGGTGAGCGACGCGGCGTGAGCGCCGCCCGCTCCGGAGCGGCCGAACGTGATGCGGCGGTGAGCGCGCTGGATGCGATCACCGACCTCGTGCGTGAGGGGCGCCCAGCGTTCGACGCTTCGGCCTACCGGCGTCATGCCCTGGCGTTCCACTGGGTCAACGTCGGCAGCCAGCTCGAGCAGTACGTGCGCGTATTCAACGACGACGTACCGATCGCGGAGATGACCCCGCAGTCAAGCTGCGGGATCGGCTGGCCTACCAGCCGATCGCCCACCTCGACGCAGACATCCTGTGGGACACCTGCGTCGAGGATCCGCCGGAGCTGTGGCCGTTCCTCGTCGCCCTCCGCCAGTCGCTGTAGTGCCCCAGCGGCCCGGCCATGCGATGTGGCCGGGCCGCTCACCCATCTGGAAGCCGGAACGAGGGGCGTCGACCGGTCGGAGAACTCGATTCGGCCTGCCGATCCACGAGCCCCGTCTCATCGGCCTCACCGAGCCCATCTCCGCCCGGGAAGAGCCACAAACCCCACTCGGAGCGATACAAGGGCGCACGGGGGACGAGGCGCGGCTGCAGCTGTGGTCAGCCGAGGATCTCCCTGGTGACGGCGGTCTGCTCGGTCAGGACGCCGCCGATGAGCTGCTGGGTCTCGTCGATCTGCCCGACGACGGCGCTGATCTGGGCCAGAGCGTCGACGACGCGCTCGACCTGCCCCTGGATGGCGTTCACCTTGGTGTCCACGTCCTGGGTCGCCCGGGCGGTCTCGGCGGCGAGCTCCTTGACCTCGCCGGCCACCACGGCGAACCCGCGCCCGGCCTCGCCGGCCCGGGCGGCCTCGATCGTGGCGTTCAGGGCGAGCAGGTTGGTCTGGTCGGCGATCCCCCGGATGACCTTGACGACCTTGCCGATGTCGGCGCTGGCCCCGCCGAGCTCGGCCACCTCACGGTTGGCCTCGTCGGTCAGCCGCCGGCCGTCACCGGCCACCGCGGCGGCCGACAGCACGTTGCGCTCGACCTCGGTGATGGACTGCAGGAGCTGCTCGCCCGCGGTCCGTAGCTGCTTCGCCGCGGTGAAGCGCTCGAGGGCCTGGCCGAGCAGGAAGGCCGCGTTGCGCAGGGCATCCTCCCGACCGGCCGACAGCGTCAGCGTGGTGGTCGCGAAGAAGTCCATGGTGCCGACGACCTCGCCGCCGACCAGGATGGGCAGGCACACGCCCGACTTGACACCGGCCCGCTGGGCGGCCGGGGCGCGGACGCAGTCGGTCACCTCGGCCAGATCCTCGACGAACACCAGGTCCCGCGTGCGCCAGGCCCGCCCCGACAGGCCGACGCCCTCCTGGAAGGAGGCCGCGAGCGTGACCTCGCGGAACTCCCGGCCCGCATCGCCGGACTCGGTGGCGAAGCGCAGCACCCGCTCGGCCGGGTCGATCGCCCAGTAGGAGGCGTAGGCCCACCCGAAGCCCTGACGGATCGTCGCCAGCGCCTGCGACATCGCCTCGTCCAACGTCCGTGCCCCGGCCACCGCCCGGAGCACGCTGTTGACCGCCGCCGTGTCCTCGGCCGCCTGCGCCTGCCGTTCACCGGTGGCCACCCGCTCGATCGCCTGGGACACCAGCTGCCCGATGCGGCGCAGCGTCTCCAGCCGCTGCGCGGACGGCGACAGCGTCTCGGTGGCGAAGAAGTCCATCGTCCCGGTGACTCTGCCGTCCTCCATCAGCGGGAAGCAGACACCGCTGCGCACCCCGACGCGCTGTGCCACCGGGGCCCGAACGCAGTCGCGGACCTCGCCGATGTCGGGGACGAAGACGAGGTCACGGGACCGCCAGGCCCGCCCGGACAGGCCCACGCCTTCCCGGAAGGACGCCGCGAGGGTGACCCGCCGGAACTCCTCGCCCGCGTCGCCCGACTCCTGCACGAACCGCAGCGCGTTCCCGACCGGATCGATCCGCCAGTAGGAGCCGTAGGCCCAATCGAAGCGTTCCCGCACCAGGTCCAGCGCGATGCGCACCGCCTCCTCCGACGTCCGAGCGTCGGCCAGCGCCTTCACCACGGCGGTCACCGCGTCGACGTTGGCGCGCGCCTCGACGACCTCCGCGTCGCCCTCCAGCGCCTGACGGCGGTCCCTGAATCCCAACAACTCCAACTCCTCGCCTCGGTCTCGGTTTCGGTGCCGGTATGCGGCACGTCCGTTCGCGCATCGGCGCGCAGGTGCCCGGCCGTCGCGATCGACTGCGCCTTCTGTCGGCATGCCGCAGCTGCGGCTTGAGTCCGATGTCGTTCCGCCGGGCCGAACCCGTCGGAGCGACGGGCATCGACGGCGAAGCCTGCCGACACACCGGTCAGGCCCCCGTGCACCGCCCGCTGGGGCGAGGCCGATGCGCAGCGAGTCGCTGGCATGTGACCGAAGGGCGTGGGTAGGGGCCAGGGCAGCCGTGCGGACGTGCGGCTGTTGACGAGGGGAGAACCCGTGCCTGACGTATCTCAGCCCATCACCGACAACAGCGTGAAGGTGCGCCAGCTCAGCCACTACCAGTTCAGCTGGGTGGCCGGTGAGCCCGGGAAGCCCGGCACCTTCACCCTGCAGTTGGTGCTGGACCAGGGTGCCTGGGAAGAGGTCCTGACCGTGGACCGGGACGACGCCGACGTCCTCCAGGACCTGCTGGCGAACACCGGCACCGTCCACTACGACGTCGGTCGGCGTGTGCTGATGTTCGGCGTCACCCCGGCCGGCAGCTGACATCCACAGGAGCGCGCGAGGGCCCGCCGACCGGCTCGTACCGGGTCGGCGGGCCCTCGCCCTGGCCGGAGCAGGACCTGGTCTTGAGCACTCCCCTCGGGCCGACGTGACGACGTTCACCGGGGGTGCGCGACCCGCGCGGGGCATGAACCGATCGGACGACTTCTCGACGGCCGGCGTCCGCGCGAACGACGAAGATCCCCGGCGCCATGCGGCCGGCAACGGATCCCGAACCAGCGACTGGAGTGTGGGCTGTGCAGACCGATGTCTCGCGGTGGCTGAGCCGCCGGACCTATGTGGGCGCCGACTATGACGCGGCCACCCTGTGCGAGGCCAAGCGCCGCCGGGGCGTCACGGTCAGCGTGGTGCTCCCGGCGCTCGACGAGGAACGCACGGTCGGCGCGATCGTCTCGGCCATCCGCCGCGAGCTCGTGGAGCGCACCCCGCTGGTCGACGAGCTGGTGGTGGCCGACAGCGGCTCCACGGACCGCACGGCCGCCGTCGCCGCCGCGGCCGGTGCCCGGGTGATCACCGTGGACGACCTCCTCCCGTCCCACGGACAGGTCCCGGGGAAAGGCGAAGCGCTGTGGAAGTCCCTGTACGCCACCGATGGTGACCTCGTCGTCTTCGTGGACTCCGACCTGGTCGCCTTCGACGCCCAGTTCGTCGTCGGTCTGCTCGGTCCACTCCTCTCCGACCCATCCGTGGGGTACGTCAAGGCGCTCTACGACCGCCCGCTGACGACGGCGGAGGGGATGATCCCGACCGGCGGGGGCCGGGTGACCGAGCTGCTCGCGCGGCCGCTGCTCAACGCCCTGTGGCCGGGGCTGGCCGGCTTCGTGCAGCCCTTGTCCGGCGAGTACGCCGGGCGTCGGGAGCTGCTGGAACAGGTGCCGTTCGTCTCCGGCTACGGCGTCGAACTGGGCCTGCTGGTCGACCTGGCCGAGGTGGCCGGCATCGACGCTCTCGCGCAGGTCGACCTGGGCACCCGTCAGCACACCCATCAGTCCGACGCCGCACTGGGCCGGATGGCCGGACAGATCTTGCAGACCGCCTTGGCGCGCTGTCCTGACATCGCTGTCCGGAACGACGCCCTGATGCAGTACGTGCGCACCGGCATGGAGGTCGAGCCGGTGACCTGGGACGTCGGCGTGCGCCAGCGGCCGCCGATGCGGACGGTGCCGGCCTACGCCGCCCGCCGGTCGGCCAGGGAGGCCCGGCTGGGGCGGTCGGCGTGAAGATCCTCATGGACGCCGGGCCGTGGCTGGCGGTGCCACCCGGGGGGTACGGCGGGGTGGAGAACGTCGTCGCCACCTTGACGACCGAGTTGCGCCGTCGGGGACACAGCGTGGTCCTGGCCACCGTGGGGGAGAGCGACCTCCCGGTGGAGGAGCGCGTGGCGGCCTTCCCCACCGGGCAGTTCGGCCGCCTGGCCGCGCCCTATCCGGGGGTGGTCGGCATCGCCCACGCCCACGAGCAGGTCGTGCTGGACACGATCGGGCGGCACGCCGCCGCCGGG
Source organism: Geodermatophilus sp. DF01-2 (assembly GCF_004571065.1). Lineage (GTDB taxonomy): Bacteria > Actinomycetota > Actinomycetes > Mycobacteriales > Geodermatophilaceae > Geodermatophilus. The sequence goes on from NZ_SPQN01000005.1 coordinate 50,788, forward strand.
CAGCCGTTCGACATCGTGCACACGCACGTGGAGGTCGTCGGCCCGGCCGTGCTGGGAGCACTGGGCCGGAGCGGCCCGCCGGTGCTGGCCACGCTGCACTGGGACCTGCACCGCAACGCCGACTTCTGGGCCGGCTTCGACGGCCGAGGCCGGGTGTTCTACGCCGGCGTCTCCGCCGCTCAGGTCGCCCGCGGACCGGAACTCCTGCGGCGCCAGACCCTCGGCGCCGTCCCACTGGCGGTGCCGCTCAGCCGGCATCCCCGGCCGGCGGCACCCTCCGAACGCCGTCCGGACGTGGTCGCGCTCGGACGGATCACGCCGCTCAAGGGCACCGCCGTCGCGGTCCGCGCGGCGCGGCAGGCCGGGCTGCCGGTGGTGCTGGCCGGGCCGGTGGCCGGACGCCCGGACGAGGCGTCCCTGCGCCGGAACCTGGCCGACCCGGCGGCGCACCTGCACGGCAACGTCGACGTCCGCTACTTCCTCGACGAGGTGGCACCGCTGCTGGACGGTGTGACCGCCCGGTGGATCGGCAACGTCTCCGGAGAGGCCAAGGACGACCTGCTGCGGTATGCGCAGGCCGCACTCTTCCCGATCGACTGGGAGGAGCCGGGCGGCACAGCGGTCTGCGAGGCGCTGGCCGCCGGGACGCCCGTCGTGGCGATGGCCCGCGGCTGCCTGCCCTCGCTCGTCGAGCCCGGAGTGACCGGGTTCCTCGCCGAGGACGAGGCCGGCTTCGCACGCGCCGTCGGCCGACTCGACGAGCTCGACCCGGCTGCCTGCATGGCCGCCGCCCGCCGCCGGTTCGCCCCGGCGTCGATGGCCACGGCCTACGAACGGCTCTACTCCGAGGCGATGGCCCTCGCCGGCGGTACCGGGACGGTGGCCGGGCGAGCCCAGGACATTTCGGGATCGGCGAAGTCGGCATGACGCCGTCCCCTCGACGGCGGGACACGGTCGAGGTCGTGCCCCACAGGTAGCCGTCGACGCTCTTCTCCGACGGGCGGTGGCCGGTCTCCTCAGTCGCCCGAGTGCCAGCGGGGGAGCGCCAGGGCGGCGTCCATGCGCCGGAGCTCGTCCCGGTGCAGGGCGCTGAGTCGACCCAGGAGCTGCTCGCCCTCGCCGGTCAACGCCACCCGGACGGCGCGGGCGTCGTCCGGGTCCGGCATCCGGCGGACGAGGTCCTGTCGCTGCGCCCGGGTGACCAGCTCGACGACGCTGTGATGGCGCAACTGCAGTCGATCGGCCAGCTCCCGGACGACGGCCCAGTCCCGCCCCGGAAACCCCTTGATCGCCAGCATGAGCTGGTACTGCTGCGGGGTGAGGCCGTGCTGCCGCACCGCTTCTTCGCTGAAGCGCAGATAGCGGCGGATGCCGAACCGGAATCGGGCCAAGGCCTCGAAGTCCTCCTTGGTCAGCCGGCCTCCGTCCGGCGATTCGTCGTCCGACCCGGACCTGCGGCTGCCGACCGACGGTCCCTCGTCACCTGCCACGGTGGAAACATATCGTGTTACGATGGCTTCGTCGGCGTCGGGTGCCGCAGACGAGCTCCTGCGGTCATTGGCGCAGAGGAGACGATCATGACCGGCAACGGGTCGACCGGTTCCACCACCGACGCGGTCGCGGATTCCGTCGGCGCCCCGGGCGTGGAGGAGAACCTGCGGTCCGTCACCGGCGTCGTCGTCGGGGACGACGGTTCAGCGGCGTCCCGGGATGCGGTGCTCTGGGCTGCCGAGGACGCCGCCCGGCGTGGCGCCCCACTGCACGTCGTCCGCTGCTGGCAGATGACCACCGCTCCCCAGCCCGGCTCCTGGAAGGTCGGTTACATCCCTCCCTTGGAGGACTGGGAGCAGGCGGTGATCCGGGAGCTCGACGCCGCGTGGGCGTCGCTGCGGGACCGGGTTCCCGAGCTGCGCCTCCATGCCGTGCACGGCAGGCCGGGTCGCGTGCTCGTCGAGGCGTCCCGGGACGCCGATCTCGTCGTCGTCGGCTCGCGCGGCCACGGCCGGCTCGCCGACCTCGTTCTCGGCTCGGTCGCCACGGACGTCGCGCGCGAAGCGCAGTGCCCGGTCGTCATCGTCCGGCCCCGGACCGACCGTCCCGGCGAAGACGACGCCACCAGGGCCGGCTGATGCCGACGAGTGGCGTCGGCGCGCCGCCCGTGTAGCTCCCTCAGGTCGAGAGCCCACCGGTCTGCGCGCCGCCTCGGCCCCAGCCGACCGGTGGGACGACGAGCCGGTGCACAGCGGGCGTGCTCGGACGACCTGTGTGACGCTGACCACGCCAGCGCCCTGACCTCTCGAAGTCGCCGAGGTCGCAGAGGCGGTAGGTCGGTGGAGGGAGACCAGGATGTTGTTGACCCTCAAGGAGCGGGAGAAGCTGCTGATCTTCACCGCCTCCGAGCTGGCACTCAAGCGGAAGGCCCGAGGTCTCAAGCTCAACCTCCCCGAGGCCACCGCGGTCATCACCGCCTTCCTGCTGGAAGGGGCCCGTGACGGGCGTTGCAAAGCGGACCTGCAGAACGACGGCCGCCACGTGCTCACCCGCGAGGACGTGATGGACGGGGTTCCGGAGATGCTGGCCCAGTTGCACGTCGAGGCGACCTTCCCCGACGGGACCAAGCTGATCACTCTGCCGGAGCCGATCCAGTGAACCGGCTCGGTCAGCGGGTCAAGGACACGCTGTCCAACCGGATGCAGCAGCCCGGCGGGGCAGGGCAGTCGCTGACGAGTCGCGCGCTGGCCTGGGCGCAGCACGCGGCGGAGCGCAACCCGGGACTGGCGAAGCTGGCCGGCCGGATGGCGAGCCCGATGCCGCCGCCGTCCAGGACGCGTCCCGGCAGCGGGAAGGACGTCCCGCTGGGGTCGGGCAAGGGAGGCGCGATCGCGATCACCCATCCCGGTGCCGACTCCTCGGCCCGCCCCGGCACGCCCGGCGAGATCCTCTACGGCGAGGGGCCGATGGAGATCAACGTCGGGCGCGAGGCCGTCACGGTGACCGTCGTCAACACGGCGGACCGGCCGATCACCGTGGGCTCGCACTACCACTTCGCCGAGGCCAACCCGGCACTCTCCTTCGACCGACAGGCCGCCTGGGGACGACGGCAGAACATCATCGCCGGGGGCATGACCCGCTTCGATCCCGGGTCTCGCCAGGAGATCGAACTGATCCCGTTCGCCGGGCGGCGCATCGCCGCCGGTTTCCGCGGCGAGTGCGCGGGCCCGCTCGATGGCTGAGATCGAACGCCAGGAGTACGTGGCGACGCTGGGCCCCACGACGGGCGACCGGCTGCGCCTGGCCGACACCAGCCTCGTCATCGAGATCGAGGAGGATCACTGCGTCGGCGGCGACGAGAACGTCTTCGGCGGCGGCAAGTCCGGCCGTGAGTCCCAGGGCCAGTCGCACACCCCACGCACTGAGGGCACGCCCGACCTGATCGTGACCAACGTGGTGATCCTGGATCACTGGGGCATCGTCAAGGCCGACGTCGGCATCCGGGACGGGCGCTTCACCGCCGTCGGCAAGTCCGGCAACCCCGACATCATGGACGGCGTGCACCCCGATCTCGTCGTCGGGCCGTCCACGGAGATCATGAACGGCACGGGGCTGATCATGACCGCGGGTGCGATCGACACCCACGTGCACCTGGTGTCCCCGCCCATGGCCGAGGTGGCGCTGGACGCCGGCATCACGACCATCGTCGGCGGCGGCACCGGTCCGACCAGCGGCTCGCAGGCGACGCTGGCCACGCCGGGCGCCTGGTGGCTCGAGCGCATGTTCGAGGCGATGGATCCGTGGCCGGTGAACGTGGCGTTCCTGGGCCGCGGTACCACCGTCTCGGAGGACGCGCTGTGGGAGCAGCTGCGCGCCGGAGCCGCGGGCTTCAAGTGCCACGAGGACTGGGGCGCCACGCCGGCAGTGATCGACGCCGCGTTGAGGGTCGCCGACGCGTCCGGCGTGCAGGTCGCGATCCACAGCGACACCCTGAACGAGGCGGGCTTCGTCGAGGACCTGCTGCGCACGGCCGCCGGCCGGACGTTCCACGCCTATCACACCGAGGGCGCCGGCGGCGGGCACGCGCCCGACATCATCCGCATCGCCGCCGAGGCCCACGTGCTGCCCTCCTCGACGACGCCCACGCGGCCGTTCACGGTCAACACCGCGGACGAGCAGCTGGACATGGTGCTCGTCGCCCATCACCTCAACCCGAAGGTCCCGGCCGAGCTGCAGTTCGCCGAGAGCCGGGTCCGGGCGACGACGATCGCGGCGGAGGACGTCCTCCAGGACATCGGCGCGATCTCGGCGATGTCCTCCGACGCCCAGGCGATGGGCCGGCTCGGGGAGACGGTGCTGCGCACCTGGCAGACCGCCCACGTGATGAAGGAGCTGCGCGGCCCGCTGCCGGGCGACGGCCGGGCCGACAACCACCGGGCCCGCCGCTACGTCGCCAAGTACACGATCTGCCCCGCCGTGATCCACGGCCTCGAACGCGAGATCGGGTCGATCGAGGTCGGCAAGCTGGCCGACTTCGTGCTCTGGGAGCCGGCGCTGTTCGGCGTCAAGCCGACCTCGGTGTTCAAGGGAGGCATGGCCGCGATGGCCATGCTGGGGGACCCGAACGCCTCGGTGCCCACCCCGCAACCGGTGCTCGCCCGGCTCGGCTACAACACGCACACGCGGGCCGCGCAGGCCACCAGTCTCGCGTTCGTCTCCCCGTCGGCCCTGGACGACGGCCTGGCGGACCGGCTCGACGTGCACCGGCGGCTGGTGGCGGTGGAGAACGTCCGCGGCCGGACGAAGGCCGACCTCCCGCTCAACGATGCGCTGCCGGAGATCGACGTCGACCCGGACACCTTCCAGGTGCGCATCGATGGCGAGGTGGTCGACCATTCGCCGGTCACCGACCTGCCGATGACCCAGCGCTATTTCCTCTTCTGATGGCCGGCACGGGCGCCGCGGAGGCGACAGGGGCCGACGCGGCCGCGGCGCTCCTGCTGCTGTCCGACGGTCGCCTTCCGGCCGGGGGACACGCCCACTCCGGCGGGCTCGAGGCGACGGTAGCCGCCGGCCGGGTGCACGACGTGGCCTCGTTGGAGGGGTTCCTCCGCGGCCGCGCCGCCACCAGCGGAACGGTGGCGGCCGCCTTCGCGGCCGCGGCGTGCGCCAGGGTGATCCGCGGTGAGGTCGCCGACCTGGGAACCCTCGACGCGGAGCTGGACGCCCGCATGCCCTCCCCGGCGCTGCGGGCGACCTCGCGCAAGCTGGGCCGCCAGCTCCTGCGCGCCGTCCGCGTGATCCGGCCGCACCCCTGCTGGGACGAGATCGGCACCAGCCCGCACCATCCTCTGGTGCTCGGCGCCGCTTGCGCGGCTGCCGGACTGCCGCCCAGGGCAGCCGCGCTGGCCGCCGTCCACGACGCGGTGGTCGGGCCGGCCACCGCCGCCGTCCGGCTGCTCGGCCTCGACCCGTTCGCGACCCACGCCGCCCTGGCGCGGCTGGGGCCGATGCTCGACCGGATCGCCGCCGATGCCGACAGCTGTGCCGTCGGCGACCCCGCCGACCTACCAGCCGACAGCGCTCCGCTGCTCGACCTCGCCGCAGAACAGCACGCCACCTGGGAGGTGCGTCTCTTTGCTTCCTGACCACGATCTCGCCGATGCCGACCACGAGCACCCACACCCGCACACCGATCCCGCCGGCACCCTGCCGCGCACCCCCGGCCGGGCGCTGCGGATCGGCATCGGCGGCCCGGTCGGATCGGGCAAGACCGCGCTCGTCGCCGCGCTGTGCCGCGCCCTCGGCAGCGAGGTGGACCTGGCCGTGGTAACCAACGACATCTACACCACCGAGGACGCCGACTTCCTGCTCCGCAACGGCGTCCTGCCCGAGCAGCGCGTCCGCGCCGTCGAGACCGGCTGCTGCCCGCACACCGCCATCCGCGACGACATCTCGGCCAACCTGGAGGCGCTGGAGGATCTCGAAGAGAGCCTGCCGGGGGTGGAGCTGCTGCTGGTGGAGAGCGGCGGGGACAACCTCACGGCGACGTTCAGCCGCGGCCTGGTCCACCACCAGATCTACGTGATCGACGTCGCCGGTGGCGACAAGGTGCCGCGCAAGGGCGGTCCGGGCGTGACCCGAGCTGATCTCCTGGTCATCAACAAGACCGACCTGGCCGACCGCGTCGGTGCCGACCTGTCGGTGATGGACCGCGACGCCCGGGCCCAGCGCGGCGAGCTGCCGACGATCTTCCTGTCCCTGACCGAGGACCCCACCGCCGCTCCGGTGGCCGCCTGGGTGCGGGCCTGCCTCGCCAGCAGCCGGGAGTGATGCGCGCCAGAGCCGAACTGGCCACGGACTACATCCAGCGGACCGATGGCAGAGGCCGAAGTCGCATCACCACGCTGCGCTCGGAATCGCCCTTGATGCTGCGGCCCACCTTTCCCAAGGGGCCCGAGCCGTGGACTGACGGAGCCGCGAATGTCGCCCGGGTCTGCCTGGCCGCTGGCGCAGCCGGCCCGGTCGGCGGGGACGAGCTGGTCCTGCGCGTCGACGTCGGGCGGGACAGCACCCTGGTACTGCGCGACGTGTCCGCGACCCTGCTGCTCCCCGGCCCGGGCGGCGAGCAGTCGAGCACCCGGGTCACCGTCCACGTCTGCTCCGGAGCCACCCTCGTCTGGATTCCGGAGCCGGTGATCGCCGCGCACGGCTGTCGCCACCGCAGCGACATCCGGGTCGACCTCGACCCCGGCGCTCGTCTGCTGCTCAGGGAGGAGCTGCTGCTGGGCCGGCACCGCGAGTCGCCCGGAACCGTGTACCAACACCTGCGGGTCCGGCTCGACGGCCGGCCGCTGCTCAACCAGCAGCTGAGCGTCGGACCCGGCGCCCCCGGCTGGGGCAGCCCCGCGGTGACCGGCGGACGACGGGCACTGGGAACGCTCCTCGTCGTCGACCCCCGCTGGTCCGATGACCCGCCACCCGCCGCTGCGCTCGACGGCGACAGCGCCGTCCTCCCGCTCAACGGGCCGGCGGCGCTCGTGAGCGCGGTCGCCACCGACAACCTCTCGCTGCGCCGCAGCCTGGACGTCGGACTCGATCGCCTCACGGGATGAGGGGTGGCAGGGGCAGCGCCGACGGCCGCAGTTCCCTGCACTGCTCTCACTGCGCGGACCTGCGGAGAGCGACGGCGTAGCGGTGCTGCCGCCGACTTCGCGGCGGCGTGCACGGCGGGCTCGGCCGCACCGCCATGCCGGGTAACGCGCCGAACAGTCGCAGCCAACGTCGACCCCCGTCATGCCGGTCAGCCGCAGATCCGACAGCGTGCCGAGGCTGAAGGCGAGAGCGGCGTGCTTGGAAGCTGGGGATACCGCGTCGAGCGGTTTCCCCGATGGGAAGCTGCTCAGCCTTCCATGGTGGATCGGCGGCGTGAGTGCAGCCGGTAGCCCATTCCACGCAGCGTCTCGATCCGGGTGTCACCGAGCTTCCGGCGCAGGTAGCGCACGTAGACCTCGACGACGTTGGAGCCGGGGTCGAAGTCCAGTCCCCAGACATGGCTGAGCAGCTGTTCGCGGGTCAGAACTTGGTCGACATGGCGGAAGAACACCTCGGCGAGGGCGAACTCGCGGGCGGTCAGCGCTACCTCTGCGGTCCCGCCGTCGACCAGGATCCTGCGGGTGCGCAGGTCGAGGGTCATGTCACCGGCGCGCAGCATCGTGGGTTCCGGTGCCCGTCCCGGACCCCTGAGCCGGAGCCGGACGCGGGCGAGCAGCTCGTCGAAGCCGAAGGGCTTGCGGATGTAGTCGTCGGCGCCGCTTTCCAGGCCGGTGACGGTGTCGGCGACGCTGTCGCGGGCGGTCAGCACGACCACGGGCAGGTCGATCTTCTCGGCGCGCAGCAATCGCAGCACGGTCAAACCGTCGGTGATCGGCAGCCCGAGGTCGAGCACCATCAGGTCGAATGCGCCGGTGCGGGCGTACTGGTAGGCCGACTCCCCGTCCGCGACCACGGTGACGACGAACCCGTTGCTGCGCAAGCCGTTCTCGAGGAACGAGGCGATGCGCGGTTCGTCCTCGGCGACCAGGATGCGGCTCACCGGCGCGCCTCGGATCGGCCGGTGGCCGCGGTTGCCGTGTCGTGGTGGTGGCCGTCGGCCGGCACCAGCGGCAGGTCGAGGATGAACGTCGAGCCCTTCCCCGGTGTGCTGTCCAGCAGTACCCGACCGCCGTGGGCGTGGGCTATCGAGGCAACGATGGCCAGGCCGAGGCCGGCCCCATCACCCCGGCGGCCGCGGTCACCGCGGTGTCCGGTGCGGGCGAAGCGGTCGAAGATGCGGGCGCAGTCCTCGGGGGCGATGCCGGTGCCGGTGTCGCTGACGCCGAGCCGGAGCCGGCCGTCGACCACCGTGGTGCCGATCGAGATCGCGTCCTCGGGCCGGGTGTGGCGTACCGCGTTGGCGGCCAGCTGCATCAATGCCTGGGTCAGCCGTTGGCCGTCGGCGAGCACTGTCTGCTCGGCCGCGTCGGACACCGTCCACTGCCGGTCGCCCAGCGCGCTGGCCTTGGCCAGGACCTCCATCACCAGGTCGGTGACGTCGACCTCGGAGAGGTCCAGGAAGTCGGGGCGTTCGGCCTTGGCCAGCAGCATCAGGTCGTCGACCAGACGGTTCATCCGGTGCAGCTCGTCGAGCACGAGGGCGAGGGTCCGCGAGCGTTCCGCTGGTTTGTCGCTGATCAGCTCGAGGTGGCCGCGGATCACGGTGATCGGCGTGCGCAGCTCGTGGCTGGCATCGTCCAGGAGTTGGCGCTGGCCGGCGAAGGCGCTCTGCAGACGGTCGAGCATCTCGTTGAAGGTGTGCGCCAGGGCGGCGACGTCGTCGGTGCCGGTCACGACGATCCGCTGGTCGAGGTCGGACTCGCGGATCGTTTCGGCGGTCCGGCGTAGTGTCCGGATCGGGGCCAGGACCCGGCCGGCGACCTGCCAGCTCGCCAGGCCCGCCAGGGTCAATGCCACGAAGCTGACCACCGCCAGCACCCGGACCGTCGAAGCCACCCGCTCCTCGACCGGCGCGGCGAACTCGACCACCACCAGGGCGCCGGTGTCCGGGGCACCCTCCAGGCGCACCGGGAAGACGGCGTACCGGGCCGGGCCGGCAGCGCTGGCCACCGTTCCGGACTCCGGCTGGCTCAGACCGGCGATGCGGGACACGAATCGGGGGTCGGTGTCCAGCCGGGCCGGCGGCTCGGCGCGGGCGCGGTGTGCGGGACGGCCGTCGACCAGGCTGAACAGCGTCTCGTCGGCGTCGGGAACGGCCTCCGCGAGGTAGCCGGCAAGCAGGTTCCGAACCTCGCGGTAAGGCTCGCCGGTGGCCGGGTCCACGGCTCGTTCCGCGTAGTCGCGCAGCTTGTCGCCTTCGTGAACCAGTTCCTGGTCCAGTTCGGCCTCGGCCCGCTCGGTCAGCACGCGAGCGGCGATGACCAGTTCCGCGCTCAGGGCCAGCGCCACCAGCAGCATCATCCAGCCGATGATCCGACTGCGCGCGCTCGGACCTGCGGCGCGCGGCGCGGTGTGGTCGGACACGTCGATTCAGCTGTCGGTGTCGTCGTCAGCACCGTCGTCGTCAGGGTCGGTGCCGTCGTCGGTGCTTCCGTCGTCGATGTCGACGCCACTGCCGGCGCCCCCGTCGTCGATGCCGTCGTCGTCATCGTCGTCGTCCCCGGCTGTCGGCGCGGGTCCGCCGGTCACCCTGGCGGCTCCCGGCGGTGCTGAGGGCGGGATGGGAGGCGCGGTGGTCGGAGCCGTGGCGGTGGTCCCAGGCGGAGGCGGTGCGGGATCGACCGCTCCCGGGTCGTCCGGCTGGGTCGATGGGCCGATCGGGGGAGCGACCGCGGATGTGCTCGGCCGGTCTCCGGCGGGACCGACCACGACCACGCCGCCCAGATCTGCCGGTGGGTGGTCGAGCACCGCTCCACCGAGCGCCCACGCGGCAGCCAAGAGCAGCAGCGTCGCCCCCAGGAGCGCAGCCGTTCGGCGACGAGTCATGCCGCCAAGCCTCCTCCACAGAGCTTGCGGCCCGATAAGCCGGAGATGAGACGACTCTCAGCTCCAGGGTGCCGCTGGCACCCGTCCCGGGCGATCGACATGAGAAATCTGTAAAGCAGCGCCAAGGCAGGTCTTATCCGGGTCGCGCAGCGTCGTAGACGACGAATCCGGTGACGACCGCAGGAGCGCGTGCACACATGGTGGCCCGTTCGCAACGCCAGCCCCGGCCCGACCTCCGACAGCTGGTGACCACGTCCGGTCAGTCGGGCGGGGAAGTGACCTCGCGGATCGAGTTCGACGGGGCACCCACCGTTGAGGCCATGCAGTGGGCGCGCGGCGTCCTAGCCGAGGCTGTCCCGGCCCTGGTCGGGAAGACCGCTGGGGTTCGTGTGCTGCGCGGCGGACCGAAGCGGTTGGCCGTGCTCGACATGAGGGCCGGCCCCGGGCTGGTGCTCAAGCAGTACTCCGATGACCGGGGCGCGTGGACCCGGCGCTGGCTGCAGCGCCTGGCCGAGGCGGGTTTCGCCCCGCCGGGCCGGTTCGCGGTCACGCCGGCGCCCGGATGGTCCGGCACGCACCGCACGCTGGTCACCGAGGTGGCGCCCGGAGCCGCCTGGACGGACTGGCTGCTCGCTCCGGCAGCGGACCGGGACGTCGCCGCGGTCGCCGCCGCCGACTGGCTGACCGCGCTGCAGGCGCTGCCGGTCGCGCTGCCCGACCGCACCGGCTACCGCGCGGGCGAGGAGTTGCGCCGCGAGAGCGGCCGGCTCGCCGATCGGTACCCCGACTCCGCCGATCGACTCCTCCGGGTCGCCGACGCCGCCCACGGCCGGCTGTACGGCGATCCGAGCTCGCCTGGTACCGGACTGGTGGCCTCCCACGGTGACCTGCACCCGGAAAACCTCCACCTGGCGGCCGGTGGTCCGTTGACGGTCACCGCCATCGACCTCGACACAGCCGGGCTGCGCCGGCCGGCCTACGACGCCGGATACGCCCTGGGCCAGCTGCTGGTCGTCTCGTGGATGCGCACCGGCTCCTTCCAGCCCGGAGCGGCCGCGGGCCTGGCGTTCTGGCGACGCTGGACGGCCTGTGGCGGCACCGACGCCGAGGCGGTCCCGGCGGAGGTCGCCCGTGCGCTGGTGCAGAGCCTGCACTTCGAGCTGATCACCTACCGCACGGGCCGCGCCGACCTGCTCGACCGCTGGCTGGGCGTCGCCATCGCGGTGCTCGCCGGCGGCGTCCCCGCCACCTTCTCCGCCCTCACCACCGGACAGGAGCCCACGTCGTGACGGCCGCCCCGATCGCCTTCGTGCATCACGCCAACCAGTTCGTGATCACCGACGGGTACCCAGACCGCGACGGGATCAGCACCACCGCGTCCGGTTACGACGCGGTCCTGTCCTTGCACGTCGACCACGGCATCCCGGCGGCGCTGCACATCTCCGGCCCGGTGCTGGAGGCCATCGCCTGGCACCGGCCCGCCCTGTTGGCCCGGTTGCGCCAGCACCTGGCCAGCGGTCTGGTCACCCTGGTCGGCGGCACCTACGGGGAGAACGTGATGCCGCTGGCCTCGGCGCGGCACAACCGTCGGCAGCTGCGGGCGTTCCACGACCTGGCCGAGGACCTGCTCGGGGTGCCCCGGCGACGGCTGAAGACGGCGTGGGTGCCCGAGCGGGTGTGGGCCACCGGTGCATGCGCGCCGCCGCTGCGGGACGCCGACGCCACCGGCGTCCGCTACGAGCGGGTGCTGCTGGACGACCGGCTGGCACACCCCCTGAGCGACGGCCGCTACCCGGGCAGCACACGGGAGGCCTTCGATGCCGCCGGCCCCTACCGCTGGTTCAGCGACGGCTTTCCCCCCACCATCCGCGGGCAGCTGCACTTGGGGTCGCTGGCGCCGTACCGGATCGCCGACGGCGACGGGCTGGTCGCCGTCCCGATCGCCTCCTCCCTGCGCTATCTGGTGCCGCCGCACGACCCGGACCACCTGCGGCTGCTCACCGAGCTCGCCGCGGACGCGCACCGGGCCCCCGAGGGATCGCTGCTGGTGTTCGCCGACGACCTCGAGCGAGTCGCCGGCGTCGCCGGGTGGGAGCAGGGGCTGGAACGGTACGCCCGGTTCCTGCGCTGGCTGGCCCGCAGCGAGGCGCTGCAGCCGGTCGCGCTCGACGACTGGTGCGACCGGGTCGTTCCCACGCCGGAGATCCCGGTGGAGGCCGGCGCCTACTACGAGCTGGCGCACCAGTACGGCGCCGGGGAGGACTACGGCCGCTGGGGCGACGACCCGCGGTGGCGCCCTTCTGCCGAGCGCCTCGACCGGGTCGAGGCCGCGGTGGAACAGGCCGAACAGGACGGCGCCGATCCCGGGCTGTGCGCGCTGGCCGAGCGGCTGGTGCTGTTGGGCCGCCACGAGACCGCCTGGCAGGACCCCGACGTCGGCGGCGGACGTGCCCCGGCCCCGTGGGTGCTGACGACCGCCGCACACGCCGCCGACGCACTGCCCGTGCTCGCCGCCGCCCGGTGGGCCGCCGACCGGATCGCGCACGGCCTGCGGGTCCTGGTCACCGACGTGGACGGGGACGGCGAGGACGAGCTCGTCCTCAGCAGCCACCGGCTGTTCGCCGTGCTCTCGCCCCGGCACGGTGGACGACTGAGCCTGCTGGTGCGCCGCGACACCGATCCCGACGGGACGTCGCGGGCGGTGGTCGTGGTCGGCAACCCGGCCGACCACTGGAACTTCCAGACCGAGTTGCACCAGCACATGCAGGCGCCGCCGAACCATCCCGGCGCGCTGGCCGTGCTCGGCACCGAGACCCACCGGCACGAGCTGGGCCGGGTCGAGGTCACCGCCCAGACTGCGGTCGTGGAACTGATCGACGTCGAGCCCGGCCCCGACCGGGGCCTGACCAAGCAGGTGCTCCTCACGGCAGACGGCACCGCGCTGGTGGCTTGCGTTCGACGCAGCGGTCTGCCGGGAGAACTGCGGACGACGGTCGCGCTGTCCCCGGACTACCCCGCCCTCCTGCGTACCGGCCGCAACGCCACGAGCCCCATCCACGGCCGGACGTGGTGGGGCGCTCGCACCGCGACGGTCGACGCGTGGGTCGCGCACGACCCGGCCGAACACACCGGCTCGCTGATCGGCACCAGCCCGACCACCGGACACGCCCTGGTCGGTGGGGTCGACGGCTGTGGCCGGCACCTGCACCTGGTCCTGGGTACCGGCCCGGTCGACGACGGCACCGGTCCGGCGCTCATCGCCGCCGTCGACGGCCACCTGCATCCAGGCACGCCGGCCGAGCCGACCGGCACGATGGCCGCGGCGTCCGGAGTGTGGTGAGGGCGGCCATGGCCTGCGGCCCGAGAGGGTGTCGACGACGCCGCGGGATGAAGGGGTGACCCGTGCTTGAGCTCCTGCGCCGCTTCGGCTCCACCCTGCGCCCCTACCGAACTCCGATGGTGACCGGTGGCGTCATGGTGCTGGTGGTGGCGGCCATCGAGCTGGCGCTGCCGTGGCCTCTGAAGGTCGTGGTCGACGACGTGCTCCAGCAGCGCGCTCCCGACGGCCTGCTCGCCGCGTTGCTCGGCCCGCTCGCCGACTCACCGACAGCCGTGCTGGCCGCCTGCGCCCTGGCCCTGGTGGCGCTGGCCGCGCTGGTCGCGCTCGGCACCTATCTGTCGTCCAGGCTGCTGCAGGGAGTCGGGGAACGGATCATCGCCGACCTGCGCACCGACATCTTCGCGCACCTGCAGCGGCTGTCCCTGGCCTTCCACGACCGGCAGCGGGTCGGCGACCTCGCCAGCCGGCTGACCGGCGACGTGGCAGCCATCCAGGCGCTGCTGGTCGCCGCCTTCAGCACCCTGCTGCCCAACCTCGCCCTGCTCGTCGGCATCGTCGTCGTGGCGGTGTTCATCCAGCCGGTCTTCGCCGTCCTGCTGCTGTGTGTCGCTCCGGCCCTGTACGCCGTCGTCCGGCACTACCGCGGCGCCATCAAGCAGGCCTCCCGCGAGGCACGCACCCACGAGGGGCGCGTCTCCAGCCACGTCACCGAAACCTTGTCGACGATCCGCCTGGTGCAGTCCTTCGCCGCCGAACGCCGCGGTCTGGAGCGGTTCCGCACCCACTCCCAGGCCCGGCTGGACGCCGGGCTGCGACAGGTCGACCTGCAGTCCCGCCTGCCGGCCGCCGTCGAGGTCATCGCCCAGGCCGGCCGCGCCGCCGTGCTGTTCGTCGGCGCCACCCTGGTGCTGCGCGGACAGCTCAGCCTGGGCGTCCTGCTCGTGCTGCTGGCGTACCTGCAGCAGGTGTACGCCCCGATGAAGGCCCTGGCCCGGCTGTCCTCGACGATCAGCAAGGCCCAGGCCGCGGCGGAGCGCATCGACGACGTGCTGCACTCCACCGCGGTGATCTCCGAGCGCCCCGGCGCTGCGCCGGCTCCGCCGCTGCACGGCGACATCGAACTCAGGCGGGTCTCCTTCGCCTACGAACCCGGAGGCCCGGTGCTGCACGACGTGTCCCTGCACGCCCGGCCCGGCCAGGTCGTGGCGCTGGCCGGACCGACCGGGGCCGGCAAATCCACCATCGCCAGCCTCGTCCCCCGCCTCTATGACGTCACCGCGGGGGAGGTGCTCCTCGACGGACAGGACGTCCGCGACCTCACGCTGCGCTCGGTCCGCAGCCAGATCGCCGTCGTCCCGCAGGACCCACTGATGATCTCCGGCACGGTCCTCGACAACATCGCCTACGGCGCCCCCCACGCCAGCCGCGACCAGCTGCTCGCCGCCGCACACGCCGCCTACGTCGACGAGTTCGCCGACCGCCTCCCGCACGGGTACGACACCCAGGTCGCCGAGGGCGGCGCATCACTGTCCGGCGGGCAGCGACAGCGCATCGCCATCGCCCGCGCCCTGGCAGCTGACACCCCAATCGTGGTGCTCGACGAACCCACCAGCGGGCTGGACGCGATCAGCGAGTCCTACGTGATGCGTGGCCTGGCTCGGCTCACCGCCGGACGCACCGTCCTGGTCATCGCCCACCGCCTGACCACCCTGCGCGACGCCGACCAGGTGTACGTCATCGAGCACGGATGCGTCGTCGACGCCGGCACGCACGCCGAACTCTCCGCCCGGGCAGGTCAGTACCGCGACATGACCGACATCCTCGTCGCACCGTGAACACCCTCGGGTTCTCCTCACGCTGCATCCTCGCCGGATGCGGTCGGGGCGGTCCCTCCGACCGGGGACGACCTGGGCAGCAGGCCCGTGTCCACCTCCGTTCAGTTGAGGAGCTGTCGCTGCTCGCGCAGGTACCGGTCGACCGTCAGCCGGAGCGGGGCGCTGACCACCGCATCGACGGTGACCGCGCCGGCGTTCTCGAAGGTGAAGGTGACCGGCATGGACTCGGCGGTCCGGAGGGTCTCGTCGATTCCGGTCAGGATGAGCACAGGTCCGGTGGGGCCACCGGAGAAGACCGTCTCACCGGGGGGGATGGGAATCGGCAGGGACGAGCTGCCTGGGGCTCCGTCGACGACCACCCCGGCGAAGTCAGGGCCGGACACGCCGACCAACTGATCCTCCTCCCTGCCGGTGTTGACCATCGCGAACTCGAGCCTGGCTGCGCTGCCGCCCTCGTAGACGCCTTCCGGCGGAGGCGCGAGCTGGATGTCGCGCAGCTCCATGTCCCCGACGGAGGCCTCGACGTCGGGAGCGCGGGTGTACGCCTCTTCCCCGCAGGCCGTCACGCCGACCGACGCCACCAGCAGCAGGCATCCCGTCGTGATGTGCACCAGCCGCCCGTTGACGTGTCCCATGACTCGGTTCCCCCTCGTCCGCTGACCGCCACGCATGCGGGTCCTGCCTCTCCGTCGCCGGCGCCCACCGAGGTCAGCGCCTGCGGGCTGTCTACCCATCGAGGAGACCTGGATACCCAGCCGGGGTCGCCGCTGCTCTAGCGGCGCTGACTGCGGTCTGGCATGGTGAGCGGGCCCAGAACCGGCAACCGAGCGTGAGACCTGCAGGTGGAACGGCCGTTCCCGGCAGCACGCGAGTCGGAACGACGTCCGCCGGCAGGGTCGTCCTCTCCCGAGGGGTGGCGGATGCTGCTGACGTTGCACGAGCGCGAGCGGCTGATGATCTACACAGCGGCCAAGCTCGCCGCCGAACGCAGGGACCGGGGCCTGAAGCTCAACCTGCCCGAGGCCACGGCGCTCATCACCTCGTTCCTCCTGGAGGGCGCCCGGGACGGCCGGACGGTCGCCGACCTGATGGAGGCCGGGCGGGACGTCCTGCGTCGGGACGACGTGATGGAAGGGGTCCCGGAGCTGCTGGGGATGTTGCAGGTGGAGGCGACGTTCCCGGACGGCACGAAGCTGATCACCGTCACGGCGCCGATCCCATGACGCGCCGCGGAGAGCACCCCAGTGACGACCCCGGCGGCCGGGGTCGGGCGCGCCGTGCGGAGCCGGACCGGCACCCGCACAGCGGATCGAACAACCCGAGCATGCCGCGGCGCCCGGGCACCGGTGAGCGGCAGGCGGAGCGGCGCCACTACACCGGGGACGAGCCGCACCGCGACGAGCCGCTGATCCCCGGGGAAGTGCTCTACGGCGACGACCCGGTGGTCATCAACGCGGGCAGGGACGTGCTCACCCTGCGGGTGGAGAACACCGCCGACCGGCCGGTCCAGGTGGGTTCGCACTACCACTTCGCCGAGGTCAATCCGGCCCTGCAGTTCGATCGGAAGGCAGCCTGGGGACGTCGGCTCAACGTCCTCTCCGGTGGCTCCATGCGTTTCGAGCCCGGCGCCGCCGAGCAGGTGGAGCTGATCCCGATCGGAGGCCAGCGGATCGTGGCCGGGCTCCGTGGGGAGTGCGGAGGAGAGCTCGGTGGGTGAGATCAGCCGGGCGGAGTACGACGCCTCCTTCGGACCGACGACCGGTGACCGCATCCGGCTGGCGGACACCAACCTGTTCATCGAAGTCACCGAGGACCGCTGCGCCGGCGGGGACGAGGCGGTGTTCGGCGGCGGCAAGTCCGTCCGGGAGTCGATGGGCCAGTCCCGCACGACGCGCGCGGAGGGCACCCCCGACCTGGTCATCACCGGTGCAGTGGTACTGGATCACTGGGGGGTGATCAAGGCCGACGTGGGCATCCGGGACGGCCGGATCGTCGCGCTCGGCAAGGCCGGCAACCCCGAGACGATGGACGGCGTCCACCCCGACCTGGTGATCGGCCCGTCCACGGAGATCACCGCGGGCAACGGCCTGATCCTCACTGCCGGCGCGATCGACACCCATGTGCACTACATCGTCCCGGACATGCTCGAGGAAGCGCTCGCCGCGGGGACCACCACCGTGGTGGGCGGAGGAACCGGCCCCACGGAGGGGTCCAAGGCCACGCTGGCGACCCCGGGTGCGTGGTGGCTGCAGCGGATGCTGGACGCGTTCGACCCGTGGCCAGTGAACGTGCTGTTCCTGGCCCGCGGCAACACCGTCTCTCACGAGGCGCTGTGGGAGCAGCTGCGTGGCGGGGCCGGCGGGTTCAAGGTTCACGAGGACTGGGGCGCCACCCCGGCCGCCGTCGACGCGGCGCTCAGCGTCGCCGACGAGTCCGGCGTGCAGGTCGCGATCCACAGCGACACCCTGAACGAGGCCGGGTTCGTGGAGAGCCTGCTGGCCGCCGTCAAGGGCCGGACGTTCCACGCCTACCACACCGAGGGCGCCGGCGGCGGCCACGCACCGGACATCATCCGCATCGCCAGCGAGCCGTACGTGCTCCCGGCCTCGACCAACCCGACGCGACCGTTCACCCACAACACGATCGCCGAGCACCTGGACATGGTGATGGTCGCCCACCACCTCAACCCGCAGGTGCCCAACGACCTGGCCTTCGCCGAGAGCCGGGTGCGCGCCGGCACGATCGCGGCCGAGGACGTGCTGCAGGACCTCGGCGCGCTGTCGATCATGTCCTCCGACGCGCTGGCCATGGGCCGGATCGGGGAGGTCGTGCTCCGGACCTGGCAGACCGCCCACCGGATGAAGCACGTGCGCGGCGCACTGCCCGGCGACGGTCGCGCCGACAACCACCGCGCCCGGCGCTACGTCGCGAAGTACACGATCTGTCCGGCGATCGCCCATGGGCTGGAGCGGGAGGTCGGCTCGGTCCAGGCCGGGAAGATGGCCGACCTGGTGCTCTGGCAGCCGGGGCTGTTCGGTATCCGGCCGTTCATGGTGTTCAAGGGCGGCATGGCTGCCCTCGCCGCCCTGGGAGACCCGAACGCCTCGGTGCCGACTCCGCAGCCGGTGCTGCCGCGCCTGGGGTTCAACGCGAAGAGCCCGGCGGCCGCGGACACCAGCGTGGCGTTCGTCGCCGCGGCCGCCATCGAGGACGGCCTGGCCGACCGGCTGGTCACCCGCCGGCCGCTGGTCCCCGTCGAGAGCGTGCGCGGGCGCACCAAGGACGACCTGCCGGAGAACACCGCCAGGCCCCGGATCGACGTCGACCCGGACACCTACAGCGTCCGCATCGACGGCGAGCTCATCGAGCACGCACCGGCCACGGACCTGCCGATGGCGCAGCGGTACTTCCTCTTCTGACCGGCAGAACCGAAGAGTGGTGGCCTGCGCCCGCCGGAACGGGTGCCGTCGGACAGAGCGGTGGTCACGGCTGCAGGGAGCCCGGAGAGGCGCGTGCCGGTCGCAGGAGGAGACGGACGCCGTGGGCCTGGCCGGCCTCCAGCCGCCGGTGGGCCTCGGCGGCCGCGCTCGAGGGCAGCACCTCGACCCGGCGGGGGTTGAGGGAGCCGTCGGCGAGGAGCTGGTTGACGCGGACCGCCGCAGTGGCGAGCTCGGAACTGCTGGCGTTGCTCATGGCGAATCCGACGATCCGGCCGTCGCGGCCGTAGAGCCCGCCCACGGGCAGCGCCGGGCGCGCGGCAAAGCCGGCCATGGCGATGATGCGGCCCCGGCGGGCGAGCAGGCCGACGGCCGCGTCGAGGTCGAGGGGGCCGGGGGTGTCCAGGTGCACGTCCACCCCATCGGGAGCGGCCTGCTCGATGCGCTGCACGAGGTGGGGGTCGCGGTAGTCGAGCACGACGGCGGTCCCGACGAACGGCAGCGGTCGAGGTCCGCGGCACCGGCGCCGGTGATCACCCGGGCGCCGGCCCGCGCGGCGAGCACGATCGCCGCACTGCCGACGTGGCCGGCACCTCCGGCTACGTACACGGTCTCGCCGCCCCGCAGACCGGCGTGGATGCTGAGAGCCAGGCGGGCGGTCGCGGCCGGATGCACCATCGCGACCGCCGCGTCCGGATCGGCGCCGTCCGGCAGCCGGTAGAGCCGATCGGCGCCCGTCGGCGGACTCGCCGCCACCAACGCAGTGAAAGCCGACTCGGCGATGGCAGGATGAGACGACAACGGAGCTCCGGTGGCCAGGCGTCTGTGAGCGGACACCTCGTGTTATCGGGGCTCCGTTGCTCATCCCGGGACCATCACGCCGCCGATCACCACTGCCGGCCAACGCCCTCGACGACCCATGGACGATCGTGAAACGGCCGTGGCCTGCAGACCGGCCCCGGGGCGTCCCTGGAGAGGGGTGGTGGTGTTGGCGGAGCGCATTTAACTGTCGAGTCAGTTAATATTGACCCACGACGCGACCTCCAGGAGGAAACGTGGGGCGACCCAGCGCCGAAGCGGAACGACGCCAACAGATCCTGACCGCCACGTGCAAAGTCGTGGCTGACCAGGGCTTCCGATCGTTGCGCGTCGCCGACGTAGCCGCGGCGATCGGGAGCTCCACCGGGACGGTGCACTACTACTTCCCCACCAAGCGCGACCTGCTGCACGCGGCCTTCGAGTTCAACTTCCGCAACTCCCTGGAACGCCGAAAGGTGATCCTGCACGGCGACGGCGACCCGGTCACGAAGCTTCGCGCCTTCGTCGACTCCTATGTGCCTGAGGGGCCGGAGACGGTCCAGGCGTGGCGGGTCTGGGCAGAGCTGTGGGTCGAGGCGATTCAGGAGCCTGACCTCCAGGTTCTCAACGACGCTGTGTATGGCGACTGGCGTTCGATCGTCGCCAGCATCATTCGCGACGGACATGACCAGGGCCTGATCGTGCGGGCCGATCCCGTCGTGCAGGCGAACATGCTGATCGGGCTCATCGACGGGCTGGCGATCCAGGTCATCCTCGGCTCGCACAGCATGGACGGCCCGCGGATGCGCAGGGTGTGCCAACAACTGCTCGACGGGTTCTGTGTGGACGTCGCCGAGGTCTTGCCGGTCAGCTGAACGATGAACCGTCCTGGATCTGGCGGACGCTGGGTTCAGGCCGCTTCGAGGTCCGGGGCGACGTGGATGTCACGGTAGTGGTCTTCGAACTCGCCCGGTGGTCGATAGGCGGATCGCCGAGTGCAGAAGTTCGGTGTTGCACCGGTGGACCCAGGCGGCGGTCTCCCGCTCGACCTGTGCGCGGCCGGTCCAGGACTGCTGCCGGTCGATGAGTTCGGTCTCGTAGAGGTCGATGGTGGACTCCATCAGCGCGTTGTCCAGGGCGTCGCCGACCGGGCCGATGGAGCCGGCGATGCCGGCCTCGGTCAGCGTCTCGGTGAGGGCCGGCGACGTGCATTGGCACGAGCCGGCGTCGGAGTGATGGACCAGGCCCGTGGCGGTGAAGGCGGTGGTGCCCAGCGGCGGGTGAACAGCGCCTGCTCCAGCACGGAGGTGACCAGCGGGTCGTCTTCGATGACGACACCCGCCAGCCCAGAATGCGGCGGGAGTGGACGTCGCTGACGAAGTAGACGTAGACCAACCCGGCCAGCGTCCACACGTAGGCGAGGTCTGCGACCCACCGCTGGTCTGGCCGGGACGGCGTGGCCCAGGCCCGGTCGACCACGTCCGGGTGCCGCGGCGCCGACTGGTCCCGCGTGGTCGTCCTCGTCGACCGGCGGCCGCGCCGGACCCCGTCGAGACCGGCGACGCCCATCAGCCGGCCGACCTGGTCACGGCCGCATGGGTGCCCGGCGCGGCGGGCGGCGTGCTGCAGCTTGCGCAGCCCGTCGAGGCCGCGGTTGGCCCGGTAGAGGTCGACCAGGGTGTTCGCGGCGTACGCGTCGGCCAGCTCCGCGGGGCTGACCGGGCGCTGGATGCGCTCGCAGTAGGTGCTCGGGCGATCGGTATCCGGTGCTCGGTGAGCACGCGGCAGATCGGCTCGACCCCGAAGCGGTCGGCGTGGGCGGCGATGTAGTCGCAGATCAGCGCAGTCGGCGGTCGAGCTCCGCCGCGGCGAAGAAACGCCGAGGCGGTCTCGAGGATCTCGTTCATCCGGCGCAGCTCGGTGACGTCCCGGCGCAGCGCCTCGAGCTCGTCGGAGGACTCGGTCATCACGCCGGGACGGGCCGGTGTCGATCCCCTGCTGCTCGACCCAGTTGCGCAGGGTGGCCGGGTCGATGTCCAGCACCGCACCCACGGCGCGGCGGGCGGTCAGCTTCGATTCGCCGAGATCACGGATGCGGTCCCGACACATCCGCACGGCGCGGGCGCGGGTCTTCTGGTCGTACTTGCGCGGTGCTGGCACGGCTTCAGTCACCTTGCGAGATCAGAGCCTCCACCAGGTCCTGGACGGTTCAGAAGTCGTCCTGACGCCGGCGCCCTCGGCCGTCCGGCGTCCTTGCCCTCCGGGCAACTTCTTGACCCAGATCACACATCCGCCTTGACACGGTGTGATCCGCGCCGCATGCTCACGTTGTTAACTGACGCGCCAGTCAAGAATCGAGGAGCTCGGATGACCTTCAAGCGCAAGGGCGTTGCACTCGCGGCCGTCGCGATGGTCGGCTCGTCAGCAGCCTGCGGAGGCGGGGCGGCGGCAGAAGACAGCAAGACCCTGACCGTGGTCATGTGGGGCGGCAGCGCTCAGGAAGCTCACGTGCAGTCCTACGTGAAGCCTTGGGCCGAGGTGAACGGCGTCGAGATCCTGCAGGACCAGCCCACCGACTACGCCAAGCTCCGCGCGCAGGTGGAGTCCGGCGAGGTCAGCTGGGGCATCGTCGAGGTGGAGCCGAACTTCTCCGCCACCGCCTGCGAGGAGGGGCTCCTGGAGAAGATCGACACCGAGGTCGTGGACACCTCCGTGCTCGACCCGCAGTTCGTGAACGAGTGCGCCATCCCGAACCTGCAGTACGCCTTCAACATCGCCTACAACACCGACGTCTTCGGCGAGGACCACCCGACGACCTGGGAAGAGTTCTTCGACACCGAGCAGTTCCCGGGCAAGCGCGGCTTCTGGAAGTACGTCACCGGCGGGATCCTGGAGGCCGCGCTGCTCGCCGATGGCGTGCCGGCCGACGAGCTCTACCCCCTCGACGTCGATCGGGCGTTCGAGAAGCTCGACACGATCAAGGACGACATCGTCTTCTACGAGACCGGCGACCAGCAGGTCCAGCTGCTCGCCAGCGGCGAGGCGCCGCTGGTCCAGGCCTGGAACGGCCGAGTCTTCCAGGCCGCGCAGCAGGGGCAGCCGGTGGCCAACGAGTTCAACCAGCACTTCCTCTCCTACGACCAGGTGGTCATCCCGAAGGGCTATCCGAACGCCGACCTCGCGATGGAGTGGATGGGCCACTTCGTGACCGATCTTCAGGGCCAGGCCGCGGACACCCGGGCCAGCGCCTACGCGCCGGTCAACGACAAGGCGCTCGAGCTGCTCGAGCCGGAGATCCTGGAGGAACTGCCGACCTCCGAGGAGAACGCCGCCAAGCGCGCCACGGTCATCGACTACGACTGGTGGGCCGAGAACTACGACGCCGTCTCCGAGCGGTTCAACGAGTGGCTGGCGTCGTGAGCAGCTCGGCCACCACCGCACCCGACAGGAGGGCGCCGAGCCGCGGGGCTGAGCCGGACCCGCGGCCGGCGCCGCCAGGAGCCGGCTCCCCGGCTCCGCCGGGCAAGCGCAGGCGCTTCTTCCTCACCGACGGCTGGGGCGCCCTGGCGCTGCCGATCGCCGGCTACCTGCTCGTGGTGCTCATCGTCCCGCTGGCGATCGTCTTCGCCCGCAGCTTCACCGACCCGACCCTCGGGCTCGGCAACTACGCGGCCTTCTTCGCCAGCCCCATCTACACCGACGTCCTGGTCAACACCTTCGTCACTGCGATCACGGTCACCCTGATCACCCTGCTGATCGGCTTTCCGTACGCCTACCTGATGACGATCGCCCCGCCGGTGTGGCGAAGCGTCCTGCTGGTGGTCGTCCTCGTCCCGTTCTGGACGAGCTTGCTGGTCCGTTCGTTCGCGCTGGTCCTGCTGCTGCGAGACACCGGAGCGATCAACGAGACCCTGTTGTCGCTGGGGTTGATCAGCGACCCGATCACGATGGTGCGGAACTTCACCGGCGTCCTCATCGGCATGGTCCAGGTGATGCTGCCGTTCATGGTGCTGCCGCTGTACGCCACCATGCGCGGCATCGATCGTCGCCTACTGCAGGCCGCTGAAGGGCTCGGGGCTCGACCGGCCTTCGCGTTCTGGCGGGTGTTCGTGCCACTGTCGGCCGCGGGGGTCGCGGCCGGTTCGCTGTTGGTGTTCATCCAGTCTCTCGGCTTCTACATCACCCCGGCCCTGCTCGGCGGCCCCGACGACGTGATGCTCGGTGAGCTGATCGTGCAGCAGGTCAGCACTGTCCTGAACTGGGGCTTCGCGTCAGCACTCGCTGCCGTGCTGCTGATCGTCACCCTCGTGCTGCTCGCGATAGCCAGCCGGTTCATCGACGTCCGCCGGATCTTCTGGAAGGAGCAGTGATGTCGCGACTCCTCGTCCGCGGTGGGCTCGTGACCCTCGCCGTCCTGACCGGGCTCGTCCTGATCGCACCGGTCCTCGTCATCATCCCGATGTCCTTCTCCGACAGCTCGTTCCTGGAGTTTCCCCCGACCGACTGGTCGTTCCGCTGGTACGAGAACTTCTTCAGCGACCCCAGCTGGCGTGCAAGTACCCTCTCCAGTCTCAAGATCGCCGTGCTGGTGACGATCACGGCCGTCATCCTCGGCACCGCGGCCGCCTTCGGCCTGGTCCGCGGACGGCTCCGGGCGAAGGCGGCGGTCGCCGGCCTGGTGATCGCCCCGCTGATCGTGCCCTATGTCATCGTCGGGCTCGCGGTGTACGCCGCGGCGCTGCAGGTGGGGCTGACCCAGACCACGCTCGGGTTCGTGCTCGTGCACACCGCGCTCGGCGTGCCCTTCGTGACGGTGAACGTGGCGGCCTCGCTCGCGTCGTTCGACCAGCGGCTGGAACAAGCAGCGATGAGCCTCGGAGCCAGCCCGCTGACCACCTTCTTGCGGGTCACCCTGCCGATCATCGCACCCGGCGTGGCCGCCGGTGCCCTGTTCGCCTTCATCACCAGCTGGGACGAGGTCGTGGTCAGCCTGTTCCTCTCCGGGCCGGAGCTGACCACCCTCCCCGTGCAGATGTGGTCGGGCGTACGGGTCGCGATCGACCCAACGGTGACCGCCGTCTCCAGCTTGCTGCTGCTCTTCACCATCACGGCCTTCGCCGCGCTGGGCGTGGCGCGCCTGATCCGCAACCGTCGTCTCGCCAGGAGCCACCGATGACCACCACCACTGAACTCGCCGGAGCCCCGGTACGCGTCTCCGGCGTCACCAAGCAGTACCGCGACGCGCGTGCCCTGGACCAGGTCGACCTCGACATCGAGAGCGGCGAGTTCATCACGCTGCTGGGCTCCAGCGGCTCGGGCAAGTCGACCCTGCTCAACATCATCGCCGGCTTCACCGACTGCGACGCCGGAGTGGTCGAGGTCGATGGCATCGACATCACCAAGACCCCACCGCACAAGCGCGGGCTCGGCATGGTGTTCCAGCACTATGCGCTCTTCCCGCACATGACCGTCTTCGACAACGTCGCCTTCCCCTTGCGCCGACGCCGCACTCCCAAGGCGGAGATGGTCCGGCTGGTCGAGGAAGCGCTGGACATCGTCCAGCTCGGTCATCTCGGAAAGCGGATGCCGCAGCAGCTGTCCGGCGGGCAGCAGCAGCGCGTGGCGCTGGCTCGCGCGATCGTCTTCCGGCCGAAGGTGCTGCTCATGGACGAGCCGCTCGGTGCGCTCGACAAGCGCCTGCGCGAGCAGCTGCAGCTCGAGATCAAGCGGCTGCACCGTGAACTCGGCATCACCTTCGTCTTCGTCACCCACGATCAGGAAGAAGCGCTGGCGATGTCGGACCGGATCGCGCTGCTGCGCGACGGGCGGATCGTCCAGATCGGCACGCCGGAGGAACTCTACGAGCAGCCGGCGGAGCGGTACACCGCCGAGTTCCTGGGCGAGTCGAATCTGTTCTCCGGGACGATCGTGAACGGCGTGCTCCCGTACGGCGAGCACGGGTCCATCCAGGTGCGAGACGGGTCCGCCGATGGCGCCGGCTCGGTCATGGTTCGCCCCGAGCACGTGAGTGTGCTGCGGCCCGACGAACAGGTACCCGTCGGGTGCAACGCACTCCGCGGCACCGTCCGCGAAGTGATCTACCTGGGCAGCGGTCGCCGTGCGGAGGTCACGCTCCCCGATGGCACGCACGTCGTGGCCCGGACCCCTGCCGACCGACGACACAGCCGACTCGTCCCCGGAGAGCCAGTCGTCGTCACCTGGGCGAAACAGCACGGACAGGTCGTCGCGGACGGCCCGCCGGCGGACGAAGCGGCAATCCCAGCAGGCAGGGCGGCAGTTCCCGCCTGACTGCTACCCCGCAGCACCCCCGAACCGCACGACCACACGCTAGGAGTCCCTCATGTCCCGCGCCCTCAGAGATGCTCTCGACCTCACCGAGGAGCAGGCCGAGTTCATCCGGCTCGCCCGCGACTTCGCCGTGCGAGAGATCCGGCCGCGCGCCGCCGACATCGATGAGGCCGACTGCGAGTCGCCGATGGACCTGTGGCAGTCCGCAGCCAAGATCGGGCTGACCCACCTGATGTTGCCCGAGGAGTACGGCGGCGGAGGGATCACCGACCTGGTGACGCAGGCTCTCGTGCAGCAGGAGCTGTGCTACGGAGACATCTCGATCGGCAACTTCCTCACCTCGAACGGCTTTTTCGCCGCCCCCATCGAGGCCCTCGGCACCGAGGAGCAGAAGAAGCACTGGCTCGGTCTGCTGTGCACGGAGGTCCCGCCGGTGACCGCGCTCGCGGTCACGGAACCCGATGTCGGTTCCGACGCCGCGAGTCTGCAGACCCGTGCGGTGCGCCACGGGGACGACTACGTCCTCAACGGCCAGAAGACCTGGATCTCGAACGCGCCCTACGCCGAGTACTTCGTCGTCTTCGCCACCGTCGATGCCGCGCTGCGCTCCCGCGGGGTCACCGCGTTCCTCGTTCCCCGGGACGCCGACGGCCTCATCGTCGGCCGCCCGATGAGGAAGATGGGCCAGCGGGGCATCGTCAACGCCGAGGTCCTCCTCGACAACGTGAGGGTGCCGGTCGACAACCGCCTCGGCGACGAGGGCCAGGGCTTCTACGGCCTGATGCGCACCTTCGACGCCTCGCGCATCCTGATCGGCGCCTCGGCGACCGGCTTGGCCCGCGCAGCCCTGGATACCAGCATCAAGTACGCCCAGGAACGCGAACAGTTCGGGACGGCGATCATCAACCACCAGGCGGTGGCGTTCCGCCTGGCCGACATGGCCGCGCGGGTCGACACCTCGCACCTGCTCACCATGCGCGCCGCACGCTTGTTCGACCAGGGCCTCGACGTCACCGAGGAAGCCGCGATCGCCAAGCTGGTCGCCTCCGAGAACGCCTCATGGGTCGCGTCGGCGGCCGTGCAGACCCACGGCGGCTGGGGCTACTCCCGCGAGTTCCCGGTCGAGAAGTGGATGCGTGACGCCAAACTCGAGGAGATCGAGGAAGGCACCTCCGACATCCAGCGGCTCATCATCTCCCGGCGCCTGATGGGGACCTCGTGATCTCGACCCTCGCGGAGCAGGCAAGGCGAGACCTGGACACCTTCCGCGATCCCGGCTCCGTCGCCGTCGTGGGAGCGACCGCGGATCCCACCAAGTGGGGCTACTGGCTTGCCCGGGGAGCCGCAGCCGGCATCCACCGACGTGCGGTGCATCTGGTGAACCGGAACGGGGCCATGATCGACGGCCACGCCAGCGTCCACAGCATCGACGACATCGACGGCCCGCTCGACCTGGTGGTCCTCTGCGTGCCGCCCGCGGGCGTGCCGGACGTCGTCCGCCAGTCCCTCGACCGAGGTGCACGAGGCTTCGTCGGTATCACCGCCGGCCTGGACCGGGCCCTGGGTCGGCCCGGGGCGGAGCGCGAGCTGGCCGCGGAGATCCGCGACCGCGGCGCGCGGATCGTCGGCCCCAACTGCCTGGGCATCTACGACGCAGGCACGGACCTGCAACTGGCGTGGGGCGAGTTCCAGGCCGGTTCGCTCGGCATCGTGTCCCAGAGCGGCCAGCTGGGATCCGAGCTCGCCGGACTGGCCGCCGCGCGCGGCCTCGGCGTGTCCAGGTTCGTCTCGGTCGGCAACCAGGTCGACGTGACCGCCGCGGAGGTCGCCGCGGACCTGGCCGACCACGACCAGACGCTCGTCGTCGCGTTGTACGTCGAGAGCTTCGTCGACGGGCGCCAGATGATCGACACGCTGCGCGCGCTGCGCCAGGCCGGCAAGCACACCGTCCTGCTCACCGTCGGCGGCAGCGAGGCCAGCCGGAGTGCCGCCCAGTCGCACACCGGGTCGATGACCTCGGCGCTGGATGTCGTGGACGCGGCCTGCCGGGCGGCCGGTGCGATCCGCGTCGACACTCCTGCCCAGCTCGTCGAGGTCGCACAGATGCTCGTCGACGCGCCGCTGCCGAGCGGCCGCCGGATCGCCATCGTCGGGGACAGCGGCGGCCAGGGCGCGGTCGCTGCGGACATGATGGGAGCGCAGCGGCTCGACGTGGTGCCGCTCCCCGGTCCCGCGCGCGAGCGGCTCGCCGCCATGCTCCCGCCGGACGCCGGCCTCACCAACCCGATCGACCTCGCCGGGGCCGGCGAGCGGGACCTCGGCGTCTACGCCGCCGTGGTGGAAGACCTGCTCGCGCTCGAAGAGGTGGACGCGGTCACGGTGACCGGCTACTTCGGCAGCTACGGCTTCTACACACCCTCGATCGAGGAGGAGGAGAAGGCCGTGGCGCGGCGGATCGCCGGCGCGTCGCGGGCATACGGAAAGCCGGTCGCTCTGCACAGCATGTGCCGTGAGTCGGCCACCATCGATCTGATCCGCGAACTCGGTGTGCCGACCTACCACACCATCGAGACCGCGGCGCTGAGCCTGTCCGCCTGCTCGCGGATCGCCGCCGAGCCCGGTCGTGCGCTGGAGGCCCTGCCGCCACGACCGGGGAGCCGGATCGTCGACGGCTACCTCTCGGCCCGTGCACTTCTCGAGTCCGCCGGCGTGGCATTCCCCGCTGCACGTCGGGTCGAGCACCTCGATGCCGTTGCCCAGGCCGCTACGGAGCTGTCCGCCCCGTTCGTGCTGAAGGCCGACTGGATCACGCACAAGACCGAGGTCGGTGGCGTCGTCGTCGGCATCCCCGACAGCGACACTGCGTGCAAGGCCTTCGACGAGATGTCGGCGAGGCTGGGGCCCGGAACCTACGTGCTCGAGGAGATGGACACCCGTCCCGACACCGTCGAGATGATCGTCGGTGGTCGACGTGATCCGGTCTTCGGACCCGTGGTGATGGTCGGCGCCGGCGGGACCCAGGCCGAGCTCTTCCGCGACACCGCGCTGGAGCTGGCTCCCGTCGACGAGGTCACCGCCGCCGCGATGGTGCAACGGCTGCGCAGCCACGCACTGCTCACCGGGTGGCGCGGCAAGCCCGCGGCCGACATCGCCGCCCTGGTCCGGCTCGTGGTCGCCGTGTCCCGATTGCTCGCCGAGCTTCCTGACTGCTCCGACATCGAGCTGAACCCGGTCCGCATCGGACCCGACGGCGCACTCGCCGTCGACGCACTGATCGCCCTCGCAACCGATCCCACCACTGTCCCTGAGGGGGAGCAACCATGACGGACGCTCGAACCGAGGGCGACTTCGCCGGAAAGGTCGCGCTGGTCACCGGCGGCGGCTCCGGGATCGGCCGGGCCATCGCGCTCGACTACGCCGCCAAGGGCGGCACGGTGGTGGTACTCGGACGCCGGCCCGAGCCACTCGAGGAGACCGCGCGGCTTGCCGAGAAGCTCGGTGCCGTCGCGGACTTCGTCTCCTGTGACGTGCGCGACGCGGACGCGGTGACCGCTGCCGTCGACGCTGCCGTCGAACGACACGGCCGCCTGGACGCCTTGGTGAACAACGCCGCAGGCAACTTCACCGTGCCCGGGAAGGACCTGTCCCCGAACGGCTGGCGGGCGGTCATCGACATCGTGCTCAACGGCACCTTCTTCTGCACCCGCGCCGCCGCACAGCACATGCTGGCGGCCGGCGCCGGGGCCATCCTGAACGTGATCGCCACCTACGCCTGGCACGGGCACCCCGGCACCGTGCACTCCGCCGCCGCCAAGGGCGGCGTGCTCGCGATGACCAGGACGCTGGCCGTGGAGTGGGCCGCGTCCGGCGTCCGGGTCAACTGCATCGCTCCCGGACCGACCGAGACCGAGGGTGCGGGCGCCGCGCTCTGGGCCTCCGAGCAGGACCGCCGCCGGGTGCTCGGCAGCGTCCCCGCCAACCGGTTCACCTCGCCCGAGGAGGTCGCCGAGTCGGCCTCCTTCCTTCTCTCCGAACGCGCTCGCTACATCACCGGTGAAGTGCTCACCGTCGACGGTGGCCAGTGGCTCGGCAAGCAGATCTACGGAGACTCCCGCTCGTGAACAAGCCCACGCGACTCACCGGCGGGGAGGCGCTGGTCGCAGCCCTCGCCACACACGACGTCGGCACCGTGTTCGGCATCCCTGGCACGCACAACCTGCCGATCTACGCCCACCTGATCAAGTACGACATCGCGCACTTCTCGCCCCGGCACGAGCAGGGAGCCGGGTACGCCGCGGACGGCTACGCACGTTCCAGCGGGCGGGTCGGTGTCTGTCTCACGACGAGCGGGCCGGCGATCCTCAACACGGCCGCCGCAGCCGCGCAGGCGTACTCCGACTCCGTGCCGGTGCTGTTCATCTCTCCCGGCATGCCCCTGCAGCACCCGGCCCGCGGCAACGGGTACCTGCACGAGGTCAAGAACCAGAGCCGCGCCATGGACTCCGTGGTGGCCTACAGCCATCGGGTGGGAAGCGTCGAGGAGATCCCGCTGGCAGTCGCACAGGCATTCGCCGCCATGCAGGGCGGTCGACCGCGCCCGGTGCACCTCGAGATCCCGCTCGACCTCCTCGAGATCGAGGCCGAGGTGTCCCTCGTACCACCGGTTCCACACCTCGCTCACCAGGCCGATCCCTCGCAGCTGGACCGCGCAGCCATGGTGCTGGGAGCCGCCGAACGCCCCGGGATCGTGGCCGGCGGCGGGTCTCGCGCCGCGGCCGTCGAGTTGGTCGCACTCGCGGAACGCCTCGGTGCTCCGGTGGTGCACACCACCAACGGCAAGGGCACCGTCGCCGACGACCACCCGCTCGGGCTGGGCACCGGCGTGCACCACCCCAGCGTCGCGGAGTTCGCCGCGGACTGCGACGTGCTGCTCGCGGTCGGGACCGAGCTGGCGCCGTCCGACCTGTGGATCGGCCCGCTTCCGGTGAGCGGCACGCTGGTCCGGATCGACGTCGACCCTGTCCAGATCAGCAGCAACGCGGTCCCCGACGTCGCCGTCGTCGGTGACGCGGCACTCAGCATCGAGGGTCTGCTCAGCCGCCTCGACCACGAGCCCGCTCCTGGCGCCGCCGGCCGCGCCGACGCCTGGCGCAAGCGGCTCCAGGCAGACGCACGCGTCGAGGGCGCGCTCTACCTGCCCATCATCGAGGCCATGTCCGAGGTGCTGCAGCCCGGCGACGTGGTGGCCGCCGACAGCGCGATGGCCTGCTACTACGGGGCGATCTCGAACCTGCCCGCCCACCGGCCGGCCTCGTTCCTCTACCCGACCGGCGTGGGGACCCTTGGTTACGGCCTGCCTGCCGCGATCGGCGCGAAACTCGCCAGGCCGGACGCACGAGTGATGGCCATGCACGGCGACGGGGGCGTCATGTTCACCATCGTGGAGCTGGCCGGCGCGGCCGAGGCAGGCCTGGCGATTCCGCTTCTCGTCGTGGACAACGGCGGCTACGGCGAGATTCGCAACGAGCAGGCGGCCCGCGGCGACCAGCCGCTCGGCGTGAACCTGGGGCACCCGGATTTCGTGGGCCTGGCTCGCAGCCTGGGCTGCCACGCTGTCGCGCTCACCGACGCTGCCGCACTCTCCACAGCCTTGGGGGAGGCCTTCGAGGCAGATCGCCCGACGTTGATCCACATCCCCGAGCCCGAGTCCGACCAGTGAGAGTGACGATGACCGAGCCCCGCGCCGCTCACCGCTGGTACCGCGACGATGCGTTGATCGACGGCGCCTGGGTGAAGGTCGGTGCCGCGATCCCGGTGGAGAACCCGGCCACCGAGCAGGAGATCGGCAGCGCCGCGAGCTCCGGACCCGAGCACGTCGACGCCGCGGTCACGGCCGCGCGCGCCGCGTTCGAGTCGTGGAGCCGGATGCCCGACTCCGAGCGGGCCGACCACCTGCAGGCGCTGCACATCTCCCTGGCAGCCCGCCGCGACGAACTCGTCGCGGCCACGGTCGCCGAGGTCGGGGCGCCGGTGCGGGTGGCCCGGGAGGCGCACGTCGACATCTCCCTGGACATCCTCGCCTCCTACGTCGACCTGCTGCGCGTGGAGCAGCTCGACGAGCGGATCGGGAACTCGCTGGTCCTGCGCGAGCCGGCCGGAGTGGTCGGATGCATCACGCCCTGGAACTACCCCCTCTACCAGCTCGTGATCAAGGTCGCGGCAGCTCTCGCCGCCGGATGCACGGTCGTCGCCAAGCCGGCCGAGCTCACCCCGCTCACGGCGTACCTGCTGGCCGACGCCTCGCTGGCGGCCGCGCTGCCGGCCGGCGTGGTCAATCTCGTCCCCGGGTCCGGGACACGGGTCGGCGAGGCGATCGTCACCCATCCCGACGTCGACGTGGTCTCCTTCACCGGGTCCACCGGCGTCGGGTCCCGGATCGCCGCCCAGGCAGCCGCGTCGCTCAAGCGGGTCTGCCTCGAGCTCGGCGGGAAGTCGGCCAGCGTGGTGCTCCCCGACGCGGACCTGGAGACCGCGGTGCGCGCCACCGTGGACTCCGCCACTGTCAACACCGGCCAGACCTGCAGCGCCTGGACGCGTCTGCTGGTCCCGGCCCAGCGGTACGACGAGGCGGTCAGCCTCGCCACGAAGCGGGCCGGTGAGCTGGTGGTCGGTGATCCCCAGCACGAAGACACCGACCTCGGCCCGCTGATCTCGGCCCGCCAGCGTCAGACGGTCCTCGACCTGGTGGCACGGGCGCGTTCGGCCGGTGCTGTGGTCACCGAGCTCGTCGACCACAGCGGCGACACCGGCCACTACGTGTCGCCGGTCGTCGTCTCCGAGGTCGCACCCGGTGACCAGATCGTCCAGCAGGAGGTGTTCGGGCCGGTGCTCGTGGTGCTGCCCTACGACACCGAGGACGACGCCGTCCGCATCGCCAACGACACCGACTACGGCCTGGCCGGTGCGGTGTGGGCCGGCGACGAGGCGCATGCCCTCGCGGTCGCCCGCCGACTGCGCACCGGGCAGGTCGACGTCAACGGCGCGGAGTTCAACATCGACGCGCCCTTCGGTGGCTACAAGAAGTCCGGCTACGGCCGCGAGCTCGGTCGCTTCGGTCTGGAGGAGTTCCAGCAGATCAAGTCCGTGCAGCTTTGAGTGCCCCGGTTGCCGTCTACACCGACGTCGGCGAGCTCGATCCAGGACCCGGCGTGGCGCACCTGGAGTCGCACGGCTTCGTGGTCCGCGTGCTCGACAGCGACGATCCCGACCACATCGCCGACAAGGCGAACGACGCCACGGTGCTGCTGATCGGATACACACCGGTCGGGGAGGCGTTGCTGTCGCGACTGCCGCTGCTGAAGCTGATCTGCACCCAGTCCGCGGGCGTGGACACCGTCGACCTCGACGCCGCCGCTCGCCGCGGGGTGTGCGTCGCCAACGTGCCCGACGCAGCCAGCGAGGAGGTCGCCTCGCATGCGCTCGCCATGGGTTGCGGCCTGCTGCGCGGGCTTCCGTTCCTGGACCGGGCGGTGCGGTCGGGGACATGGGACGGATCCACTGAGCGGCTGCGCCGGTTGTCGGCGAGCACGTTGGGCGTGGTCGGAATGGGCCGGATCGGCCGCCGGCTGGCGGCGATGGCGCAGCCACTGTTCGCCACCGTCCTCGGCCACGACCCCCTGCTGCCCGTCGACAGGTGGCCACCGGGGATGTCCCCGTGCAACCTCGACGACCTGATGGCGCGCTCGGACGTGGTCAGCTTGCACGCGCCGCTCACCCCGTCCAACCGTGGCATCATCGGCGCACCCCAGCTGGGCCTCATGCGGGCCGGGTCGATGCTGGTCAACGTCGCCCGCGGCGAGCTCATCGACCACACCGCGCTCATGGACGCCCTGGACGCCGGCAGGCTCGGCGGGGCAGCGCTCGACGTGTTCCCCGAAGAGCCGCCCACGGATCTGCGGCTGCTCCAGCATCCTCGGTTGTGGCTCAGCCCGCACGCGGCCTACCTCTCCGACGCCTCCGCTCGCGACTACGTGATGACCCAGGCCGAGAACGCGACGTCATGGCTCACGACCGGAACGGTCGTGCATTCCGTGGTCGTAGGAGAGTGACCACGTTCGCGCGCCCCCGTGTGCTGGTGCCCGTTCTGGCACTCAGCTTCGTCACCGCGTTGTGGGGCTCGACGTTCTTCATGTCCAAGGGCGTCGTCACCCGACACGACCCACTCACCATGCTCGCGATCCGGTTCGGCATGGCGGCACTGGTGATGTGGCTGGTCCGACCGCGCTGTCTGCGTGGCCTGTCGCGAACAACCTGGCTGCGCGCCCTGGTACTGGGCAGCATCTACGGCGTCGCGCAGATTCCGCAGTACTACGGACTCCGGCTGACTTCCGCGTCGGAAGCCGGCTTCCTGATCGGAACGTATGCGGCCTTCACGCCCGTGTTCGCCTACCTCATCTTCCGGGCGCGCTCGTCGTTACCGACATTGGCCGGCGTACTCCTCGCACTCGCAGGACTCGCGGTCTTCGCCCTGCAGGACTGGCAGTTCGGGCTCGGGGAGTCGTTGCTGCTCACAGCCGCAGCGCTCTACGGCCTGCAGATCGTCGCGTTGGGAGCCTGGTCGCTGCCGGGGCAGGCCTGGGCGCTGACCACGATCCAGATGATCGCGATCACCGTGGTGGTCGGAGTGCCCGCCCTGGTCATCGGCGTCGACATGCCGACGAGCCGTGTGGACTGGCTGGTGATCGCCTATCTCGCGCTCGTCGCCAGCGCCCTGGCCATCGGCGTGCAGACGTGGGCGCAGAGTCGCCTGGCCGCGACCCACGCGGCGGTCATCATGGCCGCCGAGCCGGTGTGGGCCGCGGGCCTGGCCGTGCTCTTCACCGCGGAAGTGCTCACCGGACGTCTGCTCGTGGGCGGCGCGATGCTGGTCATCGCCAACGTGGTCGTGACGCTCTCGCCCAGCAGGCCGGTCACCCCACCCGTCCCAGCTGGCAGGTCGCCCGAGGAGCAGTTCGTGCGGCGCGAGTAGCCCAGGCACGAGCCGTAGCCGGACCTGGCACGCAGGCCCGCTCGACGTCGTTCGCCGACGTCAAGACTCCGGCCTCGGTCGGGCTCTCCCGCCAGGTCCGGCTAGAAGAGGACGTAGCGCTGCGCCATGGGAGCTCGGTGGCGGGCTCGTGGTCGATCAGCCCGGTGCCCGGCCGTCGCGGGAGGCTGGGGCCGTTCGACCCGCTCGACGGGTGCCGGTCGCTGCCGCGCCGCCCGCGTCCGTCCGGAGCGTCGCTGGGCTGCTCGCCGCGGCTCATGGGATCGGTGCCGTGACGGTGACGAGCGTGATGCCGTCGGGGAACGTCGCCTCGATCTGGACCTGGCCCGGCATCTCCGGCACGCCGTCCCTCACGTCGTCGCGGCTGAGCACATTCCGCCCGGCGTCCATCAGCTCGGCTACCGTCCGGCCGTCCCGGGCGCCCTCCAGCAGGAACGATGTGAGCAACGCCGTGGCCTCGGGGAGGTCGAGCTTGACGCCGCGGTCCCTGCGTTCAGCGGCGAGCTTCGCCGCGGTGTAGATCGTCAACCGTTCGCGTTCGTGCGACGACAACAGCATCCGTCACTCCTCCGACGGCGACGGACCTGACGCCGTCCCATCCGTGTCAACGCCCGGCCGACTGCGCCGCTGTGTCTCAGGTCGACATGCCGGTCCTCCGGCGATGCGGCTACCGGAGGGACGGTCCCGCACCGTGGTCGTGGTCGGCTCCTCCCGACCGGTTACGAACCGGAGACCAGGCCCGAGCCTGCCCCGTCGTCAGTTGGCGCCGGGTTCCTGCTCGCGGAGATACCGATCGATCGTCCGCCGCAGCGGAGCGCTCACCACCGCGTCGACGGTGACGTCGCCGGCGTCCCGAAAGGTGAAGGTGACCGGAATGGTCTCGGCGGTCCGGAGGGTCTCGTCGATCCCGGTCAGGATGAGGACAGGTCCGGAAGAACCGCCGGAGAAGACCGTCTCACCGGGCGGGACGGGTATCTCCAGAGGCGGGGCGCTCGGGGCTCCCTCGACGACCACGCCCGTGAAGTCAGGGCCGGACACGCCGATCAGCTGATCCTCCTCCCTGCCGGTGTTGACCATCCGCCCTCGGTGACCCGCTCCGCGACGTTCCCGGGGACGTCGGCGAGGACCCCGGCCTCGGCGGACTCGGGGATGAACGGCAGGTCGAGGCTCATCAGGTCGACCGACTCGTCGCCGGCCGTCAGGCGGTGACTGGCGCCGGCCCGGCACGGGGGGAGCCGGACCGGCGCCCTTCCCACGGTGAGCGAGCTCCGGGAGGTCGGCCACGTCCGCCGGTGTTCGTCAGAGGAACGTCACATCGGCCGTCCCGCGACGCGGCGAGATGACGGCCTCGTGACCGGACACGGCCGTCGGCAGCGGCGTCACGAGGGCCCGGAGGGACAGGACGACGGGCCCGTGGCCACGAGCGACCACACCGTCAGTCCGCGCGCACCGGAACGGGAACCTCGACGAGCCGGCCCTCCGGGGTGCGGAGCGTCATGGGTTCCAGCTCGCCGTCCCGCTCGATGGCGGCGACCGGCGTGAGCGTCATCTCCACGCCGTCGATACGGACGAGGAGCAGGTGGGCCTGCGCGGCCCAGGCCACGGTGCCGGCCTCGGCGAAGCCCGTCGGCGGTTCCTCCTGCAGCTGGCCGCCCGCGCCGGAGACGACGTAGTCGATGCCGTCGACGCGGGAGAGCTGGAAGTTGTGCTCGTGGCCGGCGAAGGCCACCCGGACGCCGGCCCGCCAGAACAGCGGCACGAGGTGCTCCACCATCGCGGCGGTGTTCGGGTGGTGCGGACCGGCGCAGTAGGCAGGGTGGTGGGAGAACGGGATGCGCCAGCGCGGGCCGTCGGCCTCGGGCAGGGCGTCGGCGAGGAAGCGATGGTGGCGCGGGTGCTCGAAGAAGTGCTCGGTGGGCAGGTCGCGGGACAGCGAGGTGTCGATGCAGAGGAACTCCACGTCGGCGCCGAAAGCCAGGCGGTAGAACATGCCCGGGTCCACCGAGGCCCGTGCCCCGGCGACATCCGGGGTGAAGCGGGCGTCGGTGTGGAAGTTGTCGCGGATCCGCGCGCGGTCGTCGCTGGACTCCTGGTCGGCGGTGTCGTGGTTGCCCACCGTCGGGTAGACCGGGATGCGGGCGAGGGCGTAGCGGTAGGGCTGGTAGAAGCTGCCGTACCAGTCGTCGTCGGAGTCCCCACTGCCTTCCGAGCCCCGCCGGCCCGGGGTGGCGTAGACGTTGTCGCCGACCGTGAGGACCAGCCGGATGCCCGGCCGGTCGACGAGCCGGTCCAGCACCTCGGCGACCCGCCGCTGCCGCCGGCCGGCCTCGGTGTCGGCCACGATCCCGACGCCGAAGTCGCCGAGGACGGCGAAATCCAGGGGAGCCGGCCGGTCGAGCGCGGGATGGGTGCGGAAGGCGAAGTCGTACGCCCGACCGCCGGGGCGCAGGTCCAGCCCGCCGCGCGGCACCGG
Source organism: Geodermatophilus sp. DF01-2 (assembly GCF_004571065.1). Classification (GTDB taxonomy): domain Bacteria; phylum Actinomycetota; class Actinomycetes; order Mycobacteriales; family Geodermatophilaceae; genus Geodermatophilus. The sequence goes on from NZ_SPQN01000005.1 coordinate 88,058, forward strand.
CCCCCAGTCCCACCGCTCGCCGTCCGCCCACGGACGCCCGTCGACGGCGACGCGGTAGCGGTAGCGGGTGTCCGGGGAGAGCCCCTCGACCCACACGGAGTTGGCCTCGGCGGTGGTCGCCCGGGCGACCACGGCGCCGCCGTCGTCGAGCACCTCGACGTCCGCACGGCCGTAGGGCTCCGAGCCGGCGCCGATGCTCGAGGTGCGGCCGGGGTCGACCTCGTCGAGGTGTCCGTCGCCGACGACCCGCCAGCGGCCGGCCGGGTCGTCGCGGGCGAACCAGAAGCCGCCCCAGGCGACCAACGCCCGGTCGGGTCCGACGTCGACGAGGTGGACGAAGGGCTCGAAGTGGAGCTGTCGCCCCATCAGCCGGAGGTCCTGGCCGCCCAGCGGGCGATCTGCTCGGCGACGACGTGGGGGTGCAACAGGGGCAGCATGTGGCCGGCGCCGGGCATCTGCACCGCCTCCCCGTCGGGGAGTGCGGTCATGAGCTCCTGGAGATCGTCGGGCGGCACCTCCGGGTCGTTCCGGCCGTGCAGCACCAGCGTGGGGACGTCGAGGTACGGGGCCAGCCGGATGCCGTCGTGGTTGACGCTGGCCATGGTGGTGCCGGCCAGCGCCAGCGGCCGGGTGGTCAGGAAGCTGTCCCGCACCTGGGCGACGGCGTCCTCAGGAGCGTCGGCGGCGAAGGCCGCACGGCGGACCAGCCGGTCGGACACCGCCTTCACCGGACGGAGCCTCCGGCCGACCAGGGCGGTGACCCGCAGTACGCGGAACCAGCCCTTCTGCGCCGCCGCCTGCACGCCGTGGGGGAGGCGGCGGGCAGGCAGACCGGGCGCGGTGACCCCCGAGCCGCCCGAGCCGGCGAAGACCACGCCGGCCATGCGCTCCGTGCCGACGAGCCGGGCGGTGGCCAGGATGATCCCCCCACCGAAGCTGTGCCCCGCGACCACCGCCCGTCGCCCCTCGGGCAGGCAGGCGGTGAGCACGGCGTCCAGGTCCCGGGCGTGGGCCTCCAGGTCGTACCCGCCGGAGCGCGCGTCCCCGCTCTGCGCGTGCCCGCGCAGGTCGTAGCCGAGCACCCGGTGCCGGTCGGCCAGCAGCTCGGGGACCTCTCCCCACGACTCGATCGACAGGCCCAGCCCGTGCACGAGGACGACGACCGGCGCCTCCTCCGGACCCCACACGCTGAGTGCCAGGCGGGTGCCGTCGAAGGAGCGGACGTCGGTCGGAGTCGTGTCCGCCGCTGCCGGACCGGTCATGGCCTCGACAGGACGGCCTGCGTCGTCCGGGAGGTCTCGTCGTCCCATTCCGTGATCCTCTCCGACGCCGGCCTGGATCGCGGCCGCTGGAACGCGGCGGCCGGACGGGCACTTCCTGGATACTCCGCAGTGGCGCCGTCCCACGGTCACAGCGGTGGGAGGACCGGCGAGCCTGTCCCCTGCGGACCGTGCCCGACCGCGGTCTGCTCCGCGGGGCTCGAACGGCACGGCCCGGCCGGGAGGTGCCTCCCGGCCGGGCCGGGGCGAGATCAGTCGACGGAGTCGACGTTCTCGAGGACCTCGACGCTCTCGGCCACGACGTAGGGCTCCTGCTCGTAATCGGCGAACAGCGCGTCGTCGAGGTCGATGCCGAGTTCCTCCTCGACCTCGGTGACGACGAAGGCCTGCTGCACCGTGCCGGTCACCTCGACGGTGGTCTCGGGCGCCAGTTCGTTGTTCTCGGTGGCGCTGACGACCAGCAGTGCCTCGACGGAGGTGTCGTCGGTGCCGGCGATGGTGAAGGCGGTGGGGGTGATCACCTCGTTGACGTCGGCGGACAGGACGACCTCCTGGCCGACGTAGGAGTCGATCTCGTCGTAGAAGGCCGAGTCGAAGGGGCCCTCGAACGGACCCTCGGCGGCCGGCTCCTCGGCGGCCGGCTCGTCGGCCGGCTCCTCCGCGGCGGGCTCGTCCGCGGCCGGCTCCTCCTCCACGATGTCCTCGACGTCGGCACCGGCCTCGGTGCCGGCGGTGTCGCCGCCGCAGGCGGCCAGCCCGACGGTGGCGAAGGCGGCGAAGGCAGCCGCGCCCGTGCGGGCGGGCAGCGAGCGGCGGGTCAGGGTGGAGCGCATGGGGTTCCTCTCGATACGTCCGGGGAGGGGCCCCGGTCTGTCGTTCACGTGCACCTCCACCGTGTCCACGTCCCGCGGCGGCATCCGCCGGGAGGCTCCTTCGTCACGCAGCTGAAACCCAGCCGCCGGATGTGCGAGGCGTGGATGACGGCTGTGTGACGGAGGGGTTCAGTCGGCCGTGGACGGCTCCGCGGCGCCGGTTCCGTCGTCCGGCAGGGGTTGCACGACGGTGCGCTCGATCGTCGCCTCGGTCCGGCCGAGCCCGGCGAGGGTGACCTCGTCGTAGGCCACGAGCTCGTCGCTCCCGGGGTCGAGGTAGAGCACCGTCGCCGTCAGCGGCTCGGGGTACTCGCCCTGCAGCGCGCGCAGCCCGGCCCCGCCGGTGGAGCCCTGCACCATCAGCCGGGTGTCGCCGTCGAGCATCCTGACGTCGCGCTGGTGGGTGTGCCCGGCCAGGACGAGCGGGACCGACCCGGCCAGCGGCGGCGCCTGCTCGGGGTCGTGCACCAGCGCGATGTCGGGGGGTTCCGGCAGGCTCTCGGCGAACTCGGCGAGCGCCTCCCCGGTCTGCTCCAGGGAGGGCCGGCTCGCGGGGTCGTCGCCGTCCGGGGTGTACCGCGGGTCGGGGGTGCCGACGACGGTGACTCCGGCGACGGTGGTCGCCTCCCGGTCGAGGACGGTGACGTTCGGCTGGGATTCCAGGAGGTCCACGGTCGCCGCGGAGTCGTGGTTCCCGCGGATGTAGACGTAGGGCACGCCCAGGTTGCCGACCCGGTCGATGATCGCGTTCTCCGGCTCGCTGCCCCAGTCGGTGATGTCCCCGGTGTCGAGCACGGCGTCGACGGGGAACTGCTCGACCAGCTGCTCGACCAGGTCGAAACCGGCCGGGTTGAGGTGGATGTCGGAGACGTGCAGCAGGGCGACGGTGCCGTCCATGGTGTCCGGTGGCGGCAGGGTGGAGAGCGTGGCGTACAGGGTGCTGACGTTGCTCACCAGCCCGCGCAGCGAGGCCCGGTACGCACCGAACTTCGCCAGCACCTGTTCGACGTCGCCCAGCAGCTCGGGCGCGTTGACCAGCAGGCCGCTGTAGGTCGGCGAGGCCAGCGCCTGCGGCCGCCAGGTCGTGACCGACCAGGCCGCGGTGCCGGCCAGCAGGACGGCGGTGAGGCCCGCGGCGATGGCCGGCTCGCGCCAGCGGCGCAGGACCAGCAGCGAGGCGAGGGCCGCGCCGAGGAGCGCCGCACCGGCGGTGGTCCACACCAGCTCGACGACGGCGTTCCGCAGGTCCGCGGTGACCTCGTCGATGATGCCGTCGAGCTGGGCGGGGTCGGTGGCCAGCTCGGTGACCCGCTGCTGGTCCAGCCGCTGCAACCGGACGTCGAGGCCCAGCGGCCCGTCGTAGGCGTCCACCGCGAGCGAGCCCAGTGGCGGGATGATCAGCTCCGCGCCGCCCCCGGTCGGGGAGAAGGCGAGGGTGGCGTCGAACGGCCCGATCGGCGCGTCGACCCGGCCGACGAGGAGGATTCCGAGGAGGGCGCCGGCCACGGCCACGGCGATCCGGACGGCCCATCTGCCGGCAACTCGGCGGCCGCGTCGTCGACGCCGGCCCAGGCCGCTCGGGGAGCTCACCCCCGGACGGTAGGAAGACGGTCGGCGCCGCGGCCCGGCGGGGACGCAGATCGTCACCTCGCCGTCACGCCGGCCCCGGCGGCGTTGCGCTCCCGTGACGGGGCCCTCCCCGGCAACCTGCGCCGCCTCGCCGGCTACCTGCCGGAGGACGAGCGGTTCACCACCTGGTCGCAGTCCGGACGGCACTCACCCGTATCCACGAGCCTCCGACCAGGACCTCGTCCTCCTGCTGGACGCGTGCTGGCAGGCGCACCGCAACCGCGCGCTCACCGCGGCGGGGATCGACCCGGTGATCGGTCCGCCGGCGGAGGCGGTCCCCGAGGGGCGACCCCGCTGACCGACGGTCGCACGGACGGCCCGGGCGCGCGGCCACGGCACCAGGCCGCGGGCGCACACCGCGAGGTCGTGCGGATCTCTGCTGCCACACGTGACCCGTGTGTTCCCGGCGGTTCTACTCTCGATAAGCCGGGTACGGCGCCGCAGTGCCTCCCGGCCGGTGCAGGGGTGTCTCCGTGCGGAGGCGACGCAGCGGGGAGCGGCATGGCGGATGACCCATGGGGCACGTCGCGGGCGCGTGGGTGCTCAGGAACCGCCGGGTCGGCCACGGGGCAGGCATGGTCGCTCCTGCGGCTACTCGTCGAGGCGTCGGCCGCTGCGGACGAGCTGGCCGCAGGTGACCTCCGGGCCCGCATACCGGTCGCCGACGAGGTCCACGTCGACGACCTCTCCTCCTCCTTCAACCGCATGGCCGACGTCATCGAGGAACGCGTCTCCCGTGCCGAGCGGTTCGCGGCAGACGTCAGCCACGACCTGCGGGCGCCACTGACCACGCTGGCCGGCGCCGCGGCGATCCTGGCCGAGGCCCGGGCCCGGCTGAGCCCGGTCGAGGCCGAGGCCGTCGAGCTGCTCACCGCCGAGCTGCACCGCTTCCAGCGCCTCGTCGACGACCTGCTGCAGCTGGCCCACGTCCGGTCGGCGCCGTCCGAACCGGTGCTGGACACCTTCCCGCTCGACGACCTGGTCCGCGCCGTGGTCGCCGGCTCGCCCGAGCCGCAGGTGCCCGTGCACGTGGAGGCGGGGGCGGCAGGTCGGGCGGTCGTCACGGACAAGCGGCGGCTGCGCCGCGCGTTGGAGAACCTGCTGCAGAACGCGCGGGTGCATGCCGGCGGCCCCACCGCCGTCCGGATCGGCCTGGCGGACGGCCACGCCTGCGTGGCGGTCGAGGACGCAGGTCCAGGGGTCCCCGAGGCCGAGCGGGAGTGGATCTTCGAGCCGTTCCGGCGCGGCGAAGCGGCGAGCAGGACCGGCACCGGGCTGGGGCTGACCCTCGTCCGCCAGCACCTCACCGCGGTCGGTGGCTCGGTGGAGGTCGAGGACGGCCCCGGCGGCGGGGCCCGGTTCGTCCTCCGGCTCCCCGTGGGGGCGGGTCCGTCGGACGTGGCCGGGCCGACGTCCGACGCACCCGTGCGCCCCGGCAGCAGCACGTCCGCCGGTCCGGCCCCCCACCGCTCCGACCTCGGTCCGGCACCGGGGCCCACGGACAGCATCGAGGCACGCGTCCACGCCGACCTCGTCCGGGTCGTCGTCTCCGGGGAGTTCGACATGAGCTGCGTCGAGCAGGCCGAGGCCGTCCACCGGGTCGTGGTGCAGGCGCGCCGCCCGGTGATCGTCGACACCTCGGGGGTCACGTTCGCCGGCGCGAGTCTCGCCCGCGTCCTCGTTCGCCTCCGGCGCGCGGCCTCGGCCTGGCGACTGGAGGGGACGAGCGCGCCGGTGCTGCGCCTGCTGCGGCTCACCGGCCTGACCCACCTGCTCGAGCCGGCCGGCGACTGCCCGACCGCGACCCGGCGGGACGGCCGCGGCTGACCTCGGCGGAGGTCCGCGAGAGCTCACAGCGGTCTCCCGGCTCACGCCGACCCCTTCGCCGGATCCTCCCGCGCTCTGCGGACGCGCTCGAGCCGGCCATGCATCCGAGCAGTCGGCAGAGCGCTGTCAGGCCGCGGACCCGGTGTCGCCGGCCCGCAGGTACAGCTCGTGCAGTCCGCCGAGCGTCTGTTCCGGCCCCGCGCTCTCGTCGGCGAGGCGTACGCCGAGCTCCTCGACGGCCACGAGGGCTTCCAGCCGTTGGATCGAGTCCAGCTCCAGGTCGTCGTTCAGCCGGCTGCCCGGGCCGGCGCCGGACAGGTCCACCTCGAGCTGCTCGGTCAGGTAGTCGCGGAAGGCCCCGAAGGACATCGGCTGATCGTTCATCCCTCGATTCCCTCACGTGTGCCCCGCCCCGACATCTCGGCCACCGCCTGCTCGCGGAGCAGGTGCCGCCGCACCTCGCCGTACTCGTTGACCGGCAACTCGGGGACGATCCGTACCCGGTCGGGCCGGCGGGCCGGCGCCAGGCCGGCGCGGCAGTGCCGGCGGATGTCGTCGGCGGTCAGCTCTCGTCCGTCGACCGGGACGGCGAACACCCACACCTGCTGGTCCCCGTGCACGGGCACGCCCACCACCGCGCAGCGCTGCACCGCGGGAACCTCGGCCACGACCCGCTCGACCTCGGCCGGGTGGATGTTCTGGCCGCCCCGGACGACCAGGTCGTCGACCCGGCCGAGGATCCGGATGTTCCCGTCGCCGTCGGCGACCGCCAGGTCCCGGGTGCGCAGCCACGGTGCGTCCTCGGGTGCGTCCGGAGGGCGGCAGAGCAGCTCGCCCGGCGTCCCGGCGGGCAGCTCGGCGCCGTGCTCGTCGACGACGCGCACCGCCGTGCCGGGGAACGGGCGTCCCACGGTCTCGGCCTGGGTGCGCAGCGAGTCCTCCAGCCGGGTGGCCAGCACTCCGCCGCCGAGCTCGGTGGAGCCGTAGCCCACCGTCACCGCGCAGGAGAAGCGATCGCGGGCCCGCGTCACCAGGTCCGGGGACGCCGGGCCACCGCCGAGGCCGAGGACCAGCAGGGAGGACAGGTCGTAGGGGGAGAGGTCCTCCACCCGCAGCAGGAGTTCGGCCATCGCCGGCGTGCCGGCGAGCACGTTGACCCGGTGCCGGTCGACCAGTTCCAGGACGCGGCGGGGCGTGAACGCCGCGGTGGTGACCAGGTTGTGGCCCAGCAGCAGCGAGCCGGTGAGCACCTGGTGGCCGGCCATGCTGCGGAACGGGCTGGCGGTCAGCCAGGTCTGGCGGCCGGCGGCCCGCAGCAGCTTGCTGCCGTGCCGCGAGGCCACGGTGGCGACCCGCTTGACCCGCGTGACCGGGGAGCCGGCGAAGAAGGCGGCGTGCAGCCGTTGCAGGGCCAGCAGGGGGCGGACCAGCCCGTGGTGGGTGAGGGTCACCGGCTTGGGGGCCCCCGTGGTGCCGGAGGTGAAGAAGACCGCCGCCGGGTCGTCCCGGCGGCGCACGGCCGCGGGCGCGTGCACCGGTGCGGGACCGCCGGGCACCAGCCAGTTCCCGCCGCCCGTGAGGACGTCGAGCCGCCCGGTCCGTCCGGGGCGGGCCCGCTCGGCGACCGTGGCGCCCAGGTCGATCGCCGCATCGGCCTCGGCCAGCTCGCGGTCGGTCAGCCGGTCGTCCAGCGGTACGGCGACGCCGCCGAGCAGGACCGTTCCGAAGAACGCCTCGACGTAGCCGATCCCGTTGGGCAGGAGCAGGCCGACGCGGTCACCAGGCCCGATCCCGGCCCCGCGGAGGGCCGCGGCGAACGCCTCGGCCCGCTCGGCGAGTCGGTGCAGCGTCACCTGCCCCCCGTCGTCGGCCAGCCAGGCGTTCCCGGCGGCGGCCACGGCGGCGTCGAACGCTTCCCCGAGGGTCATCGTCGGACGGAGGGACGGCTGCGACATGGGGTCTCCGGATCGGGACGGGTGGCACGGGCGGGTCAGTGCAGGTGCACGAGCAGCCGGCGCGGGCTGCGGAGCACCTCGCCCTCCGGCGGTGGCGAACCGGCGGCCAGCCGGATCTCCGGAAAACGGGCGAGGAGGGCCTGGAGGCAGCCGGCGACCTCGGCCCGGGCCAGCCGCCACCCCAGACAGCGGTGGGCCCCTGAGCCGAACGCCAGGTGCCCCGGCGGGCCCACGGGCCGGGTGAGGTCGAAGCGGTCCGGGGCGGGGAAGACCCGCTCGTCCCGGTTGGCCGACCCGAGGTGGACCAGCACGGTGGCACCTGCCGGGATCGGTGTGCCGGCGACCTGCGTGGCGCGCTCGGCCCGGCGTGAAGTCACCTGGACCGGAGCCTCCCAGCGCAGCGACTCGTCGACCGCCGCGCCGGCGAGTGCGGAATCCGCCCGCACCGCCTCCTGCACGACGGGGTCGGACAGCACCGCGTACAGGCAGGTGGCGATGGCGGGGACCGCCGTCTCCGTGCCGGCCCAGGTCAGCAGCAGCAGGGACGCGACCACCTCGGCCTCGTCCAGGGGGCGGCCGTCGACCTCTGCCCGGGCCAAGGCGGCGACCAGGCCGTCCCGGGCCCCGGCCCCGCGCACCAGGTCGGTGTAGCTCCGACGCAGCCCCCGGGCCGCCCGCAGGGCTCCGCGGGGATCGGTGAGGAAGCCGGCGGCGGCCGACGCCAGCGCGGCGACGGCTCGCCACTCCTCCTCGGGCAGGCCCAGCAGCCGGACGAGGACCCGGGCCGGCACGTTCCCCGCGAGCAGCGGCACGAGGTCGACCGGCCCCTCGGCGGCCGCCGCGAGGGCGGCGACCCGCTCGGCGACGACCGCCTGCACCACGTCGGCCACCCCGGGCGCACCCGGTGAGAGGTGCCCGGCCACCACGCGCCGCAGGGCCCGCCGCGCCCGCGGGGCCAGCGTGAGCATCGACCGGCCGAGGACGGCGCCGTAGCGCTCCTCGACCACGCCGAGGGAGAACCCGGCGTCGTCGGCCAGGACGGCCACCGCGTCCCCGTAGCGGTAGACGAGCCACACCGGCTCCGCGCCGGGGACGGCGGCGATCGGCTCCACCGGGGTGCGCGCCCGCCGGGCGGCCAGCCAGGCGGAGCGCTGCTCTGCGTCCACGCCGTCGTGCAGCTGCAGCGGGAACCAGTCGCTGGGCCGCGGCCCGGCCTCGGCGGCGGTCACCGCGGGCCTCCCGCGAGCCGGCCCAGCGGCCGCCGCGGATCGGTGAGGCCCTGGCTCAGCACGGCCTCCCACGAGTCCACCGCCCGAGCAACGTCCCCGCGGCTCCACAGCCCGGGGTCGAAGAGGACGGCGACGTCGTGCCTCCGCCCTCGTCTCTCGACGGTGACGTCGAGGTCGATCGGCACGGCCCACGGGTGGGGCTCGTCGACGTCGGACGCCGGGAAGGTGGGCAGCACCCGGCCGACGAGCCCGTCGAGGACGAGGTCGGAGGGGGAGAAGTACTGCACCAGCGTGGCCGGCCGCCGGCCGCGCAGCAGCGCCACCGCCAGCCGCGGTGCAGTCTGCAGCAGCTGGAGGAAGGGGACGTCGCGGTGGGCCATGGCCGCCAGCACCGTGGTCCGGACCGCCCCGATCGCGTCGCCGAGCGGCCGGGTGCGGTCCAGCCGCAGCCGCAGCGGCAGCGGCTCGGCCAGGAAGCCGATCGTGCGGCGCTCGCCGGCCGAGCGCCCGCCGTCGACGGTGAAGAGGGTGGCGTCGAGGTCGTCGGCGGACCGGCCGTCGTCCAGGAGCGCGCCCAGCGCGGCGAGCAGCACCATGTACGGCGAGGCGCGGTGCCGGTCGGTGAGCTCCAGCAGCGCCTCGGACGCCGCGTCGGACAGTGGTCGGGCCAGCAGACCGGTGGCCCCACCGGGGGTCCGGCCGGAGCCGGGGGCCGGGAGGCTCCCCCGCCGGGCGCCGGCCAGTTCGGCCTGCCACCAGGCGCTGAGCTCGCCGTCGCGCTCCGAGGGAGCGCAGCTGCGGGCCGCGACCAGCTCGGCGTACCGGGGCGGAGGCGGGGGCAGCGGCCGGCCGGAGCGCAGCGCCGAGTAGAGCTCCGCGGTCTCCTGCTGGAGGGCGTCGAGCGCGGCGGCGTCGCCGGCCCAGTGGTGCAGCCCCAGCAGCAGGACGCCGCCGGCGCCCGGCCGGGAGAGCCACACCCCGCGCAGCAGCGGCCCGGCCGCCAGGTCGTAGGGGGCCGTGGCGGCGGCCAGCACCGCACGTCGCGTCTCCTCGTCCCCCGCGCCGGGTGGCAGGGCGGCCACCGCGACGGTCACCGGGGAGGGGAGCCGCGGCTCCGGGACCACGCCGTCCCCGCCGGGTCGGGGGAGGGTCCGCACGGCGTCGTGCCGCTCGACGACCGCGGTCAGCACCCGGCCCAGCAGGTCCAGGTCGGGCTGCTCGTCGAAGACGAACGCCCGGCGGACCCCGCAGCGGGGGTCGAGCACCGTCCCCGGGCGCATCCGCTCGGCCAGCGAGAGCACCTGCTGCGGCCAGGACAGCCCCGGTCCACCGGGGGTCAGCACGCGGCGCCCGCCAGCCCGGTGCCGGGAACCCCTGCCCGGGGGAGCATCCGCGTGGTGATCGCGGCCCGCCCCACGGTCCGCCCTCCGTCGTCGGTGACCACGCACTCCGTCCGCGCCGTCCGCCGCCCGACCTCGGCCACCCGGGCCTCGGCGCGGACCCGCGTCCCGGACGGCTGGGCGCGGAAGTCGATCTCAGCCCGCACGGTGACCAGGCCGTAGCGGGTGACGTCGACCGCGCCGCTGGTGGCCACGGCCACGTTCGCCGCGACGTCCACGAGGGTGGCGAGCACGCCGCCGTGCAGCGGCCCGGCCAGGCTGCGGCTGCGCTCGGTCAGCGGCAGCTCGACGACGACCGGCCGCAGCCCGGTCAGCTCCAGCCCGAGGTGGTCGTGCAGCGGCAGCCGGAGCCCGGCCTGCAGCACCTCGAGCGGCACGTCCTCCAGCGTTCCGCGGCCCAGGCGCGCCGCCACCTGCGGGTCGCCGGCCACGGGGGGCCGATCGTCGCCACCGCTCACTGCGGCAGCTCCGTGCGGGCGAGCTTGCCGTTCGGCGTCCTCGGGAGCGCGGCCAGCTGCACCACGCGAGTGGGGATCTTGTAGCCGCTGAGCCGGTCGGCGAGGGCACGCACCAGGTCGGCCCGGGTCACCGGCCGGTCGGCGACGACGTAGGCGCACACCTCCGTCCGGCCCGGGCCCAGGGGGACGCCGATCACGGCGCAGTCGGTCAGCCCCAGTGCCTCCCGGCAGGCGGTCTCCACCTCCCGCGGGTCGACCTTGGTGCCGCCCACGTTGAGCTGGTCGTCCAGGCGGCCGCGCAGGAACAGGTGGCCGTCGGCGCGGACCTCGGCCAGGTCGCCGGTGCGGAACCAGCCGTCGCGGAACCGCTGTGCAGTCAGCTCCGGATCGCCGGCGTAGCCGTTCGCCAGCGCCGGCGACCGGATGAACAGTTCCCCGACGCCGGTCTCGACGAGCACTCCGTCGTCCCCCCGGACCCGGACCTCGACGCCGGACAGGGGACGGCCGACCGACCCGGGCACCCCCGCGACGTTGTCGCTGACGTGGCCGGTCTCGCTCGTGCCGTAGCCGTCGGTCAGCGCCACCCCCGTCCGCTCCTGCCACTGGCGGGCCAGCGCAGCGGGCAGCGGCTCGCCGCTCACCACGGCCAGGCGCAGGGCCGGCAGTGCGGCACCGCCCGCGAGCAGGAAGCGGTAGGCCGTGCCCACACCCATGGTCACCGTGACCGCATGCTGTCCGGCGGTGGCCGAGAGGCCGGCAGGGGTCAGCGGCAGCGAGGGCAGCACGACGGTGGCGCCGCCCAGCAGCCCGGTCATCAGGCCGCCCCCCAGGCCGAAGCCCCAGTGCAGCGGCGCGGTGACCAGGTAACGGTCGCCGGGGCGGATGCCGAGGCCCTCGGCCTGGCGCCGACGGATGACCACCATCCCGTCGTCGGGGGAGAGCACGACCTTGGGCCGACCGGTGGACCCGGAGGTGGTCACCCCGTGCACCGCATCCGCTCCGAGGACTCCGCTGCCGGCTTCGAACTCGCCGGCGAAGAGCTGCCAGGCCCGCTGCTCCTCCGCGGCGGTGGCCCCCGGATCCACCAGGAGCGTCGGGGCCCGCCGGGCCAGGTGCTCCAGCACGTTGCGGGCACCGGCGACGGTGGTGGCCACGCGCAGCCGTCGGAGCTCCCCGGCACCTCGGTCGGCGGTCACCGCACCTGTCACCAACTTGACAACTTCGGCGTAGCTGAGGACCCCGTCCGGTCCCACGACCGCCGGTCGTTCCGGGTCGGGCTCGGCCGCCGCGGCCAGCAGCCCGGGCAGGTCGGCCGGACCGGTCGGCACGTCCGGGCCCACCACCAGCGTCCGGAGCCCGGCCAGGGTGGGGTCGGCGTAGAAGGCCTCGACGGGAACGTGCACCCCCAGCCGTGCGGCGACCCGCTCGAGCAGGACCTCGACGAGGAGCGAGGAGCCTCCCTGCGCGAAGAACCCCTCCCGGTCGTCGACCCGCTCGGCGCCCAGCACGTCGGCGTAGATCTGACACAGGTCTGCAACATTGCCGGCCGCTGTGCCCTGCGGCGGCTCTCCAGGGAACGGACTCACCTCGCGACTCCTCCCGACACCTGCGACGGTCTGTGACATGGCGCACCCCGGAGCTCACGGGGGGCACACCGTAACCACGAGCCGGAGCCGGTCGCACCCGAGCCGACGGGGTGCACCGGCCGCCGTCCAGCACACCCGAGGAGAGGACCAGCGGTGACCACGAACCGAGCTCAGATCAACTACCGGGCGATCCGCAACATGGGGCTGGCCGCCTGGTGGGGCAGCTCCCTGATGGGGCTGGGATCCCTGCTCCGCGGCGTCGGCGGCGCCATCGACGACCCCGTCGAGCGCGCCCGCGTCGTGGACGCCGGGTGGAAGGCCTCGCGGGGCCTGATCGCCGGCTCGGTGACCGCCTACGTGGTGGGCACCGGGATGGTCCGCTACGACGGCAAGCCACTGCAGAACGGCGTGCCGCGGTGGCTGACCGACGGGCCGGAGAGCCCGCTCCGGGCCTTCCTGACCGCCACCGCGCTCGGTGCGGCCGTGGCCGCGCGGACGGTGCGGGAGAAGGGCGACCGCATGCTGCAGCAGGGGGGACAGACGTCGGGCACCGCGGGCCAGGTGACCGCCGGTGGGCAGGCCGGTACGTCGACGCAGGTCTCCCCGCAGACCCTGGAGCAGGCCCAGCGCATGGACCGGATCGGCCACGCGCTGCACGTGGCCGTCCCCGCCGCCACCGGCTGGCTCATGTACTCCCACCTCAAGCAGGACATGCGGGAGACCTCCGGTGTCCGGTCCGTGTTCCGCCGCTGACCGCGCGTGCTGAGGCGGAACCGGGCAGCCGTCCGTGCGGCTCCGGTGACGGAGCGGTCGCGATGACGATTCCCTCGCGGACCCGCGTCGCGATCGTCGGGGCCGGCCCGGCGGGTCTGGTGCTCTCCTGCCTGCTGCACCGTGCGGGCATCGACACCGTCGTCCTGGAGGCCCGCAGCCGCGCGCACGTGGCGGCGCGGGTGCGGGCCGGGGTGCTCGAGCAGGGCACCGTCGACGTGCTCACCGAGCTGGGAGCCGGTGCCCGGCTCGCGCGGGAGGCGATGCGCCACGACGGCTTCGAGCTGCGGGTCGACGGGGAGCGCCACCGGGTGCCCGTGCGCGCGCTGACCGGCCGTCCGCTGACCTTCTACGGCCAGCAGGAGGTGGTGAAGGACCTGATCGAGCTGCGGCAGGCCACCGGAGCGCCGCTGGTCTTCGAGGCGCCGGTGGAGGAGATCGCCGACCCCACGGGGGAGCCCGTGGTCCGGTACCGACACGCCGGGGGAACGGGAGAGTTGCGGTGCGAGGTCGTGGTGGCCTGCGACGGCTTCCACGGCGTCGGCCGGTCGACCGTGCCGGCCGGGGTGCTCTCCACCGTGGAGCGCCGCTTCCCCCTGGCGTGGCTCGGCGTGCTCGCCGCGGTCGCGCCGTCCTCCGACGTCGCCGTCTACGCCGCACACCAGGACGGGTTCGCCATGCTCAGCATGCGATCCCCCCGGCTGACCCGGCTCTACGTCCAGTGCCGGCCCGACGACCGGGTCGAGGACTGGCCGGACGGCCGGATCTGGGCGGCGCTGCACCGGCGGCTGGCCACGGACGGCTGGGCGCTGCAGGAGGGCCCGATCGTGGAGCGGTCGGTGACCCCGCTGCGGGCCTTCGTGGCCGCACCCATGCAGTTCGGGAACCTGTACCTCGCCGGGGACGCCGCCCACATCGTCCCCCCGCCGGGGGCCAAGGGGCTCAACCTCGCCGTCCGCGACGTGGTGGTGCTCGCCGAGCGGCTGACCGCGGCCCTCACCGGCAGGGACCCCGCGGCAGTCGACGACTACACCGACACCTGCCTGCGGCACGTGTGGCGCGCGCAGCAGTTCGCCTGCTGGCTGACCCGGCTGCTGCACGTGCCGCCGAACGCCGACCCGTTCGACCGGAGCCTGCAGCGGGCCGAGCTGCGGGCCCTGCTCTCCTCGCACCGAGCGGTGCAGCTGCTCGCCGAGCAGCACGCCGGATGTCCCCCCGACCGCGCCGGCGGAGCCGTCCGGACGGAGGGGGCGCCGGCCGCATGACCGGGCCCCCCTCCATCCCCACCCGCGTGCCCCCGACTCCCGAGGTGATCGACTACGCGGTCGGGCACAGCCTGCCTCCGGACCCGGTCCAGCGGGAGCTGGTGACGCTGACCCGGGAGGCCTATCCCCAGCACGCCCGCATGCAGATCGCCGCGGAGCAGGGCCCGCTGCTCACCGTCCTGACCCGCTTGACCGGGGGGCGCCGCGCGGTCGAGGTGGGCACCTTCACCGGGTACTCCTCGGTGTCGATCGCCCGCGGCCTGGCCCCGGGCGGTCGGCTGCTCTGCTGCGACATCAGCGAGCCCGCGACCGCGTTCGCCCGCCGGGCGTGGCGGGACGCCGGGCTCGCCGACCGCATCGAGCTGCGCCTCGGCCCCGCCATCGGCACCCTGCGCGCCGAACCGCGGGAGGAGCAGTACGACTTCTCGTTCGTCGACGCCGACAAGGGCAGCTATCCGGACTACTACGAGGAGCTCCTGGCCCGGACCCGGCCCGGCGGGCTGCTCGTGTTCGACAACACCCTCTTCGGCGGCGAGGTCCTGGCGCCCGACGCTCGGGGCGACGCGGCCAGGATGCGGGCCTTCAACGCCACCCTCGCCGGCGACGAGCGGGTGGAGGTCGCCCTCCTGCCCATCGCCGACGGGCTGACCCTGGTGCACAAGAGATGAGCGACGTGCGACCCGCGCGCCCACCCCTGGCGCCGGCTCCCGGCCGCGTCCGCGTGTACTGGGCCCGGACCGAGCGCGCGGTGCCCGGCCTGGAGGCCCTCCTCGCGCCCGACGAGCTGCGCCGTGCCGACGGCTTCCACCGGCCGGCCGACCGGCGCCGCCAGGTGGTCGGCGCCGCGCTGCTGCGGGTCGTCGCAGCGGCGTTCCTGGGCCGTCATCCGGCGTCCGTCCCGATCCGCCGGCGCTGTGACCGTTGCGGCGGTCCGCACGGCAGGCCGCGGGTCGCCGGGTCCCCCTGGCTGCAGCTGTCGCTGGCCCACGCCGGGAACTGGGCGGTCGTGGCCGCCGCAGCGGACACGGCGGTGGGCGTGGACGTCGAGCGGCTGCCGGCCGGTGTGCCGCCGGCCGAGGTGCTCGCCGTCGCCACCGGGCCGGGGGAGGACGCCTGGCGCGCCGAGCCCGTCGACGGGGACGGGGCCGACCTGGAGGAGCGGGCGCTCACCGTGTGGACCCGCAAGGAGGCGGTGCTCAAGGCGGTCGGCGTCGGCCTGGCGGCCCGGCCCGCCTCCCTGCGCCTGAGCGGCCCCGGAGCGCCACCGCGGCTGCTGTCCTGGCCGCACGACATGGGGATGCCGGCGGGCGTGACGCTGCACGACCTCTCCGCGCCGCTCGGCCACGCGGCTGCCCTCGCCGTCCTCGGCCCGGTCCGGTCGGTGGTCGAGAGCGACGCGGAGACGATGCTGCGCGACGCGGGGAGCCGGCCGGAGGAGCAGGTGCCCGAGCCGGCCCGTGCCGGGGCCCGGGTGCCGTGGTGATCGCCGGCAGCGCTGCCCTCGTGACCGGGGCGTCCAGCGGCATCGGCCGGGCGGTGGCGGTCGAGCTGGCGCGGCGCGGGGCGGGCCGTCTCCTCCTCGGCGGCCGGGACCGGGATGCGCTGGCCGAGGTGGCGGCGCGCACCGGGGGGGAACCGGTTCCGGCCGACCTCACCTCGTCCGACGGACTCGCGGCGACGGCGGCCGCCGCCCGGTCCGTCGACCTGGTGGTGCACGCCGCCGGTGCCGGGTGGGCCGGGGACACGGCCGGGATGCCGGTCGAGCGGTTGGAGGCGATGCTGGCGCTCAACCTGGGCGCACCGGTGGAGCTGACCCGCCGGCTCCTGCCCTCGATGCTGGCGCGGGGGTCGGGGCACCTGGTCTTCGTGGCCTCGATCGCCGGTGCCGTCCCGGTGCCGGGAGAGGTGGTCTACAGCGCCACCAAGGGCGGCCTCATCGCCTTCGCCGACGCGCTGCGGATGGAAGTCGGCCGCAGGGGAGTGGGGGTCTCGGTCGTCCTGCCCGGAGCGGTGGACACTCCGTTCTTCGCCCGCCGGGGACGGCGGTACGACCGGTCGTGGCCGCGGATGCGCGGGCCCGAGGAGGTCGCCCGGAGCATTGTCCGTGCGGCCGAGCACGGTGCGGCCGAGCTGGTCACCCCGCGGTGGCTCCGGCTGCCGGCGCGCCTGCACGGTGGCGCGCCGGCCCTGTACCGAGGACTGGCCCGGTGGCTGGCGTGACCGGCTCGGGGCGGCGCGGCACCGGCCGCGAGCCGTACGCGGCCACGAGGAATCCGCAACGGTGAGGCAGACAGGCCCGCGGGCCCAGGAGGGACAGGGAACGGTGAGAACCGAGCAGGACCAGGACCGGCAGGGGACCGGGGGAGCGGCCGCACCGGCCGATGCCCCGGCGCGTGCGGCCTCCGACGTCCCGACCGGCACGTCCCGTGCCGTGCCGTCCCCGGACGACCAGGCGGTGCTCGACCGCTTCGACGGCCGGGTGGCCGGTCGGGAGGGAACCGAGAACGTCCCCGTCGCGCCCTGGTTCGTCCGGCCGGACCGGCGCCGGCACCTGCGTGCCCTCTACCGCTTCGCCCGGTTCGTGGACGACGTGGGGGACGAGCCGGACGCCGGCGTCCGCGACGACGGGGGCCGACGCACCGAGCTCCTGCGCCTCGTCGACCGGGACCTGGACCGACTGGCGACCGGCCGGGCGCAGCTGCCCGCCGTGGCCGGCCTGCGGACCGCCGTCAGCGCCTGCACCCTGCCTCCCGACCCGCTGCACGCGCTGGTCCGGGCGAACCTCCAGGACCAGGTGGTCTCCCGGTACGCCACGTTCGAGGAGCTGGTCGGCTACTGCCGGCTCTCGGCGCAGTCCGTCGGCGAGCTGGTGCTGCACGTCTACGGCGCCGCGACCCCCGAGCGGCTGCGGCTGGCCGCCGACGTCTGCACGGCCCTGCAGCTGGTCGAGCACTGCCAGGACGTGGCCGAGGATCTCCGCCGTGGCCGCGTCTACCTGCCCGCGGAGGACCTCGTCCGCTTCGGGGTGACCGAGGCCGACCTCGCTGCCGACTCCGCCGGCGCGGGCGTGCGGCGGCTGATCGCCTTCGAGGTCGACCGCGCCGAGGCCCTCCTGGACGCCGGGGCCGCCCTCGTCGGCACGCTGCGCGGCGAGGCGCGGCTGCTCGTCGCCGGGTTCGTCGGTGGCGGCCGGGCGGCGATCGGGGCCATCCGGGCCGCCGGCCACGACGTGCTCGCCGGAGCTCCCCGCCCGTCCCGCCGGCAGATCGCGACCGAGGCCGTGCGGGCCCTGCTCGACCCCCGGCCCGGTGCCGGCCGCCGGCGGCGGGTCGCGGCCGCCTACGGCGAGTGCGAGCGGATCACCCGCGAGCAGGCGCGCAACTTCTCCTACGGCATCCGCCTGCTCCCGCCCGGGAAGCGACGGGCGCTGTCGGCCGTGTACGCCTTCGCCCGGCGGGTCGACGACATCGGCGACGATCCCGTCCTCCCCACCGAGGAGAAGGCCCGCCTGCTCGGCGCCGTCCGGGCCCAGCTCGGGGCGCTGGACGACCACCGCGACGACCCGGTCAGCGTGGCGCTGGCCGACGCCGCCGCCAGGTTGCCGATCCCCCTCGCCGCCTTCGCGGACCTCGTCGACGGGGTGGAGATGGACGTCCGCGGCACGACCTACCGGACCCCGGAGGACCTGGTCCGGTACTGCGAGCGCGTGGCCGGCTCCATCGGGCGGCTCTCGCTCGGCGTCTTCGGCACCGCCGACCCGGACGGGTCCACCCGTCTCGCGAACGCGCTGGGCGTCGCGCTGCAGCTGACGAACATCCTGCGCGACGTCCGCGAGGACCTGGAGAACGGCCGGGTCTACCTGCCCCAGCAGGACCTCGCCGAGCACGGCATCACCCTCGAGGCCGGGAAGCCCTCCTCGCTGGACGCCGCCGCCGACCGGCTGCCCGACCTGGTGCGATCCGAGGCGGTGTGGGCCCGAGGCTGGTACGAGATCGGCCTGCGGCTCGTTCCGCGGCTGGATCGCCGCAGCGCCGCCTGCTGCCTGGCCATGGCCGGCATCTACTCCCGGCTGCTCGACCGGATCGCCGCCGAGCCCGGCCGGGTGCTCGAGGGCCGGGTCGCCCTGCCGGGGCGCGAGAAGCTGCTCGTGGCGGTGCAGGCCCTGGTCCGGGGGGCGCGGTGAGCCGGTCGCAGGTCGTCGTCGTCGGCGGTGGGCTGGCCGGGCTGGCTGCCGGCCTCGAGGCCGCCGACTCCGGCGCGCGGGTGATCCTCCTGGAACGCCGGCCGCGGCTGGGTGGGGCCACCTCCTCCTTCCGGCGGGGCGAGCTGGAGGTGGACAACGGCCAGCACGTCTTCCTGCGCTGCTGCACGGCCTACCGCACCTTCCTCCGCCGCCTCGGGGTCGAGGACCGCACCGTCCTGCAGGAGCGGTTGGACGTGCCGGTCGTCGCGGCCGGTGGAGGAGCCGGCCGCCTGCGCCGGAGTCGCCTGCCGGCCCCGCTGCACCTCGCCGGGGCGCTGGCCGGCTACCGGCTGCTGCCGCCGCTGGACCGGGCACGCGCCGTGCGTGCGGCGCTCGCGTTGCGCCGGGTGCGCCCCGACGACCCCGCGGCGGACGCCGTGAGCTTCGGGTCGTGGCTGACCGGACGAGGCCAGCGGCCGGTCGCGGTCGAGCGGCTGTGGGAGCTGCTCACCGTGGCCACGCTCAACGCCCGGGCCTCCGAGGCCTCGCTCGCCCTGGCCGCGACGGTCGTGCGACGCGGGTTGCTGACGGAGCCGGGTGCCGCCGACATCGGCTGGTCGGCCGTGCCCCTGTCCCGGCTCCACGCCGAGCCGGCCGCGGCCGAGCTGCGCCGGCTGGGCGCGCAGATCCGCTGCGGCGCCGTCGTGGAGGCCGTCCGCCCCGCCGCGGCCGGGTTCACCGTCGAGACCCGGTCCGGCCCGGTGCCCGCCGACGCGGTGGTCCTCGCCGTCCCGAACGACGCCGTCGGCGGGCTCCTGCCGGACGGCGCGCTGGCCGACCCGCAGGCGCCGGCGCGGCTGGGGACGGCGGCGATCCTCAACGTGCACGTCGTCTACGACCGCCCCGTGACCGCCCTGCCGTTCCTGGCCGCGGTCGACTCGCCCGTGCAGTGGGTGTTCGACCGCACCGGCAGCTCCGGGCTGCGCCGGGGGCAGTACCTCGCGATGTCGATCTCGGCGGCCGACGCCGACGTGGCCCAGCCGGTCGCGGCGCTGCGGGAGCGGTACCTGCCCGCGCTGTCCCGCCTGCTGCCCGCTGCCGCGTCGGCGCAGGTCGTGGACAGCTTCGTGACCCGCGAGCCGGCGGCCACCTTCCGGCAGTCCCCGGGGGCCGGCGCGCTACGTCCCGCTGCCCGGACCGCCGTCCCGCGGCTCGCCCTCGCCGGTGCGTGGACCCGGACCGACTGGCCGGCGACGATGGAGGGCGCCGTCCGCAGCGGCCGGCGCGCGGCCCAGGTCGTCCTGGCGGACCTGCGCCGACCGGCGCCCGCGGGAGCCGGTCGATGACCCTCGCGCTCCCGGCCGGCCTGCCGCAGGCCCGTGCCGCCATCGACGGTCCGCTGCGCGCGGCGGTCGCGCGGCTGGCCCCCTCGCTGCAGGCCGTGGCCGCCCACCACTTCGGGTGGCGGTGCGTCGACGGACGGCCGGCCGCGGAGACCGGCAAGGCGCTGCGGCCGGCCCTGGCGCTGCTGGCCGCCCGCGCGGCCGGAGCGCCGGAGTGTGCTGCCACCCGGGCCGCGGTCGCCGTCGAGCTCGTGCACAACTTCTCGCTGCTGCACGACGACCTCATGGACGGCGACCGCACCCGGCACCACCGGCCGACCGCCTGGGCCGCGTTCGGGCCGGCGCGCGCGGTCCTGGCCGGCGACGCGCTGCTCGCCCTCGCCGCCGAGCTCGCCCTGGAGCTCCCCGACGGCGCCGCCCTGGCCGTGGACCGGTGCCTGACCGAGGCGACCGCCGCCCTGATCGGCGGCCAGGCCGAGGACCTCGCCTTCGAGGACCGGACCGACGTCACGGTGGCCGAGTACCTGGCGATGGCCGGGCGCAAGACCGGTGCGCTCCTCGTGTGCGCCCTGCGCGCCGGTGCCCTCAGCGGTTCCGCCGGGATGGCCCTCGCCGAGTCGCTGGGCGCCTTCGGCGCCCACCTGGGTCTGGCCTTCCAGCTGACCGACGACCTGCTCGGGATCTGGGGCGATCCGGCGGTCACGGGCAAGCCGCCGATGTCGGACCTGCGGACCCGCAAGAAGAGCGGTCCGGTCGTCGCCGCACTCCGCAGCCGCACCCCCAGTGGCGACCGGCTGGCCGAGCTCCTCGGCCGCGGTCCGCTGACCGGCGACGGCGACCTCCGCCGGGCCGCGCTGCTCGTCGAGCGGGCGGGCGGACGGGAGTGGGCGGCGGCCGAGGCCGACCGCCGGCTGCACCTGGCCCTCGACCGGCTCTCCGCCGCGGCGGTCCCCGTCGACGTGCACGAGGAGCTCACCGACATCGCCTGCTTCGTCACCGCGCGGAGGCGCTGAGATGACCCGCATCCCCGCATCCGATGTCCCGACCCCTTCCACCGCTCCTGCTGCCGGGGCGGCGGAGGCGCTGGAGCGGGCCCGGAACTGGCTGCTCGACCGGCAGCACCCCGACGGCTGGTGGCAGGGCGAGCTCGAGAGCAACGTGACCATGGACGCCGAGGACCTCCTGCTCCGGGAGTTCCTCGGGGTGCGGACCGCGACGCAGACCCGGGAGTCCGCGGCCTGGATCCGGTCGCGCCAGCGCGACGACGGCAGCTGGGCCACCTATCCCGGCGGTCCCGGCGACCTGTCCACCAGCGTGGAGGCCTACGTCGCCCTGCGACTGGCCGGCGATCCTCCCGACAGCGACTCCCTGCGCCGGGCGCGGGAGTTCGTCCTCGCCTCCGGCGGGATCGAGAACGCCCGGGTGTTCACCCGCTTCTGGCTCGCGCTGTTCGGCCAGGAGCCCTGGTCGGAGCTGCCGGTGCTCCCCCCCGAGCTGGTGTTGCTGCCGCGGTGGGCTCCGCTGAACGTGTACGGCTTCGCCTGCTGGGCGCGGCAGACCATCGTCCCGCTGGCCGTCGTCGGCGCGCTGCGCCCGAGCCGGTCCCTCGGCTTCGACCTGGCCGAGCTGCGCGCCGGCCCGCGGCCCGCGGCGCCGGCCGCGTCCCGCACCGGGCGGGCCTTCCAGCGGCTGGACCGCCTGCTGCACCGCTACGAGCGGCATCCGCTGCGACCACTGCGCCGGCTGGCGCTGGCGCGGGCCGGGCGGTGGATCCTGGAGCGGCAGGAGGCCGACGGGTCCTGGGGCGGCATCCAGCCGCCGTGGGTGTACTCGCTGATCGCGCTGCACCTGCTCGGGCACCCGCTGGACTCCCCGCCGGTGCAGGCAGGACTGGGCCTGGAGCGCTTCACCGTGCGCGCGGGCGGCATGCGCCGCATCGAGGCCTGCCAGTCACCGGTCTGGGACACCGCACTGGCTGCCATCGCCCTCACCGACGCCGGCCTCCCCCCGGGCGCCCCGGCGCTGCGGCGGGCCACCGACTGGCTGCTCGGCGAGGAGGTGCGGATCCGCGGCGACTGGGCGGTGCGGCGGCCGCGGCTGGCGCCGGGCGGCTGGGCGTTCGAGTTCGACAACGACCTCTACCCCGACGTCGACGACACCGCCGAGGTCGTCGTCGCCCTGTCCCGGACGGCGGCCGGCTCGCCCGCGGCCCGCGCCGCCGTCGACCGGGGGACCGCCTGGCTGGTCGGGATGCAGAGCCGCGACGGCGGCTGGGGAGCCTTCGACGCGGACAACACCAGCCGGCTGTGCCGGCACCTGCCTTTCCTCGACTTCGGCGAGGTGACCGACCCACCGTCGGCCGACGTCACCGCACACGTCGTGGAGATGCTCGCCGTCACCGGCTCCGCGGACAGCACCGCCGCCCGCCGGGGCGTCGCGTGGCTGCTGGACGTCCAGGAACCGGACGGGTCCTGGTTCGGCCGCTGGGGCGTCAACCACGTCTACGGCACCGGGGCGGTGGTCCCCGCGCTGGTCGCTGCCGGGGTCGACCCGGGAGCTCCGCCGGTCCGACGCGCCGTCCGCTGGTTGGAGACCTCCCAGGCGGCCGACGGCGGCTGGGGGGAGGACCCGCGCTCCTACGCAGACCAGGCCTGGCGGGGTCGCGGCACGCCCACCGCGTCCCAGACGGCGTGGGCCCTGCTGGCGTTGCTGGCCGCCGGCGAGCGCGGCGGGGTCGTCGACCGCGGGGTGCGGTGGCTGGCCCGGACCCAGCGGCCGGACGGCTCCTGGGAGGAGCCGCAGGCCACCGGCACCGGCTTCCCCGGCGACTTCTACCTCACCTACCACCTGTACCGGCAGGTCTTCCCGCTCATGGCGCTGGGGCGGTACCTGCACCGGGAACCCGGCGGCGCCCGGTGAGCCCGCCCGCCGTGCTGGTGCTGGCCCCGCTGCGGCTCGAGGCCCGGGCGGTGCGGACCGGGCTGCGCAGGGCCAGCCCGGTCACCTCGTCCCAGGCGAGCTGGTGCAGCTGCCCGCGCCGGCCCAGCCGGCCCGGCTCCTGGACGGCGAGCCGGGAGAGCACCCAGTCGCCGGTGCGGGTCTGCTCCATGCC